>JAGCYC010000019.1 GCA_017961015.1 Bacteroidales bacterium | reverse complement strand
GATTTTCCCATCATTTCTTCCCAGAGGCAGTACAATCTTCCCGGGAACAAGTATATCAGCATAAACCTGCCTTCTTCGGCCGCCGTATGGGGCAAGGAGACAATATGGATAAGGCTGCGTCCGGCCAAGGACAAGTCCGGCTATAACGGTGCCGGCGCCGTATCCTACGACGATGCCACGATATGCAACAACCGCCGTTCCTGCCTGAATTATGTCGGTGTGCGCTGTCAGAAATAACAAAAACCATCACGATATGAAAAAGATCCTGTTAACGTTAGTCCTTTTGATGCTTGCTTCTGCAATGCCATCTTATGCGCAAGGAGTGAAGGCTTATGAAGGCAAGATTACGATGCCTACCTATCTGCTGGATCCGGCCGAAAAGGCTCCTATCTTCGAGCGCGACTGGTCCTATCAGAGAGCAAAGCGGAGTGTCTATCCTTATCCCCTGAATGACAATATGACGCGCAGGAGGGAGGATGTGACCTACGACTGCATATATATGGAGAATGAATATGTGGAACTGTGTATCCTTCCCGAGATAGGCGGCCGCCTGCTCTATGCCGTGGACAAGACCAACGGATACGACATCTTTTATCATAACCATGTGGTGAAGCCCGCCAATGTGGGTATGACCGGTGCCTGGATAAGCGGCGGTGTGGAATGGAACGTATTCCATCATCACCGTCAGACTTCCCATATCCCCTGCGACTGGCGCATAGTGGACAATCCCGACGGTTCCAAAACCGTATGGGTGGGTGAAACCGAGTACCGTCACCGTATGCAGTGGGCGATCGGCGTAACCCTTTACCCGGGAAAGAGCTATATGGAAGTAACCGGACGGCTTATGAACGGTACGGCGAACAACAATTCTATGCTGTTCTGGTCCAACGTTTCCACCCACGTGGATGAGAATTACCAGATTATTTTCCCGCAGAGCACCGAGTTTGTGACTTTCCACTGCAAGAACTGGTTCGCACACTGGCCTGTAACCCATGAGACCTTCAACGGCATGGAGTTCTACAAGGACGGTATAGACGCCTCCTGGTGGAAGAACCACTATATGTCCAACTCTATGTTCGTGTACGACCAGAAGGCCGATTTCGTGGCCGGATACGACCATGGCCGCCACGCAGGGACCATGCTCACCGGCAACCACAATATCATAAAGGGCGGAAAGTTCTGGCTGTGGGGCCCCAACAGTGAATGGGACACCAGGATCCTTACCGATACCTCCGGTCACTATATCGAGCTCATGGTAGGCGCGTACAGCGACAACCAGCCCGATTACAACTGGAACTTCCCTTATGAGACCAAGAGCTTCAGCCAGTACTGGTACGGGATACGTGACATGGAAGGCGTAAAGGCGGGCAACCGTCATGCCGCCATCAATATGGAGCTCAAGGAGCCCGGAAAGGTGCTCGTGGGTGCCAATGCCACGGAAAAGATGTCCGGACTGAGCCTCAGGCTCAGCACCGGCGGCCGTGAGCTTTACAGGAAGTCTTTCTCAATAGACCCCGCCCATCCCGTAGTGGAAACCGTGGCCGTGGATCCCTCGCTCAAGGAGCATGAGCTCACGCTCGAACTCCTCGCTGCCGACGGCTCGCAGATGCTCTCATTCACTCCTGTGGTGAAAGACCCTTCGTCGCCGCTGCCTCCCATCGTGGAGCGTCCCAAGAAGCCGGCCGATATTGCCAACACCGAGGAATGCTACCTGGTGGGCCTTCGCAACCTGCAGTTCCACAATCCATTCATTGACCCGACCGACTATTTCGAAGAGGTCCTGCGCCGCGATCCGGGCGACACCCGCGCCAATACCCAGATGGGCGTATGGTACCGCCTGAGGGGAGAATACGACAAGGCCGCCGCCTATCTGCGCACCGCAATCCGCAGGCAGACCCACGACTACACCCGTCCCAAGGATGCCGAGGCCATGTACAATCTGGGCCTGATTCTCAAGGCACAGGGGAAGACTGAATCTGCCCTTGACACCCTGTATCGTGCCACCTGGAACTATACCTATAATTCGGGCGCCAACACCCAGCTGGCCCAGATATATGCACAGCAGGGCAATTGGGAGATGGCCCTGGACCGCCTGGACGAGGCCATAGCCTACAACGGACGCAATTATCAGGCGAAGGATTTCAAGGGGAGCATCCTGAGAAAACTTGGCCGCAAGGCCGAGTCCGACGCCATCTTCAAGGATGTGCTCAGGGAGGACCCCGTGAATGCCATGGCCCTGCACCAGACCCTTTCACCGGCCGATTTCCGCCGCTTCATGAGGGACGAACCCGAGAGCTATCTGGAACTTGCCATACTCTATCTGCATAATGGTTTCAAGGACACTGCCGTAGCCCTTCTCAAGGATATCGACAGCCGCAGGGACTGGCCCACCGTCAAGCTCTGGCTCGCCTATCTGGGCGGAGACGACTCCGTCTATGCCGATGCCCTCGCGCTTCCGGTCGGTTACTGCGCGCCCTTCCGCCTGGAGACCATAGACGTGCTCAAGGCTGCCATGGCCGCTTGCCCCGAAAGCGAGAAGCCTCATTACTATATGGGCAATCTCCTGTACAACCTGCAGCCCGACAACGCCATGCTCGAGTGGGAGCGCTGCACGGAGATGAATCCCCGCGACGACCTTGCCTGGCGCAACCTGGGCTGGGGCAACTGGCTGCACACCAAGGACTACGCCAGGGCCTACGACTGCTACAGCAAGGCCATAGAGATTAATCCCCAGCCGCTGTACCTGGAGGAAGGCGACCAGGTGGCCGAAGCCGCACGCATTCCCGTACAGCAGCGTTACCAGACGCTCAAGAGCCATCATGAGATAGCCGTAAAACGCTATTACCCGCTTTCGCAGGAAGTTATCCTGGCAACGATGTGCGGCGACTACGACTATGCCCTGGAGCTTCTGGACAAATGCTATTTCCCCACCCGCGAAGGCGTTGCCAACTTCCACGACAACTTTGTGGATGCATGCGTGCTGGCCGGAAAGGAGAAGATGGCCCAGGGTGATACCGAGGCCGCGATAGCCCTTTACAACAAGGCCTTTACCTATCCCGAGAACCATCAGGTGTTCCTCGTCGACGAAAGGGCCACGCACGATGCCCAGATCAATTACGAACTTGGCCTGGCATACGAAAAGCTCGGTGACAGGGAGAACGCCCGGAAGTACTTTGAGCTTGCAGCCGATCAGGACTTCAAGCTCAAGGGCAGCAAGGACTGGCGTTTCTGGTCCGGCCTCGCCATGAAGAAACTCGGCCGCAAGGCCGAAGCCAGGGCCCTGTTCCGCCAGATGGTGAAGGAAGGCAGGAACGGCATCATCAAGGAATACATCAATTTCTATGGTGCCGAGGGTACCACCGGCGTCACCGTTGACGGGAAGAATGCATCGGCCTATTATACCCGCGCTCTCGGTGAGATGGGACTGGGCCATAAGCTTGCAGCCCGCCGCTATCTTAAGAAAGTGGTTTCGCTGGACTATGACCAGCTTTGGGCGAACGAACTTTTAAAATAGGTGATTATGAATAGATTATCGGCAATACTGTTCTCGGTGGCCATACTTGCCGGATGCTGTGCCGGGCGTGGCTTTGCGGGGCTGGACAAAGGTGATGTTCGCCTTTCCTGGGACGAGTCCAGCTACACGGAATTCACCTCGACCGAGGTGGTGGATGCGCCCTACACCGTAGAGGAGAACCTCTATTATCCGCGTATCAAGGGAATCTCGGACGGAAGCCTGCTCTTCAGTTTCGAGAACCACCATTACGGATGGGAGATATATCTGAAGAAGAGCACCGACGGAGGCAGGACCTGGGGCCCGGCTAAACTGCTGCGCCATTCTCACAGCGCAGTATCCACCGTAGGGAACGACCTGAAGGTGTTTGTGAACCCCGATTTCTACCAGCTGTCTTCCGGCCGTATACTGATGGCCTGGCAGTGGCGCTACAAGTCCGGTTACAGCGACCTCCCCAACACCAACGAGAACTGCGGTATCGAGCTGACATACAGCGATGATATGGGAGAGAGTTGGAGCGAGCCCCGTGAGGTTTACCGGGGGCGCTGCTGGGAACCCGCCTTCCTGGAACTTCCTTCCGGCGAGATCCAGCTTTATCTGACCGACTCCCAGGAGATAAAGGACGGCGGTTCGTATGCCTGTACCTCGATAATCCGTTCGTTCGACGGCGGCAATACCTGGCAGGGGAAAGACATGGCCCTGTGGACCGACACCGAGCCCATCAGCCGCACAATATGGAACGGGCGCGGCATGGACGGAATGCCCACCGCAGTGCTCCTGGACGGCGGGAAGGGGATAGTCGTGCCTCTGGAAACATGGAGCGGACGCGACGTATATGACATTTCTCCCATAACCGTGCGCACCAGCATGGAAGAGAACTGGCATGTGGACGGAGCTTCCATCCGCGAAAACGGAGGCCCCGCATATCCCAGGAAAAAGCAGGTGAACAAGGATCTCAAAGCCTTCGGCCCGTACAGCTGCAAGCTTCCCGGCGGGGAGATGGTAATCCTGACCAACGGCCGATACCGCAACGACCACGGCGTATTTGCGCTGGTGGGAGACGTGTGCGGCGACAACTTCGGCCTTGTCACCACCGCCTTCCCTGTTTCCGGGGCATACTGGGGCTCGATAGACTGCCTGGACGAATACAATCTTATCGCCACGGCCACCGTGCGTTATCACGACCCCGCAAACGGCGGGGAGCGCGGCAAGGTCCTGGTCAGGAAGGCCTGGGTGAACCGCAGCCGCAGTATAGGCCGGGCCGATCTGGAAATCCAGCCCCTGGACAGCTTCGTCCCCGACGGCCTCTGGATGCTTGGGGGCGAGCGCGGCTCCAAAGCCTATGTGGACTTCGGCTACACGGCCGATGCCTTCCAGCTGGGGGGCTACATCTTCGACGAAAGCGTAGTGACGTTCAGCCCGGAGAATTCCGACGCCGTCCAGATACTTCTCGCCCGGAAAGGCAAGGGTACATGGAAAGTCACCGTAAACGCCAACGGAGACTATACCCTGTACAGGGAGGACGGCTTCTCCTGGGAACCCGTTGCCTGGGAATACGGGAAAGCCGATGTGGTCCGGAGCGAACTGGGATACAGCGCCAAGCTGGACCTCCCCTGGGAAACGATAGGCGGAAAGCCCGGCAGGGGAGAGCAGCTGCGCATACACATGTGTCATATCATGAAGACCGGTCCCAAGCTCAAGTCCTCCATAAAGCTCGAGGACATGGAGGGCGAGAGCCGGGATTACCCCGGAGAATGGCTGTCAGTAAAACTTAAATGATGAAAAAGTTCTGTATATGTATTCTCTGCCTTCTGTCCGGAGCGGCGCTTTTCGGACAGAAGGTGCATATACATTCCATCGAAGAGCTTAACCGGAATTACGGCACCGATACCCATCTGAAGGAGAACCGCTACAAGCTGGAGGCCGATTACCGGACAATCGTGGAACTGGGTGAGGCCCAGCTTGGCCACAGGAACCTTCATTATCCCAGGGTCAAGAAGCTCGCCGACGGAAGCTATATCCTCTTCTACCAGAGTTCCCGCATAGGCCGGCACTGCTATTGCGCATTTTCGGCCGATGGTATGAACTGGACCGGCGGCGGCAGGGTTTTCGAGGCCAGGGATATAGTAAATTCGGGCGGAGAGCCGGATACGCGCGCCTATTCCACAGCCGATGCCGTAGTACTGGACAACGGAGACATCCTTGCCTTTGCGTCCTATCGTGCGGTAAAGGGCTACAAGCGTTTTCCCCAGGACGACGGACTGTGCATGAAAAGGAGTACCGACGGGGGAAGGACCTGGGGCGAGGAAGTGGAGCTTTACACCAGCATAACCTGGGAGCCCTACGCCATGCAGCTGCCTTCCGGCGAAGTGCAGGTGTATTTCACCGATTCCGACCATGACTGGGCCCCCGCATCGTCGGGAGTCACCATGCTCCGTTCCATGGACAGGGGCAGGACCTGGACCACGCACTGCCAGGTGATACGCCAGTACAGGGCGACGGCAAAACGGGCCGACGGAAGCCCCGGCAGCCGCAAAGTCTGGACCGACCAGATGCCATCGGCCGTCCTCCTTGGCGACGGCAGGACTATCTTGGCGGCGGTGGAGTCGCAG
>JAGCYC010000018.1 GCA_017961015.1 Bacteroidales bacterium | reverse complement strand
GGTAGGTGAAGGATTCGCCGCAGAGATTACTGGTGGCAGTTAATATATTGATATACAGATATTTAATCATTTACCTTATGCATTCCGCTGCATAAGGTAAACGCATAACATTCAGGTAATCAGATGTTTATCTGCCACCATCGTTGTCATCGTAGCGCACGGCGAATCCTGTGCGGGGGCTTGCCAGTCCGATGAAAATTGGTTTTTCGGAGCAACCGCACCGAAAAATAATTTTCAGCGGCGGGTGGGTGATGGATTCGCCGGCCTCTCGGGCCCTTCGGCAGGCTCAGGGGACGGAGATTCCAGGTCAAGCCGGGAATGACGAGGAATCAAGCCGGGAATTACGAGGGAACAAGCCGGCCCTTCGGCAGGCTCAGGGAACTGGAATGACGGCGGGTCGCGTTTGGAAAACTTGCGGGACTTGACTACCTTTACGGAAAATTCAGAGCAATGGCCGACAACTATCTTGAAAAGCGGGCGCAGGAGCTTCAAGAGCGTCCGAAGAAAGTCCAGCAGCACAAAAACCCGTCCCTGGACACCCTGCTGCACCGAAACCGCAGCTGCCGGAGCTTCGACCCGTCCCGCGTCGTGAACGAAAGCGAACTCAGGACACTGGTGCAGGCGGCGTCGCTTTCGGCCTCGGGGATGAACCGCCAGCCGCTGCGCTATCACCTTGTAACAGGCGAAATGTCCACGGCTGTACTCCCCCACATCGTTCTCGGAGGAGCCCTGCCGGAGTTGCAGCTGCCGGAAAAAGGCAAGGAGCCATCGGCCTACATTATTATTTGCAGCAGCGTTCCGGAAGACCGGGCCGTGGATATAGATATGGGCTTCGCGGCGCAGAGCATACTGCTGAAAGCAACCGAGATGGGCCTCGCCGGAGTCTTCGTGCTGAACTTCAGGAAAGATGCGCTCAAGCAAGCCCTTGGCCTTAAGGCCGATCCCATCGCCCTGATAGCCCTGGGCAAAAGGGCCGAGGTGGCGGTGCTCACGAAAGTCCACGAAAGCGGAAGCCTCAGCTACTACCGCAAAGAAGGAGTACACTTTGTGCCGAAGCTCGGGGTGGAAGACCTCCTGATATGAAAAACGGCTTGCAGCGGAAATAACTGCAAGCCGTAATCTTTATATCCAAGCCGATACTAGTACCAGAACTTGAGCTCGTCCACGTAGAGGATGGAGCCCACGCCGCCGGTAAAGTAATCGCCGAGGGCGCTGGATGCGCACACTATGGTAGCCAGAGTAGGAGTGCGGTCGGAACGGTATTCGATCTCGATGGAGAACTTCTCGTACTCGTCCATGTTATGGTCGAAGACCGCCTTGCCATAGCCGATGATTCCGGGATTGTTGTCGAAATCCAGAAGCGAGTTGGGAGGAGTAATGGTATAAGGCTTGTCCCAGTCGGAAAGGATCACCATAATATGGCCTTTGTCAAGCTTGCCTTTCTGGTCGGCTACTGGAGACTGAGCCTTGTCGATGGTCTTGGGCTTGTAGCAGGCATAACCTTCCAGTACTCGGGGACGACTGGTAAAAGGCACACCCCAGTTGACGCTGGCGCTCATAGTGGAGACATTGATAGAGCCCATAGTTCCGGTAAAGATGGAACCTGCTGCAAGTTTACTAAGTACATCCTGAGTCTGAAGCTTGAGGGCCTTCTTGCCAGTCCCTGATACAGCCAGGAAGGAAGACTCCGGAACAGCGACGGGGGCGTTGAACAGCCAGCCGCCGGTGGTAGAATTGGCTTCGGCCCAGATCTTTTCGGCCGAAGTGGCACTTGAAGCATAGGCGTGGTCCACGCTGCTGCTCTTGGACCAATAGTCAAAGCTCATATTATAGAGCTGGGGACCGTCCTTGAGCGGATCAGGCTGAGGATCGGTTCCAGGATCAGTTCCCGGATCAGTACCAGGGTCAGTGCCCGGATCTGTACCAGGATCGGTTCCCGGATCAGTTCCAGGGTCTGTACCAGGGTCTGTACCAGGATCGGTACCAGGATCAGGATTGCTCGGGGCATCCTTCTTTTCGGCCGATATGGTCCACTGATAAACGTCGTAGGTAGTGAGGGCGAAATGCACAGCTTCGCTAAGGTCTATTGTATCACCTGCCTTGAGGTCCAGGCTGCACTTTGCGCCGTCGGTGTAAGTAAACTCGCTAACTTTCAGGGAAGTAAGGTCGCTGTCGTGGGGCATCACCACGAAGATGTTCCTGTCGGAGCCGTCGATATAGACAGATTCCTGGCCTTCGATTGCAAAGCTCAGGACCTCGGCCACAACTTCTTCGTGTGCAAGGTCATTCTTGTTTGCGCAGGCGGCCAGGGCAAGGGCGGCCGTAGCAATATACAATACTTTCTTCATAGTCTAAAAATGAAAGGCAATGCCGAGATTGATCCCCAGCAGGCCGGGTTTGAAATGGACGAAGCCGCGGGACATTTTGGCGGGATGCTCACGTCCGGTAGTCTGGTCTATCCACTCATAGCCACCCTCCAGAAGAGGCAGGGACAGCTCGAACGAGACAAAGTCTGTCACGAAAACGCAAACGCCGGGATAGATTCCAAGGGAAAGGCTGGTAACATTGCCGAAGGTGCCTTCCTTACCCCTTTCGGTGTTCTGGAAATTCTTGTCATAGCCGAAGGCGCCGTTCAGACGGCCCTCGGCAAAGAGGGCGAGCACCTTGGAATTGAAAAGAGGTATATACGCGCGTGCCGCGAGCGATGCGGTAAGCTGCTCCTGCATATAGTGCTTGTTGGACATCTCCAGCATAGACATCAGGGATGCATTGTCAAGGTCCAGTCCGGTGTTGGTATAACCAAGGCGGATGCCCACGGACATATTGTCACGGAAGAACCAGGCGCCATTGAGCGAAGCATCGAATACATTCACATTGCCCTTCACTCCGGTCACAAGGCCAATCACAGAGGCACCGGAACCGGCATCATCGCCCGTAGCCGCCAGACGGTCATAACCGAAGGAAGCTCCTACCGCCACATTCCCCTTGGGGATGAAAACTGCACGGGGATCACCAAGGCCGCGGTCAATCACACGGGCCTGAGCCGCCACGCATACAGACAGCATCAAGGCTGCCAGAAGAATAGGTTTTTTCATTTCAATATTCAAAAAAGCCCGCAAAGTTAGCAAAAAAAACGGAACCGAAAAAACGGCTCCGTTTACTGCAAAAAAGGGCTTATGACTATTTCTTCCCGGGCACCGGAATGAAGCGGGGACGAGAATCACGGTATTCGGAATAGGCCGGATACTTGGACATTGATATCTCCTCTCCGAAGGTGCTGCTCCCTACGAAGAGCACCACCAGAAGCAGGGCGCCTATTACACTCCAGTTCACAATACCTACTCCTGCACCCACCGAGAATACGTAGATGGCAATCCAGAATCCCTGTTCGCCGAAGTAGTTGGGATGACGGCTCAGGCCCCACAGGCCGCGGGTGTTGAAACCGAGGCGGTAAGGTTCGGGCAGTTCCTCAAGCTTCTGGCCGGCACGGATCATCGCCCACTTGCGGCTCTGGAAGTGCCACTGCTGCTCGTCGGCAATGGTTTCGCAGATAAGGAAACCAAGAGCAAGGACGGCAGCGAGGATATCGGCAAAGCCGATTGCAGCGGCCGATTCCATACCTACGAGGGCAGGGAAAACCAGCATAAGCACCAGGACATTCTGATACAGGGAAATAAAGAAGAGATTGAAAATCATCCACTTCCAATGAGGCTGGAACTCCTTCTTGTCACGGAGCACCACCCAGCGGTAATCCTCCTCGCCTTCCCAGAACTTGAGCTTGTAAGCACCCTTGCGGCCGAAGTTGAAAGTAAGGCGGGCGCCCCAGGCCGTAATGAGAACAGCCATAAGCACAAGACGGGGCGAGAAGCCTCCCTTGGCGGCGATCACCCAGATATAGGCGATGGGGAGCAGGCTCCAGAGTTTGTCCATCTGGGAATTGTTACCGGTGAGCTCGCCTACGATGAAGCAGTAGAGCACACTGCAGAGGGTTATCATTCCCAGGATACGGAGAGTATCCAGCTGGAGCGGAGTAAGCTCGGGGCCTACCGTAAAATACAGTACGGGGCAGGCCAGGATGGAAAGGCCTAAGATACAGGCGGTAAGAATCTTTTTCATATCGGCGACAAATTTAGGCAAAGTATCTGATTTGTCAAAACTTCGCTTGACTTTTTGCTTTTTATCACTAACTTTGAACACTTGTCGGCCCCTATGGAGGAAGAAAAATTCATACAGGTAATCCTGCCGCTCCGCCTGGAGTGGGAGCCCGTGTATTCCGTCCAGGAGCCGGTAAGCATCGGAGAGAGAGTGAAAGTGAACTTCGCCGGAAAAAGCTACACCGGAATAGTGAGCAAAACCGACGTAAATGCCGATGGAATAAAGGGTAAGATCCTCCGGGCCACCCCCCTGCCCCTGCCTCCCGTAAGCGAGGCGGAGCTGGAATTCTGGAGGGAAATCGCGAAGTACTACCTCTGCTCGGTCGGAGAAGTATACAAGGCCGCCTATCCCCTGGAAAAGACCGAAAGTGAAGCCGCCCGTGAAAGGGCCACCGAAAGGCTTCGGGAAAGGATAGCCCTTCTGGAAGAAAAAATCCTAAAGGCCCGCAAGGAGGAAACCAGAGGCCGATACCAGGGCGAACTGTCCCGGCTGAAGGCCCTGCTGAGCGGTGAGGTACCCCCCGGGGACACCGCTCCGGAGATAGTGCTCAGCCCTGCCCAGAAATCGGCCCTGAAGGGTATAGAGAAGGGTTTTGACGCAGGAAAGACCGTACTGCTTCACGGGGTTACCGGATCGGGCAAGACGCAGCTGTACCTGAGCCTTGCCAGGGAGTGCCTGAAAAAGGGGAAAAGCGTGCTTTACCTGGTGCCCGAAATAGCACTTTCACGGCAGCTTCAGGAAAGGGTTTCGCAGTACATTCCGAATATGGCGGTTTACCACAGCGCCCTACCCCAGGGCAGCCGGGCAAGGACGGCCCAGGCAGTCAGGGAAGGCGCACGCCTGGTGCTCGGAACCAGATCGGCCCTGTTCCTGCCATTCAGGGAGCTGGGCCTCATAATAGTGGACGAGGAACACGACAGCTCCTACAAGCAGAGCTCCCCCGCCCCGCGTTACCACGCCCGGGAAAGCGCCATAATGCTGGGACGCATCCACGGGGCCAGGGTGCTGCTCGGAAGTGCCACGCCTTCAATGGAATCGCTTTACAACTCCATCAACGGCCGTTTTGTAAAAGTCGAACTGAAGGAGCGCTACTTCAAGGGAGAAGATCCCAGCATACAGATAATCGACACGCGGGCCGAATGGCGCAAGAAAGGTATGGTGGACCACCTGTCCATAAAGCTGCTCGCCCTCATACGCGAAACCCTGGACAGCGGTAAGCAGGTCCTGCTGCTTCGCTCGCGCCGCTCCTGGGCGCCTGCCTTGCAGTGCGGCAGCTGCGGATATATCCCTCGCTGTCCCCGCTGCAACGTAAGCCTGAGCCTTCACCGCAATCCCGACCGCCTGCTCTGCCATTACTGCGGTCATACAGAAGCATATACTGGAATCTGTCCTAAATGCGGCGAGGCCCTCCAGCCACTCGGCGCCGGAACCCAGAGGATAGAGGAAGAACTGGTATCGGCCTTCCCCGACGCCAGGATCGGAAGGTTGGACAGCGACAGCGCTCAAAGCGAGGCTTCGCTCGTAAAAGACTTCGCCCAGGGAAAACTGGATATCCTGGTGGGCACCCAGATGCTCACCAAAGGCTTCGACTTCCCTTCCCTCGCGATGGTCGGCATCATCCAGGCCGATAACATCCTGGCCCAGCAGGACTTCCGCTCCGACGAAAAGGCCCTGCAGCTCCTGGAGCAGTTCAGGGGCCGGTGCGGCCGCCGCGGGCAGCAGGCCGTCTTCGTGATTCAGACCAGGGAACCCGGACATCCGGTGTTCGGGGCCATCGGCAGCGACGCCCCTGCAAGGCTCCTTCAGGAAAGGCTCCGCTTCGGCTATCCTCCCCTTACCAGACTCATCCACATAATCCTGCACGATTCCAACGAGCCCAGGCTGGAAAAAATGGCCCGGGAGCTTGCCAGGGAAATGGTTTCTTCGGGGCTGCCCAATCCTGTCGGCCCCTATTCCCCCGCCCCCGACAGGCTTGGCGGAGAGTACCTCAGGCAGATACGCCTGATGCTTCCGCGGGACAAAAAGCTTGCGGAAAGGAAAGACTGCCTGGCAGCGCTTGTATCGGCCTTTGAAAAGAGCCGGAAATACAGCGGCCACATTGCCCTGGACGTGGACCCTGCCTAGGGTGTGGAACTTTGTGGAACATTTTTTCTTCCTATCTCGGATTTTATTCTTATCTTTGTGAGTTAAAACGACTCATATGGGTAAAGTCATCGCCATAGCCAATCAGAAGGGCGGAGTGGGCAAAACCACCACCGCCATAAACCTCGCGGCATCACTGGCCGTGCTGGAGAAAAAAGTGCTCATAATAGACGCCGATCCTCAGGCCAACACCACGTCCGGCCTCAACTTCGATCCCGAAGACGGACAGAAAAGGACTCTGTACGAGGTCCTTATCGGCAAACTTCCCGCAAAGGACGCACTTATACAGACCGAGCTCGAAAAGCTTCATATGATACCCTCCCACATCAATCTCGTGGGTGCCGAAATCGAGATGCTGGACGCTCCCGAAAGGGAAAGCGCCCTCAAAAAGGCCCTCGCCCCAATCAGGGACGACTACGACTTCATCATCATCGACTGCTCCCCTTCGCTCGGACTCATTACGGTGAACTGCCTTGCAGCCGCCGATTCGGTGATGATTCCCGTCCAGCCCGAATTCTTTGCCCTGGAAGGCCTGGCCAAGCTCATCCAGACCATACGCCTGGTCCAGGGAGGCATCAATCCCAAACTCACCATCGAGGGTTTCGTGGTCACTATGTTCGACGGACGCACCAAGGTTCACAGCCAGGTGGTGATGCAGCTCCGCGAACACTTCAAAGATATGGTATTCAACACCATAATCCAAAGGAGCATACGTCTGTCGGAGGCACCTTCCTACGGCAAGCCCATCATCCTGTACGACGTGATGAACAACGGCACCTCCAATTATATGAATCTCGCAAAAGAAGTCCTGGACAGAAACAATGGCTAAGAATCAGTATGGCCTGGGCAAAGGGCTGGGAGCCCTCCTGGGCGGCGAAGACCTCTCGCAGCTGCGCAAACCCGTCGGATACATAAACAAGGAGGTGGTTTCCCCCGAAGGGCAGCCTCAGGATACCTCGGACGTGCTCCGCATACCGGTGGACCTGATTGAACCCAATCCCTACCAGCCCCGTATGAGCTTCGACAGCGAAGCCCTTCAGGAACTGGCCGATTCCATCCGTACCTTCGGCCTCATCCAGCCCATTACCGTACGGCGCAAAGGAGAAGGCAAATACCAGATAATCAGCGGTGAACGCCGATACAGGGCCTCCCGCCTGGCCGGAATGGAAATGATTCCCGCCTATATCCGCGACGCCTCCGATCAGGGTATGCTGGAGATGGCCATAGTGGAGAACATCCAGAGGGAAAACCTGGATCCCATCGAACTTGCGATGAGCTACCAGCGCCTGATGGAGGAGTGCAGGCTCACCCAGGAGCAGATGGCCGACCGAGTCGGAAAAAAACGCGCCTCGGTAGCCAACCAGCTGCGCCTTCTCAAACTGCCCGCCAAAGTGCAGCACGACGTGAAGGTTGGTCTCGTGAGCGTTGGCCACGCCAAGGTGCTCCTGGGCGTGGAAGATCCCCAGCTGCAGGAGTTCCTCTGCGACCTCATAGTCCGCAACAACCTCTCCGTAAGGCAGTTGGAGGAACGCATCAAGGCCCTTCAGACCAGCGCCCCCGACAAGGACAAGGCCCCGAAGGAAGAAGACACTCCCCTGCCCGACCTCTACTACCGGCTCCTCGAGAACGTAGGCCGATACTTCGGCGACAACATCTCCCTCAAACGCAGCCGCGAGGGCAAGGGCACCCTTACCATACGCTTCGACTCCGACGAGCAGATAAGCCAGCTCGTGGAAGCCCTTGACAGGAGGATATGAGAAAAATCCTGACAGCGGCGCTTGCTTTCCTTGCCCTGAGCCTTTCCCTGAAGGCCCAGTACCGCGACGACCAGTTCAAGCGCGACGCTTTCACCCAGACCTATGCCGACACCACCCTGGAAAGCAAGACGGACACGTCCAAGCTTTTCTCCTTCAAGGAGTATTTCGGCGGCCTGGCACACAAGAGGACGGCTTCTCTCCGCACTCTTACGATGGGATCGGCCATACTTGTGGGCGGTACCCAGATCTATAACCGCGACTATTGGAAACTTCCCATAATCTACGGCGGAATAGGCGCCGGAGTGGGCCTGGGCATCTATTACGGCAACCAGTTCAGGAACACCGGCGAGGCCCGCTTCCAGACACTCAGCTACATTTCCTACGCTGGAGCGGCCCTTACCTACTGGGGCTCGTTCCTGGACGGAGCCGTCTGCTACAAGGACCCCACCAGGGTACCTTCCCCGGCAAAGTCCACGATGTATTCCCTCCTGCTTCCCGGACTGGGACAGATTTACAACGGCGAAGCCTGGAAAGTACCCCTGTATCTCGGACTGATAGCCGGCGGAGCCCATTTCTGGGCCGATAACAACCGCCAGTACCTGCGCTGGAAAAACACCTACGACCTTGCCAACAGTACGGATCCCAACGTAGTAAAACCGCCCCAGAGCGCCGAAACCGCAAAATACTACCGCGACGTTTACCGCCGCTACCGCGACTATTCCATCCTGGCCACCGCCCTCTTTTACCTGGTCCAGGTGATAGACGCCAACGTTTTCGCCTATATGGTAGGCTTCGAAGTAACGGACGACATCTCCCTGCGGGTAGAGCCGGCACTCCAGCCCACCCTCTATGCCCAGTCGCCGGCGGCAATGGGAGTAAGCATCGGCCTAAGATTCTGAAAATGAGAAATATACTCACAGCAATATTCCTGCTTGCTG
This sequence comes from Bacteroidales bacterium, assembly GCA_017961015.1. Taxonomy (GTDB): domain Bacteria; phylum Bacteroidota; class Bacteroidia; order Bacteroidales; family UBA932; genus Cryptobacteroides. Next base: position 539 of record JAGCYC010000018.1, on the reverse strand, counting down.
CAGTCCTGCCGGCGGGGGCCGACGGATGGAAGTCGCCCCGGCAGCTGCGCCGCGAAAACGCCCGCCTTAAGCTGGAGGTGCAGAGCCTCCGACAGCAGGTGGACAGTTTCCGCTTCCAGCAGGAAGCCCTCATTGAAAAGCTCTCCGGAGAAAACGAGAACAAGACCGCCCAGGCGATGGAGCAGATGACCGAGGCCGAAACGCCGCCCGCATCTACCGACACCCTTCTGGGCCGATGGTATCTGAACCGCCAGCCCCCCAGGGAGGAGCCCCTGGTGAATATGGACTCGGTGCGCTTTTCCACCGACGTGCCCGATTCCGTGCTGATGGACCGGCTCCAGAGGATGAACGCCTTCATAAGCCTCCCGTACAACGAGACCGTGAAGGGCTATATGGTTATGTATTCGGAGAAAATGCCGCGCAGGATGGCCCAGATGATGGCTCTTTCGCAGTACTACTTCCCCATTTTCGAAGAGACCTTCCGCAAGTACGACCTCCCGATGGAGCTCAAGTATATGGCCATCATCGAGAGCAACCTG
>JAGCYC010000002.1 GCA_017961015.1 Bacteroidales bacterium | reverse complement strand
GAGGAACCACCTCTTCCCATTCCGAACAGAGAAGTTAAGCTCACCATCGCCGATGGTACTGCCCCACCAGGTGGGAGAGTAGGTAGCTGCCGTTCTTCGGAACCCCCGATCGAGAAATCGACCGGGGGTTCTTTGTTTTATTCCATCGGCATCGGCCTGTTTGCTAAATTGAGCGAAAATCAGTAAATTTGCGCTGAATTTTAAGCAATACCTTATTTAACTCAATAAAATTATGCAGATTGTATCCGTTTTCGGTAGGGAAATCCTGGATTCCCGTGGAAATCCTACCATCGAAGTTGAAGTTACCCTGGATTCCGGTTTCGTAGGTGTGGCAGCAGTGCCCTCCGGAGCTTCTACCGGTGAGAACGAGGCTCTCGAGCTTCGTGACGGTGACCCCAAGCGCTATTGCGGCAAGGGCGTCCTGAAAGCTGTGGAGAACGTTAACAAAGTGATTGCCCCCGAAATCATCGGTATGGATGCTACTCAGCAGCGCGCCATCGATAAGGCAATGATTGAGCTTGACGGTACTCCTACCAAGAGCAAGCTGGGTGCAAACGCCATCCTGGGCGTCTCCCTGGCCGTTGCAAAGGCTGCCGCCGCAGAGCTTGGCATGCCCCTGTACCGTTACCTGGGCGGCACCAACGCCTATGTTCTTCCCGTTCCTATGATGAACATCATCAACGGCGGTGCCCACTCCGATGCCCCCATCGCATTCCAGGAGTTTATGATCCGTCCCGTGGGTGCAAGCAGCGAGGCCGAGGCCGTCCGTATCGGCGCCGAGGTTTTCCACGCCCTGCAGAAGGTTCTCAAAGGCCGCGGCCTTTCCACCGCTGTGGGTGACGAAGGTGGTTTCGCTCCCAAGCTCAACGGTATCGACGATGCCCTTGACTGCATTATCGAGGCCATCAAGAACGCCGGATACGTACCTGGCAAGGATGTGAAGATCGCTATGGACTGCGCCGCTTCCGAGTTCTGCTTCAAGGAGGGTGATACCTTCTACTATGACTACAAGCAGCTCAAGGACGGCAAGAAGAAGGATCCTAACGGCAAGAAGCTCACCACCGAGGAGCAGATCGCATATCTGGAGCAGCTCATCACCAAGTATCCTATCGACTCCATCGAGGACGGCCTGTCCGAGGAAGACTGGGAAGGTTGGGTGAAGCTCACCAAGGCTATCGGCGACCGTTGCCAGCTCGTAGGTGACGACCTCTTCGTAACCAACGTGAAGTACCTGCAGAAGGGTATCGAAATGGGTGCCGGTAACTCCATCCTCATCAAGGTGAACCAGATCGGTTCCCTCACCGAGACCCTGGATGCCATCGAGATGGCCCACCGCCACGGTTACACCACCGTGACCAGCCACCGCAGCGGCGAAACCGAGGACACCACCATTGCCGATATCGCCGTGGCTACCAACAGCGGTCAGATCAAGACCGGTTCCCTGAGCCGTACCGACCGTATCGCCAAGTACAACCGCCTTATGCGCATCGAGATCGAACTCGCCGACGAGGCCCGTTACGGTTACACCAAGCTTCGCTAAGAGCGGAATTGACGGCTGCGCGGCCCCTCAGGCCCGCACGGATTTCCTATCCGGCTGCCCTCAAACAGGGCGGCCGGTTTTCTTTTTTGGCGGGAAAAGCGTATATTTGCAGGATATGAGAAACTGTGGAATAATCTTTGCCCTGGCGCTGGCCGCATTAGTAGCGCTGAGCTGTACCGTAAAGGAAAACGCAGGCGGTGACCCCGCCACCGAAAATACCGTCCTGAACGAAAGCGCCTGCATTCCCGGCGCCCTCACCATAGAGGTAAGTGAAGACATCGCCCCCTTGCTGGAAGCAGGGGAGGAAGGCCTCACCAGGAGTGAATCCGTCAATGCCGAGCTGCAGCAGCTTGGCGTGGTGAGCATTTCCCGCGTGTTCCCGGATGCCGGAGAATATGAGGCCCGCAGCCGCGAGATGGGGCTTCACCGTTTCTACAAAGTCCGTTTCGGCAGGGCGCTTCCCCTCACGAGGGCATCGGCCGGACTGGAATCCCTGGAATGGGTGGAGAAGGCCGAGCCCGTCCACCGCATCCGCCGCAGGGCCATATTCAATGACCCCCTTCTGAGTCGCCAGTGGCACTATATAAACAATAGCACCTCCGGGGCCGATATCAACGTCCAGCAGGTATGGAGCAACTATACCGTGGGCAGCTCAAAAGTGATTGTGGCGGTGGTGGACGAGGCCGTGTGCTACACCCACCCCGACCTTGAGGACAATATGTGGTCCGACGCCCAGGGCCATCACGGCTACAATTTCTGGGACGACAACTGGGATCTGAACTGGCTCCACGAAGACGACCTGGGGCACGGCACCCACGTGGCCGGAACCGTAGCGGCCGTAAACAATAACAGCGTGGGCGTATGCGGCGTTGCCGGTGGTGACGCAGCAAAGGGCATCGCCGGCGTGAGGATAATGTCCTGCCAGATCTTCGGCGATTATGACGAAGATGAAGAATACAGCGGAGATGAAGACGATGACGAAGCCGCCAACGCCATAAAATGGGGCGCCGACCACGGAGCCGTCATTTCCCAGAACAGCTGGGGCTATTATGCCGATACCAACAACGACGGCCGCGTCTCCAGCTCCGAGCTCAACTACTACCGCCAGATGTCCATACCGAGTGCCATCAAGGCGGCCATAGACTACTTCATCCGCTATGCCGGCTGTGACGCCCAGGGCAATCAGAAGGCCGATTCGCCAATGAAAGGCGGTCTGGTTTTCTTCGCCGCAGGCAACGAAAACATAAACTACGACCCTATCTGCGCATATACCCCTGTAATTGCAGTAGGAGCCTTCCGTGAAAACGGCAACAAGGCGTCGTACTCCAATTACGGCAGCTGGGTGGACATCGCCGCACCCGGCGGTGAAGGAACCTCCAGCGCCAATTCAATCTGGAGCACCCTCCCCACACAGTATGCATCGTCCGGCTATGCCGGCGTAGAGTGGGCCGGAACCTCGATGGCCTGCCCCCACGCCAGCGGCGTTGCAGCCCTTCTGGTTTCCTATTTCGGCAAGTCCGGTTTTACGGCCGATAAGTGCAGGTCCTACATTATGGGCGGCCTTGGCAGCACTATCGGCGGCAGCTCTGCTGTCGGCAAAAAGCTGGACGCCCTGGCTGCCTTCCAGTATGCCCTGGCGCAGGGTGAGACTCCCGGCGGCGAAGGCGGTGAAGGCGGAGGCGGCGGCACCGACGACCCCGACCCTGACGACCCCGACCCTGATGATCCCGATCCTCAGAACGAGGCTCCTTCAATCGTCCTGGGCGCGAGCAGCCTGAATCTTAAGACATACGAGACGACAACCGTCTCGGTAAGCGGAGGCGATCCCAATCCCGGCGACGTGCTCACATACAGCTGCACTCCCGGATCGGCCGCCCTTACTTTCAACTCTTCGACGCGCTTGGCAACTATCGATGCATCGAAGGCTGCCCCCGGCAAATACACCGCCGTTTTCAAAGTCACCGACAAGGGCGGACTGAGCGCGCAGGCCAACCTGGAATATACGATACAGGCCTCCGTGGCACCTACCGTGACTCTGGATGCCACTACGCTCGTACTCAAAGCCAGAGGTTCGGCCAGCGTAAAGATGAGCGCCAGCGATCCGGATGAGGGCGACGTGCTCACCCTGAGCTGCACTCCCGGGTCCAACGCCCTCAGCTTCGATCCCGCCAGCGGCGTGGCCACCTTGAATGCCGGGAGGGCATCGGCCGGAAAATATACGGCAGTATTCAAGGCCACCGACCGCAGAGGTCTCAGCGCCGAGGCCAGCCTCAGCTATACCATCCTCCCGAACCACGCTCCCGTGCCCGTGGCCGAAAAGAAGGAGCTGCTCATTGCAAATCCCGGCCAGGTGGCTGTCATAGTCCTCGGGGAACTGTTCTCCGACAGCGACGAGGACTTCCTCTCCTATTCCACCGACATCAGCGGTGATGCGGTTTCCATCACAGTTCTGCCCGAAGGCAAGATGCAGGTCGTAGGCGTGAGGGAGGGTTATGCGACTCTCCTGATATCGGCCAGGGATCCTGCGGGGGCATCGGCCAATATGCTCTACGAAATAGTGGTGCGTACAAGCGAGACCCTGAACGATGTGCAGGTATATCCCGTGCTGGTTCAGAAGGGTTTCTATGTAAGGACCGGAGCCAATGTGTCGGGCACTGTGGAAGTGAGCGTGCATAACGGAAACGGAAGCCGCTTGATGCAGATAAGCGCGCAGGGCTCCGTCTTCGATCCGGTGTATGTGAATATCGAGAATCTGCCTCCTTCAGTTTACTCCGTTGTGGTAAAATGCAATGGCCAGAGCTGGAAGGAGCAGATAGTCAAGTTCTAGAGAGTATCCTGTTTCAGGCTTTCCACGTATTTCGCAATCCGTCGGAGCTGCGCTGGGATAGCTATGCTCTGGGGGCAGTGTGACAGGCATTCGCCGCAGGAGATGCAGTGGTCGGCCTGGCGGATGCGTTCAACGGCACGGTCATAGCTCACAAGGTAGGCGCGCTTGAGGCGGTGGTAGTCCTTCTGCGAGGCCGAACTGGCATAGCTGCCCTCGGTGATGCAGCGGTTGTAGTGCTGGAACACTCCCGGGATGTCTATGCCCCAGGGGCAGGGCATACAGTATTTGCAGTCGGTGCAGTTCACGAGGGGATACTTCTCCATCATCTCCACCGCCATATCTTCCAGGAAATCGCGCTGGGACTGATCCAGGGGCCTGAAATGGGAGAAGGTGTTCACGTTCTCCACCAGGGGATCCATATCGGTCATACCCGAGAGGATGCAGAGCACGCGGGGATAGCTGCCGCAAAAGCGGAAAGCCCAGGCGGCGGCGCTGGAGTCGGGTTCCCTCTCTTTCATCTGCCTCAGGATGCCGGCGGGGACCCTGGCCAGGCGGCCTCCCAGCAGGGGCTCCATAATGACGATGGGGATGCCGCGTCTGTCCAGCTGTTCATACAGGTAGTCGGCATTGACGTTGCGCACACCGTCGGCGTGCTTCCAGTCCACATAGTTCATCTCTATCTGGCAGAAGTCCCAGAGAAGCTCGCCCCGGTCGAAGAGTTCCATAAAGTAGTCGAACTCGCTGCGGGCTCCGTGGAAGGAGAAGCCCAGGTTGCGAATGCGTCCGGCGGCCTTTTCCTTTCGGAGGAAGTCCAGGAGGCCGTTTTCGGCATAGCGGCTCATAAAGGCGCGGGAACCGCCCCGGCCTATCGAGTGCAGCAGGTAGTAGTCAAAGTAGTCGGTGCGCAGCTGCCGGAAGGACTCACGGTACATCTCGATGGAAGCCTGGGCGCTGTGGTCCGAGAAATTGGACAGTTTGGTGGCAAGGTAATAGCTCTCGCGGGGATGGCGCGAAAGGGCGGCGCCGGCCGCGGCTTCCGACTGCCCCTGCAGGTACACCGGGGAGGTGTCGAAGTAGTTTATGCCGTTGGCAAGGGCATAGTCCACCATCTCGTTCACGGCCTCCTGGTCTATGACGTCTTTTCCGTCGGGACCTTTGACCATCGGCCAGCGCATGCAGCCGAAGCCGATCAGGGATATCTTGTCGCCGTTCACGGGATTGATGCGGTATTCCATACTTCCGGGATCGGAAGCGGCTTTGTCTTTCTTTGTGGCGAGCGGGCCGCAGGCTGCGGCGAGGGCGGCGGCGCCGCCAAGGCTCAGGAATTCTCTGCGGTTCATCATAGCAGGTGGGTGTTTCGGCCGTTTACGGTAATGGCGCTTATGGGGCGCACGGGACAGAGGTATTCGCAGGCGCCGCAGCCGATGCATACCTCCTCGGCCACGACGGGTATCCTCACTCCGTCCTTGTTCACGAAGGATACGGCGCCGCTGGGGCAGGCCTGCACGCATTTTCCGCAGGGGCCTTCTCCGCGTGACTGCAGGCAAAGATCCCTGTCAATCTGCGCGACACCTATCCTGTACTGGGTCTTTTCTTCCTTGCCGATGGGCTTTATGGCCCCGCTCGGGCACAGCTGGGAGCAGCGGGTGCACTCCGGACGGCAGAAACCCCTTTCGTAGCTCATACAGGGCTGCATAAAATGCTCCGGGTCCGAGGAGGGCCGAAGCACGTTGTTGGGGCACTGGGCCACGCAAAGCTGGCAGGCGGTGCAGCGACGGTAGAAATCCTTTACCGAGGCCGATCCCGGCGGCGTCAGGGGCACTTCGCGGGAAGGAGCCTGCTTGGGGAGCAGCTGGGCGAAGCCGCCGTCCACCTTCTTGGCGCTCTGCGCCTTCAGGGCCGATGTCCCCGCGAACAGGGCCGTCGCACCGAGGAAAGCCCTCCGGGAGGCCCTCAGGGAATCATCGGCCTGGGGAGCCTCGCCTTCCTTGTAGCCCTCGGATGCCTTGGGGGAAGCCTTCTTCCGGCCCCAGACAGGACGGTAGCTCAGGGCGTCGAACTTGCATTCGCCGATGCAGTTGAAGCAGTCCACGCAGCGGCTGTAGTCTATGCTGTGGCTGTCTATGTCTATGCACTGGGCCTTGCAGCCGTGCTCGCACTTGCGGCAGTTCCGGCATTTGGAGGCGTCGATGACCGGCCTGAGAAGGGCGAAGCGTGAGAAAAAGCTGAGGGTGGTGCCCACGGGGCACACGGCGTTGCAGTAAGTCCTGCCGCCGCGCCAGGCCAGGACCACGAGAACCACAAGGGTGACCGCTGCAACGATGAGGGTAGGAAGGCTGCGGAGCCATACCTCGCGGCTGTAGAAGGCATAGGATCCGGCCCTTTGGGAGATGCTGGCCAGGAGGTTGTTCCCCCAGAGCCAGACGGGCTGGAGCAGGCTTTCCACCATACGGCCGTAGGCGCTGTAGGGGGCCAGGAAGGCCACCAGGCACTGCAGCCCGGCCACCAGGGCAATCACAAAGAGCACCCAGATACCGTAGCGCAGCCACTTGAGCTCCTTCCGGTAGCGGTATGGCTGTTTCCTGCCGATGTTGCCCAGACGGGAAATCCCGTCCTGGAATACCCCCAGAGGGCATATTACCGAGCAGTACACGCGCCCGAAAACGAGGGTGAGCACCACCAGGAAGGCGATTACCCCGAAGTTCAGGGCCATCACTGCGGGCAGCAGCTGGATGCGGGCCATCCAGCCCAGGAAGCGGTGAGCGACGCCGCTTACGTCCAGGAGCAGGAAGGTAATGCACAGGAAGAAAACAAGTGCGACAATACGCCGGAGCAGTTTTAGCATATTCGATTGATTTGTACAAAGATAAGAAAGACTTTTCCATTTTTCCAAGGTTTTTGTTATATTTGCGGGATACAAGAGATTGTTTTTAACCTATGTTACCTAAAGCAAAAGAGATTGTAGACGCAGCCGCCCAGAAAATGAGCGCCGCCGTAGACTTTTTGGAGGAGGACCTGAAGAACTACCGTGTGGGAAAGGCATCTCCCGCCCTTCTTAATCCCGTGATGGTAGACTATTACGGCACCGCCACGCCGGTCGCCCAGGTTGCATCTGTAACCACGCCCGATGCCCGCACCATCGCCATCCAGCCCTGGGAGCGCAACCTCATCGGCAAGATCGAAAAGGCCATCCTGGACGCCAACATCGGCCTTACCCCGTCCAACAACGGTGAGATTATACGCTGTATGGTGCCCGCCCTCACGGAGGAGCGCCGCAAGGACCTCATCAAGAAGGCCAAGGCTCAGGGCGAGAGCACCAAGGTTTCGGTGCGCAACGCCCGCCGCGACGGAATAGACCTGCTGAAGAAGGCCCAGAAGAATGAGGGCCTGTCGGAGGACGGAGAGAAGGAAGGCGAGGCCGAGCTTCAGAAAGTCACCGACAAATGGGTGAAACAGGTGGACGAGGTTATCGCCGCCAAGGAAAAGGAAATCCTTACAGTCTAGTGGATATCAGGGACTTATTCCCTGCCTCAGGGCCGGTGGTGATCGCCGGCCCTTGCAGTGCCGAATCGCAGGCCGTCCTGACGGAAAGCGCAGTCGCGCTCAAGGCGGCCGGCGTGGGAGTCCTGCGCTGCGGCCTATGGAAGCCCCGCACCCGCCCCGGCGATTACGAAGGCCCCGGATATGAGGGACTCCAGTGGCTGATGAGGGTAAAGCGGGAAACTGGAATGAGAGTCTGCACCGAGGTGGCCACGCCGGAGCACGTCAAGGCCTGTGCCGATGCAGGAGTAGACCTTGTGTGGATAGGCGCCCGGACCGTGGGCAGTCCTTTCCAGCTCCAGCTCCTTGCCGATGCGCTCGGCGCCTCAGGCCTCCCGGTGCTGCTGAAAAATCCCCTGAATCCCGACGCCGGGCTTTGGGAGGGCGCGATAGAGCGCCTGAAAGGGGCCGGAGTGAAGGATATCGGCCTGGTACACAGGGGTTTCAATACCACGGACGCAGCCCCTTACCGCAATGCCCCGCTCTGGCAGCTGGCCGCCAGGATGAAGGCCGCTTATCCCGGGCTGCCCTTCTTCAGCGACCCTTCGCATATGGCCGGAGACCGCCGCTACGTAGGGGAACTGGCCCAGAGGGCCCTCGACCTGGGCCTTGCCGACGGTCTTATGATAGAGGTGCATCCGGAACCGGAGAAGGCCCTCTCGGATGCCGCCCAGCAGCTTTCGCCGCGGCAGTTCAAAGCCCTAATGGAAGGGCTTGTCCGCCGCCGCCCCAGCAGTGCCGACGAGGCCTTCCAGGCCCGCCTGGAGGCGCTTCGGACGGAGATCGACCGCCTGGACGGGAAGCTTCTGGCCATACTGGAAGAGCGCCAGCAGGTGAGCCGCGAGATAGGCCTGTGCAAGAAGGAGCAGGGCGTGGAGATAGTCCAGCCCCGCCGCTGGGAGCAGCTCCTGGAAAGCCGTCTGGCACTGGCCCGCGAGGCCGGCCTTGATGAATCGGCCATAAAGAGCATAATGGAAGAAGTGCACCGCATGTCCATCCAGGTGCAGAAATAAAATTTACAGAGCATGTTGTACCGCCTCATACTGGCCCTGCGCCACCTCTTTTACGACAAAGGCTGGAAAAAGAGTTTCCAGGCCCCCGTCCCTACGGTGGGCATAGGCAACATAACGGTGGGAGGCACCGGTAAAACGCCCCATACTGAACTGGTCCTGAGGCATTTGCTTGCTTCCGACCAATGGGCCTACAGCGAGCTTGCCGTCCTTTCGCGCGGGTACAAACGCCGCAGCCGGGGCTTCCAGAAAGTGCCCCGCGACGGCAGCGCCCAGCAGTTCGGGGACGAGCCCCTGCAGCTTGCCAGGAAGTTCCCGCAGGTTACTGTTGCGGTGGACAAGGACCGTGTGGAGGGAGCCCGTCTGCTCACCCGTCCCGAGGAGCTGGATGGCAATAAAAAGGCCCGCCGCTGCTTGCACCGGGACTTCCCCGCAGCCCAGCTCATAGTGCTGGACGACGCCTTCCAGTACCGCCGCCTGCGCTGCTCACTGGACATAGTCCTGGTAGATTACAACCGCCCCGTACACAAGGACCGCCTTATGCCCTGGGGCCGTCTGAGGGATCTTCCCTCGCGCATAAAAAAGGCCGGAATAGTGATAATCACCAAGTGCCCCTCCTTCCTGGACGGCTGGGAGCGTTCCCGCTGGAGACAGTACCTTGGCCTGAAGCCGCAGCAGAAACTGTATTTCACCACCCTCTCCTATGGCGGTATGGAGTCCGTCTTCCCCGAGGCCGATATCCGCTACACCTATTCCAAACGCCTGGTGCTGTTCACCGGAATAGCCAACGACGCCCCCCTGAGGAGCTACCTGTCCGACAGTTACAAGATAGTGGAGCGCATAGCCTTCCCCGACCATCACCGCTATACCCGGGCCGATGTGGCCCGCCTGGAGGCGGCCGTGAAGGCCAACCCCACCGCCTGCCTGGTGACCACCGAAAAGGATGCCCAGAGGGTGGAGGAGGCGCCCGGGCTTTCCGACTCACTCCGCCAGCGTATCTTCTACCTGCCCGTGGAGGCCGTCTTCCTCACCCCCGAAGAGAAGGCCGATTTTGACAAAACCCTTCTGGAGGCCCTCTAGCCCATGAAAATAGGCAATATAGACCTGGGTGAGGGTCCCGTTACGCTGGCACCGATGGAGGACGTGACCGATGCGTCCTTCCGCATCCTGTGCCGCGAGGCCGGAGCCGCTATGGTAACCACCGAGTTCGTGAGTTCCGACGGCCTGGTGAGGGATGTTGCCAAAACCATAGCCAAGATGCACACGCTGGAGGAGGAAGCCCCCGTCGCGGTGCAGATCTACGGCAGCATTCCCGAGGCTATGGTGGACGCCGCCCGTATGGCCGACAGGGCCGCCGAACTTGCCGGAGGCCACGGGGCCGATATCATAGACATAAACTTCGGCTGTCCCGTGAGCAAGATAGCCGGCCGCGGCGCCGGCAGCGGTATGATGCGGGAGCCCGACAAGATGGTGGCCATAACCAAAGCCATAGTGGAGGCTGTCGGCAAGCCCGTCACCGTAAAGACCCGCCTGGGCTGGGACGACGGCAGCAGGATAATAGTGGAACTGGCCGAGCGCCTGCAGGACGTCGGGATAGCAGCCCTCACCATACACGGCCGCACCCGCTGCCAGATGTACAAGGGCCAGGCCGACTGGACCCTCATCGGCGAGGTGAAAAACAATCCCAGGATGCACATTCCCATTATCGGCAACGGCGACATAGCATCGGCCCGGGATGCCCTGGAGGCCTTCGAACGCTATGGAGTGGACGGAATAATGGTGGGACGCGCCAGCTTCGGCCATCCCTGGATCTTCACCGAGATAAGGCATCTTCTGGATACCGGCGAGGAGCTGCCTCCTATGCCCGTAAACGAGCGCGTGGCCCTGGCAAAACGGCATTTTGCCCTCTCGCTGGAGCTGAAAGGCCCGGTAAGGGGAGTGTATGAGATGCGCCGTCACCTGAGCTGCTATTTCAAGGGCCTCAGGGACTTCAAGGAAACCCGCATACGCCTGGTAACAAGTACGGACCCGGACGAAATCCTTTCCATTTTGGATTCGATAGCGCTGCGCTGGGGAGACGAAACCCCGGAAGCCTCCTCCGTGTACGCTATGTAGGCGCGCGTTGGTTTAGCAAAAGTTTAGCGTTAAATCGATTTTACTTTCGGAATTATTGAGTATCTTTGTACTCTGTAAACAAGCACTAACAACTAACCAAATAATTTCAAATTTCAAATGAGTAGCAACAGCTTGCGTAAAGTTTGCCTCGCAGCCGCCGCCTTGTTTGCTTCCCTAATCGCCTTCGCACAGGGTCCCAGGACCGTGAGCGGAACGGTTTTCGATGCATCCAACCAGCCGCTGATCGGGGCGGGCGTAGTTGTCGACGGCCAGCCTGGAATCGGCACGGTCACTGATTTTGACGGCAACTACAGCCTGAGCGTACCGGCCGATGCCACCCACCTGAGGTTCTCGTTCATCGGAATGGTGGACCAGGTTGTGGAAATCGCCGGTCAAAGCCGGATTGACGTAGTTCTCGCCGACGACTCCACCGTCCTCGAGGGTGTTGTGGTTACGGCTCTGGGCATCAAGCGCTCGGAGAAAGCCGTCACCTACAATGTCCAGAAGCTGGACGAAAAGGTGTTCGTCACCCGTGAGGCCAATATGGTCAATTCCCTCGCCGGCAAGATCGCCGGTGTTCAGATCAACGAGACTGCAGCCGGCGCCGGCGGCGAGACCAAGGTGGTCATGCGCGGTGCCAAGTCTCTGATGAACAGCAACAATGCCCTCTATGTGCTGGATGGCATTCCTCTTCCCAGCCTGTCCACTGCCAGCCCCGACGAAGCCTGGAACGTTTACAAGGGTTCCGGCATCTCCGGTGACGGTATGGCCATGCTCAACTCCGAGGATATCGCCGACATGAGCGCCCTTGTAGGTGCATCGGCAGCAGCCCTGTACGGTTACAAGGCCGCCAACGGTATCCTCATGCTCACCTCCCGCACCGGCGAGAAGGGCTTCAAGGTGTCCTACTCCAACAGCACCACCTTCTCCACTCCCGTGATGCTTCCCCAGAAGCAGTACGAGTACGGTGCCGCTGCCGGCTCCTTCGCCTCCTGGGGCGAAAAGCTTGCCGCCGCTCCTTCCTGGAAGATCGAAGACTTCTTCCAGACCGGTTACAACACCGCCCACACCCTTAGCGTTTCCGGCGGCACCGACAAGTCCAGCACTTATGTATCGGCCGGTTATACGGATTCCAAGGGTATCATTCCCAACAACGACTACAACCGTTACAACGCCACCTTCCGCCACACCGCAGACCTGCTCAGCGGCAAACTGCACGCCAGCCTGCTGGGTATGTACATCCGCGTGAAGGAGCAGAACATGATTTCCGGCGGTCTGTATCACAACCCTCTGGTGCCCATCTACCTGATGCCTGCAAACGCAGACCTCCTGGATTACACCGTCTACGAGCGTTTCGATCCCGCCCGCAACCTGCCCCTGCAGTACTGGAACGTGAACGAACTGAGCATGCAGAACCCCTTCTGGACCATCAACCGCAACATGTTCCAGACCGGTAAGGAGCGTTACCTGCTGGGCGCCTCGCTCACCTACGACATCCTTCCCTGGCTCAGCGTCCAGGGCCGTGTGCGCACCGACAGCAACCACACCATCGCGGAGCAGAAGCACTATGCCGGCTCCAACGGTACCTTCGCAGGCCCTTACGGCCGCTACTACTACGACGACCAGAACACCCGTCAGACCTATGCCGACGTACTGGTCACCGTTAACAAGACCTTCGGCGAAGACCTTGTCCAGCTGAACGCCGTAGCCGGCGCAGCCATCGAGGATTACTTCTACAGGGGCGTCCTGCAGGCCGGCGACCTTACCGGTATCGCAAACCGCTTCACCTTCGCCAACCTCACCACCAACAGGGGCTTCGACAAGACCACCTACAACGACCAGACCCAGTCCGTGTTCGGTACCCTGAACATCGGCTTCAAGAACTTCGCCTTCCTGGAGGCCACCGTCCGCAACGACTGGAACTCCCAGATGGCTTCCCCCGCAGGTGTGAAACCCGCTTTCTATCCCAGCGTGGGTGCATCGGCCCTCATCACCGAGATGTTCGAGAAGAAGTCCGACATTATCCCTTACGCCAAGGTGAGAGCTTCCTATGCTCAGGTAGGTAACCCTATCCGCCGCTTCCTGTTCAGCCCCACCTACGCCATTGCCGAAGGCCGCGCCAACCTTAACTCCTGGACCACCGCTCCCGACTTCGAGCCCGAGCGCACCAGCAGCTGGGAGGCCGGTTTCGACGTACGCCTGTTCAAGAGCGCCCTGCAGCTGTCCGGTACCTACTACCACAGCTCCACCTTCAACCAGGTGTTCTCTCCTACCGCATCGGCTACCAGCGGCGCTTCCGTGATTTACGTGAACGCCGGCCAGGTGGACAACAGCGGTATCGAGCTCAGCGCACAGTACGGTATGGACCTCGGTCCCGTGAACTGGACCACCAACCTGCTGTGGACCCGCAACGTGAACAAGGTTGTGAAGATGCTTGACTACCAGGACGGTGAAGAGCACTATGTGAGCACCCGCGAAAAGGTGGGCGGCTCCGGCGGTGCAACCCTCTGGCTCATCGAGGGCCGTCCCGTGGGCGAACTCTACGTAGCCGGTATGCAGACCTATGAGGACGGTTCCTTCTATGTGGAACGTACCGACAAGGGCGGCGTCATGTACCAGGCCGCAAACGACGGCACCCCCGACACCCAGTGGTATGCCGGCAACGTGAACCCCGACTGGACCGCTTCCTGGCGCAACCAGTTCTCCTGGAACGGCATCAACCTGGCCTTTATGATTACCGCACGCGTTGGCGGTGTGGGCGTCTCCCTCACCGAAGCCACCATGGACGCCTACGGTGCATCCGTCCGCTCCCTGGAGAACCGCGAGACCGGTTTCGACTTCTCCCCCTCATACCTGAGCGGAAAGTCGGCCTCCTACTATATCGTATCGGCCCAGGATTACTGGCGCAACATCGCCAACGGCGGTGAGAACGCCCTGGGCGCCTACTACACTTATTCCATGACCAACGTCCGTCTGGCCGAGGTTTCCCTGGGTTACGACATCCCCATCAACAAGCTGGTACCCTTCATCAAGGGACTCAACGTCTCCGTTGTGGGCCGCAACCTTGCAATGCTCTACTGCAACGCTCCTTTCGATCCTGAAAGGGTGGCATCGGCCGGAAACTACGGTATGGGACTGGATCTGTTCATGTCTCCCGCAACCCGCAACATTGGCTTCTCCGCCAAGATTACCTTCTAATACTACGAAGCCATGAAAAAGATTTTTATCAGCATTTTCGCAGTAGTTCTCGCAGCCTCCGTGGCTGTTACCTCCTGCACGGCCGACTATCTGGAGCGTAATACCAACCAGGAGCAGGCCAGCGAGTCGGACCTTGACTACGACAACAACCGTGCGGGTTCCTACCTGTCCCAGATGATGGCCAACGTGCTTCCTACCTACCAGAAGATCGGCGACGACGAATACGGCAGCGCCAGCTATCAGGTGGTACAGGGCCTGTCCGGCGATATCTTCTCCGGTTACCAGGCCGCCAACAAGCCCGACTTCGACCAGAACAACGTATATAACCTGCGCGCCGACGGCTGGGCCGGCACCATGTTCGAGGACGTCTTCGTCCGCTGCATCGCCGCCTGGACAAGGCTTGACGCCATCCGCGAGACCAACGGTGTAGCCGCCGCCCTTGCCGACGTGCTCAAGGTCGCAGCCCTGCACCGCGTTACCGATGCCTACGGTCCCATCCCTTATTCCAGCATCGGCAAGGCCCTGCACCTTAACTACGACAGCCAGCAGGAAGTTTACACCGCAATGTTCGCCGACCTTGGCAACGCCATCGACGTGCTCACTCCTGCGGCCATAAACAACACCCTGGACATCTCCCGCTTCGACAATGTCTTCTACGGAGACCTTACCAAGTGGGTCCAGTTCGCCAACACCCTGCGCCTGCGCCTCGCCCTCCGCGTCTACTATGCCGACCAGGCCCTGTACAACGCCCAGGCCCAGGCCGCTATAGGCAACACCCTCGGCTTCCTGACCGAAAACGCCGCCATCCATCCCGCTTCGGGCGCTTCCTGGGAGAATCCCCTCTATGTGATCGCCTACAACTTCAACGACGGTGACGCCAAGGCCGGAGCTTCCATCCTGTGCTACATGAACGGCTACAGCGACCCCCGCCGCGACAAGTACTTCGTAATAGGAAAGGACAAGCAGGGCAACGCAGCCTTCGTGGGAATGCGCATGGGCGTAGCCATCAACGGTGCCTATGCCGCGTCGGACCGCTGGTCCTACATCAAGGCCGACAACTCCGACCCCCTCATGTGGATGTCCGGTGCCGAAAGCTACTTCCTCTTAGCCGAGCACTACCTGCGTCAGAACAGTCCCACCCAGGCCCAGACCTGGTATGAGAACGGTATCCGCCGCAGCTTCGAGCTCTGGGGCGTAGACGGCGCCACCAACTACCTGGCCGTAACGGCTGCCCCCGCAACCTACACCGACCCGGTAACCGAATCCAACTCCTACAGCACAGCTCTTACCGACGTCTCCGTTGCCTGGTCGTCCCAGACCACCACGGAGAAGCATCTCGAACAGATTATCACCCAGAAGTACATCGCCATGTTCCCCGAGGGCATGGAAGCCTGGGCCGAATTCCGCCGCAGCGGCTATCCCAAGCTCATCCCTACCGTGCAGAACCGTTCCAACGGTACCATCAACACGGCCAAGCAGGTGCGCCGCCTTGTCTATCCCGCTTCCGAATCCCAGGCCAACGCCGCCAACCTGGCCGAAGGCATTGAGATCCTGAACCAGGAAGCCAGCGGTGGTTCCGGCGACAACGGCGGTACTCAGGTATGGTGGGACAAACGTTAAATAACAGCAGCTTATGAAAAAGAGTATTATATTTCTCGCTATAGCCGCCCTCTGCCTGGGCGCCTGCCAGAAAGAAGCAAAGCCGCTTGACATCAAGGCTACCTCCGACGTGCACGACGTCTTCGACAACTACCTGTTCAACTGGGTAGAGGGCAGTGGCCTTGTGAACGTCCTGCAGGACAACGAGTATTACGAGTCACTGCGTGCCTGGAAAGACGCCGCCTACGACGAGAAAGGCCTTGCCACCCGCAGTATCTCCTACATGTTCTTCGCCGACTTCGGCACCCTCCGTTTCCGCTTCGCCGACCTTCCCGACTCCCTGGACATCATCAACCTCTGGGGCGGTATGCCCAAGAAGGGCACCATCGACTATGTGGAGATGCAGGCCTGCCGCGAGATCAAGGGCATGAGGGTTGTGGGCTGCCGCATCACCCAGATTCTTGCCACTAACGGCAACTGGGCATTCGAGGCCGAGATCCCCTCCTTCATGGACGCCTACTACAAATACATAGACGAGCACCCCGATCTGGACGAACAGACCCTGGAGAACAACGCCCGCGCCGCCGGTTGCAACGCCCTCAAGCAGGACATGTCCCGCAACGCCAGCGCCGCCAACGGCCAGTTCCCCGAATGGTGCGTATATGCCGCCAAGCCGCTTCTTGACGAAGTGTTCGAAGGTGGTATAGACGGTTACGACCTGGACCTGGAATCCAACAACGACCCTCTGAGCGGCACCGCCCTCCGGACCTTTGTCCAGTACCTGTCCCAGTTCCTCGGCCCCAAGTCCGAGAACCCCGAGACTCTCCTTATCTTCGACAACCCCGGCAGCTACAGCTCATGGGCATGGGGCGCACAGTACTGCAACTTCTTCGTTTCGCAGAAGTACAGCACCAACGGCGGAGCATCGGCAACCCGTGCTTCCGACTACCCCTCCAACCTTAACCCTGCCAGCGGTTGGGTTCCCTGCCAGATTATCCCCTGCGAAAACGTAGGTGATACCTTCTCCCAGGGCTGCAACAATCTGGAGCAGTTTGCAAACTATGTCCATACCACCACCGGCCAGCGTTACGGCCACAAGGGCGGTATGGGTTCCTTCCACGGCCAGCGCGACTTCCTCATGCCCGACGACCCCACCAACAAGGCCGAGGCGGGCAAGAAGATCCCGTACCAGCATCACCGCTACGGCATAAACGCCATGGCCAAGCATAATTATTGGAAACCCCAGCAGTAATCCCCGTTCCCGATTATGAAAAAGATCTTTTATATAATTGCAGCCCTGGCAGCCATTACCGCCTGCCAGACGAGCCTGATAAACAGGGACGACATTAAGTCGCTGAGCGAGAAAGGCCTGGTAATGTTCCAGGGAGACAAAGAGATAAGCGTCTTCCTGGAGAGCCCCGGTCAGCTGTCCTTCTCCATCGCCACCACCAACAAGATGGAGGCCGATGAAGAAATCTTCTTCGAGCCGGCCGACTCGGCCGAAGCCCTTGCCGCCTACAACGCAGAGATAGGCGCCAACTACTGGATGCTGCCCGAAGACAATTACATCATCGACGAGTGGAGCACCACAGTTCACAAGGGCCTTTCGGTTTCGGACCCCGTCACCGTGGATATTGACAACAACGGTTTCCGCAACGGCGTCACCTACTGCCTGCCCCTGAAGATAGTCCGTACCTCCAGCGGTATCGAGACCAGGCCCAAGGACAAGTTCGTGTTCCTGGTGGCCCGCGGTCCCATCATAGTAACCGCCATGTCCCTGAACGGCAGCAACGCCTATGTGGATTTCCAGTCCACCATCAACGACCCCAACCTGAAGCTGGATTACTGCACCCTTGAAATCCATGCCAAGGCCAACAGTTTCCAGAGCCGCAGCCCGTACATCTCCTCTATCATCGGCGTGGAAGAGCAGTTCCTCGTCCGCTGGGGCGACGTTTCCTGCGACAGGGACCAGCTCCAGATGGCAGGTCAGGGTGTCTCCCTCACCACCGCCATGCACTTCCAGACCGGAAGATGGTACCACATTGCAGTTGTAGGCGACGGTATTAACCAGAAGTGCTACATCTACATTGACGGCCAGCTCATCGAAGAGCAGAACATGGGCGCCAAGGGTATCAACTTCGGCTCGGTGTACAACTCCTGCTTCGCTATAGGCATGTCCGAGAAGGGACGTTACCTGAACGGTCAGGTGTTCGAAGCCCGTCTGTGGGGCCGCATGCTCACCCAGGCCGAAATTGTCCGCAACGAATGCGTGCTCTCCGACCCTTCCCGCGAGTTCCGCGAGAACAAGCTCCTGGGCTACTGGAAGCTTGACAACCCCAACGCCGGCGGCACCGGAGCTACCGACCTTACCGGTCCTGCCAAACAGGCCGACGGAGTTGGTACTGTGTACAACGGAACCTACCACGGAAGCATCTCCTATACCTCGGCCATGAAGTGCCCGGTAGTGCAGTAGGAAGCCTTAAGTGCTCAAACAACTTACTGTATGCATAGCGCTGTGCCTCGGCTCCGTCCTTGGAGCCGGGGCTCAGTCGCATGTGCTCATCCGTTTTGACGAGCGCAACCAGACGCTGGACACGCTCCGCTACGACGACGGCGTGCAGACCCTGCGCTACCCCTTTACCAACGTGAGCGACATTCCCGTCACGGTAATGGAGGTGAGGGCAAGCTGCGGCTGCTTTACCGGCGAGGTGGCGCAGACGCGCATAAAGCCCGGCGGCAGGGGAGTGCTGCTTGCAAAACTGGACCCCGCCGAGCTGTACGGCCCACAGAACCGCTTCCTGAATGTCCTGGTCCAGGGCAGGGAGGGGGAAGTGTTCAACTACAACGTGTCCGTTAAGACATACGTGAAGGCCCAGCTCACGGAAGGCCAGATACGCTACTATACCAATCTGGGCGACAGCCTGCGTACCGACGCCCCCCGCGTGCTGGTGAACCGCAGGCGCGACGGCCAGTACGTTTTCAGCTTCCCCCTGTACAACGACACCGACTTCCCCAAAAGGCTTGAGTATGAGCCGTCGGCCCGCCTTAGGCTGAGCGAAGCGCCGGCCCTGGTCCCGCCCCGCAGCCGTGTGGACGTGAAGGGCAGCTACAACCCCCTGTGGAAAAGATGGGGCAGCGAGCAGATTGAACCGCTGAGGATAAAGGCCGATGGGAAGGAGCTGCAGAAAATCGAAATGGTGACCCATTTGTGAGCCAATTCATAAATTATTCGTATATTTGCCAAACCTGAACCTTAAACGATAACACATTTTTACTTAACCAAATTTAAACTTCAATTATGAAAAAGTTCTTTTCCATCCTGGCGATGGGAGTGCTCGCTCTGAGTGCCCTCGTTGCCTGCAACAAGGAGGATGTTAACAAGACAGTCGCCGTTACAGGTATCAAACTGTCCCAGACCACCCTCAATCTTGTGGCCGGTGGTGAGACAGCCACCCTCAAGGTGAGCTATCTTCCTCAGAACGCTACCGAAAAGCCCGCAGTAACCTGGACTTCTTCCAATCCGGAAGTCGCCGCCGTTGCCGCCGGTGTCGTGAATCCTCTTGCACAGGGCACTGCAGAAATTACTGCAAAGGCCGGAAAGTTTGAAGCCAAGTGCGTGGTGACGGTGGCCGCAGCCCCCATCCCCGCTACCGGCATCGAAATCAGCGCGACCGCTCTGACCCTCACAGTGGGTGGGGAGCCCGTCACCCTTACGGCTACCCTTGTCCCTGCCGAGACCACCGAGCAGCCCGCTTTCACCTGGACTTCCAGCGATTCCGAGGTGGCCAGCGTTGCCGACGGTGTTGTGACTCCCGTTGCCGAAGGTACGGCTACTATCACCGTTGCCCAGGGCGAGCTGAAAGCTACCTGCGAGGTTAAGGTAGAAGCTGCCGGCGCCGAGGTTCCCACAAATGACGCCGCTCCCGATATGGCCAGCAACTACATTCCCGCGACCTTCCCCGGTGAAGCCATCTACGACGCGGTTACTTACGAAGGCTGGGTGAATGCCCGCGAAGTAAGCTCCGGCCTCAAGACCTTTATGGGTGTTGAGAATATGTTCCTGGTACGCTGGGAAGGCAGCAAGCTTATGATCGTAGGCGGAAAGAACCTTCAGGATAACCTGACGCTTCAGGGAGAGTACAAGTACACCTGGAACGACACCTACCCCCTGAACAGCTGGCACCACATTGCAGCCACATATGTGAAAGGCGGTGAGACGAAGCTGTATGTGGACGGTGACGAGGTAGCCAGTGGCGCTGCTCCCGACCACGCCGTATATCTGAACGGTACCGGCGGTGATGACAACTGCCCTCTCGGCTCCCGTTCCTTCTTTATCGGCGCAGCCTACGATACCCGTTACTTCAACGGCTTTATGAGTCATCTGCGTGTATGGAACAAGGCTCTCACCAACGAAGAGATCATTGCATCGGCCAACAACAAGACCCTTGCAAAGGCCGATGGCCTTATTGCCAACTGGCCTATGAACGAGGGTGAAGGCAACGAGATCAAGGACTACTCCGGAAACAATATCACTGCAACCGCCCATAGCGATCTGACCTGGACCACGGGCGTAGTGCTTCCCGATATCGTGAAGGCCACCGCAGTGAGCTTTGCCGAGACCAGCCTTACGCTCACCCGCGGTGAGGAAAAGGCCCTGACAGTGAACCTTACTCCCGCCAACGCCCTCCTTCCCAACTTCACCTGGGAGACCAGCGATGACAAGGTGGCAAGGGCCGCCAACGGCATCGTTACCGCCCTCGGCGTAGGCACAGCCACCATCACCGCCAAGGCTACCGTACTTGGCCAGGAACTGAGCGCCAGCTGCGAAGTTACCGTAGAACCTCTGACCGGAGCCGTGGCCCCGAGCATGAAGGAAAACTACTTCGAAGTTCCCAGCGGACTTGGCACCTTCGATGCCGTTACCGTTGAGTGGAAGATGCGCGCAAACAGCTTTGATGCTCCTCAGGTATCGTCCGTGTTCGGCGTGGAGGGCAAATGGCTGCTCCGCATCGGCGATCAGGGTATCGGCCTGAACGAGCTCCAGCTCGCGACCAACCACGGTAACTGGACTACCGGCGTAACCTTCGAGCCCGATACCTGGTATCACGTGGCAGTGACCTACAACACCGCCGACAAGAAGGCCGAAGTGTATGTAAACTCCCAGCTGGTTGCAACCAATGAGGAATTTGCAACCCAGGCTGCAGCCCTTGCCGCCGGTGGCAGCTCCTGGAATCCTACGAGGGTCCTCCTGGGCGCCTCCTATCTTGACGGCAACTCCTGGAGCGGTTACAGGAACAACCGCTGGTTCGACGGCGAAATCTGCGAGGTCCGCGTATGGGATACCGTGCGTTCCGCTGCCGAAATCAAGGCCAACATGAACAACTTCGAGGGCACTTCCGACAACCTGAAGGCTTATTGGAAGATGGACCTGACCGACGCCAACAACGGCGAAGGCAACACCATCAAGGACTACTCTGCAAGCGGCAAGGATATGACTGCAAAGTCCACTCCTCTGATCTGGAAGCAGGGCCGTCCCGACGTGAAGCCCCAGGGCCCCATCGTGTTCGACGCCTCCAATGCCGCCACCTACACCCATTCGACGTTTGCGGCCGATGATGCCGACTATCTTGGCCTGAATACCTTCACCACCGAGATCCGCTTCTACTCCACCAAGTGGAATACCCGCAATCCCTGCAACCGTCCCATGCAGTTCAGCAATGCCAGTGAAAAGAACGGAATCTGTTTCCGCGTAGGCGATAACAGCATTGCCGGTTCCCTGCAGATACTGGGCGTCGGCGGAGCAAAGTACATCAACAGTCCCGTCCTTCCCGAGAAACAGTGGGTAACCCTGAGCTGTGTAGGCGACGGCACGAACATCAAAGTGTACTACAACGGTGTCCTGGCCGGAACCGTAGCCCAGACCGGAAATCTGGACGCCAATACTCTCGAGCTTGGCATGAGCTGGGACGATGGTAGCCGCTGGCCTGAAAAGCAGAAGTTCAACGGCTATTTCTCCTACATCCGCCTGTGGAATGTAGCCCGTACCGAGGAGCAGATCCTCGCCGGCCTGGAGAGCGTAGCAAACGACAGCGAAGGCCTGCTTGGCAACTGGGTGCTCAACACCAAGGGCAGCGACAAGTTCGTGGATGCCTCCGGCCATCACGACATCCTCTTCTCCAAGACCTGGCGTGAAGGCCGCGGCGATGCCGACGGCAACAACGTGGACGTATCCGAGCTCATCAAGGGCCAGTGGGTAGAATTCTCTGAAGACTAATTCTCCCGCTTGAATAATGAAACGGGGAGCGGCCTTTGCGGGTCGCTCCCTTTGTTATGTCCGAAATAAAGCTTATATTTGTAATCCATAAATGATGACACAAAAACAATATTCAATAACTATGAAAAGATTCTTTTCTCTGATCGGGCTCTTCGCCCTGTCCGCTGTAATTTTCTCCTGCAACAAGACAGCTCCCGAAGACACCAAGCCCGCAGGCGGCCTTTCCTTCGAGCAGGCCAGCTATGCCGTGTTTATAGGCGAAAACGTTCAGCTTGTCGTGAATGGCGTGAACGAAGGCGAGCGCCTCAAGTACGAATCCTCCGACAAGACTGTTGCCACCGTGACGCAGTCCAGCGGCAAGGTTACCGGCGTGAAGGCCGGAACCGTTACCATCACCGTCACTTCCCGCAACGACGTGAACCGCAAGGCCACCTGCACGGTGAAAGTTAACGAGAAGCCTGCCGGATACGTGGCCATCACCGGACTCACCGTTACCGCCGAGGGCGGCGCCACCTCCATCAACCTGAAGGAAGGCAACACCGCAACCCTTACCGCCACGGTGAATCCCGACAATGCCACCGACAAGGCATCGGCCCTAAGCGGGATTGAGTGGACAAGCGACAAGACCACGGTTGCCACCGTATCCAAGGGCGTTGTCACCGCCAAGACCGCCGGCACCGCCAAGATCACCGCCAAGGTGAAGGACGCCAACGGCAATCCCTTCGAGGGCAGCGTGACCGTGACCGTTAAATCGGCCAATGTTCCCACTACCGGAGTGAGCCTGCCCGCAAGCGGCCGCGTACAGCCCGGCAAGACCCTGCAGCTGACCGCCACCCTCACCCCTGAGGATCACACCGACACCCCCAGCCTGAGTTGGAAGTCCGACAAGACCACCATCGCCACCGTGAACAACAGCGGTCTGGTGACCGGCGTTGACGAAGGTAAGGCAAACATCACCGTAACCGCCAGCGTGGGCGGCAAGACCTACACCGCCACCTGCGAGGTTACCGTCCAGAACGTGACCCTGGTGATGGATGCCAAGACCGTGTCCTTCCCTTACACCTGGCCCGAGGCCGATGAGTACACCCTGGACAATGTGACGATGGAAACCTGGATCAAGACTGCCGGCAAGTCCGGTGGCAACGAATCCATCATCGGCATCGAGGGCGTGTTCCTTATCCGTACCGAAAGCAGCCAGTGGCAGGTGATTGCCGGCGGCAACAAGAAATCCAACGAGGAATACGAGGAAATCAAGCTTGCGACCGCCTGGACCACCAACCAGTGGACCCACCTTGCAGCAACCTACTCCAAGGCCGGCAAGATACGCCTGTACGTGAACGGTGAACTCAAGGCCGAACAGGACGCCAAGGACCACGGCGTGGATATGAACGGCATCAAGAAGAGCACCGGCCTCCGTCCCGGCGAGAACGACAGCCAGTGGGGCCTGATACCCTTCTCCTTCGTGATAGGCAACGCCTGCGACGCCGGCCGCTTTATCCAGGGAACCATAGCCTACACCCGCGTATGGACCGTTGAGCGCACTGCCGCCCAGATTTCGGCCGATATGAACAAGGCCACTCCTACAGGCGACGGCCTGCTTGCCAACTGGTACTTCACCGAAGGTTCGGGCAACACCATTGCCGACCACTCCGGCAAGGGCCACAACCTTACTGCCAAGACCTGGACAAGCACCAAGCCCAGGCAGCAGCAGGATGCCGATATCAACTGGATAGAGGGCGACCTTCCCTTCTGATCCCGACCCCTTAGCCAACAGTGACCGTAAGCCCGGTCGCTGTTGGCTTTTACTTAAACTATAACACTTCACTATGAAAAATTTCCTGTCGCTTATGGCGACGGCCGTCCTGGCCGCATTTGCCGTAATGGCCTGCTCCAAACAGCCCGCTGCAGAAGAGCCCGCAGACAGCATCAAGCTGAAGGAGAGTTCCGTTACACTGATGGAAACTCAGACCCATCAGATTGAAGTCCTGGGCGCACCCAAAGATGCCCGCTACACCTACAAATCCGGCGATACCCGGGTTGCGACCGTGACCTCCAAGGGCAAAGTTACCGCCCGCAAGGAAGGTGAGACGGACATCACTGTCACCGTAAACACCTACACCAAGCTTGTCTTCCACGTAAAGGTTACTCCCAAGCCCGCAGGCGTGGAGCCCATTACCGGCCTTTCCATCGGCAGCGATTTCTCCCTCAAGGAGGGCCTGAGCCGTACTCTTACAGCCACCATCCAGCCCGAGAACGCCACCGACAAGGAGGCAGCCCTCAAGACTCTGAGCTGGAGCAGTGCCGATCCCGGCGTGGCAAAAGTCAGCACCGCCGGTGAGGTGACTGCCGTCAAGGAAGGCAGCACCCAGATATCGGCAAGTGTCAAGGACAGCGCCGGCAAGGAATTCAAGGCCAGCGTCACCGTGACGGTTACATCGGCTAATGTACCTACCACCCAGGTACTTGTGACCCCTTCGGCCGTGAAGCTGAACGTGGAGGGCCATAACAGCGCCACCCTCAATGTGGCTTTCCTTCCCGAGGACCATACCGACAGCCCCGTCGTGGACTGGAGTAGCTCCGACAACGCCATCGCCACCGTTGCGAACGGTGTGGTGACCGCAAAGGCCGTGGGCCACGCCACCATTACCGCAACCATCCGCGGCACTCAGATCAAGGGCAGCTGCGAGGTGAACGTCACCGATGCCGAGATCGCCGCCAAGGTGATTGATATGAGCAGCACCTACTTCGTGTACACCTGGCCCGATGCCGATGCTTCCCAGGAAGGCCTCACCCTCGAATGCTGGGTGAACATCGACGCCGGTTCCTCCGACAACAACGGCGCCCAGTCCTTCGTGGGTACCGAGGGCGTGTTCCTCATCCGTGAGCAGCAGGGCAAGTTCCAGGCTGTGACGGGCGGCGGATCGGCCAGCGGCTGGACCCAGGCCACCGAGACCGTGATCAGCGCCAATGCCGTAACAGGCGAGTGGAAGCACGTCGCCGCCACCTATGCCGCCGACAAGAGCTTCATCCTCTACATTGACGGCGTGAAGGCTGCCGAAGGCGTATCAAAACTGGAAGGCGCCCTTCCTCTGAACGGCATCAGCGGCTACAACGACGGCACTAATCCCAACGTGTTTATGATTGGCAACGCCTACGGGCGCAACCGCTTCCTCAAGGGCAGCCTGGCCTATATCCGCGTCTGGAACAGGGCCCTCAGCGAGACTGAAATCGCAGCCAATATGTTCAAGCAGGTGCCTACGGGCAGCGGCCTTCTGGCTAACTGGAAGTTCACCGAAGGCGACGGAAACAGCATCGGTGATGCCTCCGGCAAGGGCCGTGTGCTTGCTCCTTACGGCGATGGCGCCACTGTCACCTGGAAAGAGGGAACTCTCCCTGCCGTCAAATAAGGCGATGCCAAGCGGGCCCCTGTTTGGAAAATTCTAATTTTCTTCGTATCCTTGTGGTCGCTTCCCTTGGGGAGCGGCCACTTTTTTATGAGACGCCTCCTACTTCTTCTGTGTGCCCTCCTGGGGCTCTGGGCCTGCCGGAACGACGGCCTGGAACCGGCTCCGGGCTCTTCTTCCGCCAACGTGGAACCGCCTAAGGACGGGACGCACGAGCTGTATTCCATACGCATAGAAGCGGCCCTGAATCCCGGCATCGGCGACGATATAGTTTTCCAGGAGGGCGGGGACGGCGTCTGGAGGGCTATGCACCTTCCCTGGCGTGACGGCTCGTCTCCCGAGATGTTCATCCCGACGGTGCAATTCAGGGGGAAACGCCTTCTGGTGGCAGGGGAGGCCGTATCGCCGGGGCAGACGCCCGTCAGTTTCGCATCGGCCTTTTCCTTTGTGGTGGAGGCCGAAGACGGCAGTACGGCGTCCTTTCCGGTAGACCTGAACTTCCCTCAGATAAATACCGAGCTGGCGGTGCTGCGCGTGTCCCCGGACAGGGAAATCACCTCCAAGAACACTTATGTACAGGCCGATGCCTCCCTCACCAGCCCCCGCACCACTGCCGGCTGGTGGACGCCCTCGAAGGGGCGGATAGAGATACGGGGCAGGGGCAATTCCACCTGGCTGCTGCCAAAGAAGCCCTACCGCATACGTTTCCCGGAGAAGTTCTCGCCCATAGGCCTGCGCCATACCCAGGCCCGCAGCTGGGTGATACTGGGCCAGGATATGGATAAATCCCTGATACGCAACGCCCTGGCCTGGGATATGTCGCGCGTGCTCTTCAATCCGGCCGATGGCTACCACGACCCCCTGGCCATACTTTTCACCCCCTGCTGCGAGTTCGTGAACCTGTATATGGGCAACGAATACAGGGGCGTATATCAGTTCACCGACCAGCTTCAGCGGCACGAGGGCCGCATCTTCGTGGACAAACTCACCCAGGCCGACGGCTCCGCCTCCTCCCTTATCGAAGGCGGCTACATCGTGGAGGCCAATATACACGGCGAAAGCGCCCCAGTGCGCTTTTACAGTCCGCAAAAGAACATACAGCTGGACCACAAATATCCTGATGAGGAGGATTACGACGCCTCCCAGTACGAGTGGATAAAGAACTACATTGGGCAAGCCGAAAAAGTGCTTTACGGCAGCTCCTACAAGGATCCTTCCTCCGGCTGGAGGGCCTGGTTCGACGAAAAGACCCTCGCCGACTACATCATCATCAAGGAACTCGCCGGCGACATGGACGGCTATACCAGCACCTGGATGTACAAGCGCCGGGGGAGCCCGAAGATTTTCTTCGGCCCCATCTGGGACGTGGACAAAGGCTGGGACAACGAGATACGCACGGCCGGGGTAAGCGACAAGGCCAACTCCCTCATGATATACGCCGGCTTCAAGATGCCCAACTTCGTATCCGACGACTGGTTCCAAAGGTTTTGGGCCGATGAAACTTTCCGCGCATTCGTGAACGCGCGCTGGATATCCCGGCGCGACGCCCTTATATCGGCCATAGAAAGGGGCCTGGACCTGTATCCGGCGCTCATGCCCAAGGCCGTCGAGGCCAATTATACCGTCTGGCCCTTCTATTACCAGGCGTCCACCGAGGCCAAAATGCCCGCTGCAACCTACCCCGAGGAAATACAGCGGATTCGTCGCATTACCCATCAGAGAGCGGCAGTTTTGGACCGCTTATTTGCACAATAGTTTTTTTATGAAATAAAAAGCGCTAAATTTGTACTTTGTTACATGTGTGACACAGCATAAACGATAGCACTTATGACTATAACAAGAAAACTCTTCCTAGGGGCACTTTCAGTCCTAATCGGCCTTACAGCGTGCTCCAAAACGGACGCTCCCATCGACGAAGGCGGTATGAAGGTGAACGATCTTACCCTTTTCGTGGGTGAGAAAGGAGACCTCGTGGTAAGCGGCGCCCCCGAAGGAGCCAAAATCTCCTACAAATCGGCCAACACTACCATCGCCTCGGTTACCTCCAAAGGCGTGGTGACAGGCCGAAAAGCCGGCAACACCGACATCACCGTCACGGTGAACACGGAAAAGCTCACCTCGCATGTTACGGTTAAGGAAGTCCCGCCGGGAGTGGTGGTCATTACCGGAGTGAACCTTGGCAGCAATTTCTCGCTGCAGGAAGGTGCAACCCGTCAGCTCAGCCCCGCAATCGTGCCGGACAACGCCACCGACAAGGAGGCTGCGCTCAAGACCATAAAATACAGCAGTTCCAAGACTTCGGTGGCCACGGTGAGCTCCACCGGTCTGGTTACCGCCAAGACCGTTCCCGAAGGTTCCTCCGACACTGCCGTAATCACCGCAACCGTCACCTCCGAGGGCAAGGAGTATTCCGGCACCGTGACCGTGACCGTAACCTCGTCCAAGATCCCCACCACAGGAATCGCCCTGGACAAGGCCAATGTGAAGCTCAATCCCGGTGAGAGCACTACCGTGAACGTTTCCTTCGTTCCGGCCAACCATACCGACAGCCCCACCGTAGTGTGGAGCAGCAGCAAAACCTCCGTGGCCACCGTTTCCAACGGCAGGATCACCGCGGTAGATTACGGCTCGGCCACCATCACCGCCACCATCCAGGGCACCCAGATCAAGGCCGAGTGCGCCGTAACCGTAGCCGACGGTCCCCAGCAGGCTACGGTGATTGACATGAGCAACACCTACTTCGTATACACCTGGCCCGATGCCGAGGCCTCCCAGGAAGCCCTTACCCTGGAATGCTGGGTGTTCATGCCCGCCGGCTCGTCCGACAACAACGGCGCCCAGTCCTTCGTGGGCACCGAGGGCGTGTTCCTCATCCGCGAGCAGCAGGGCAAGTTCCAGGCTGTGACGGGCGGCGGATCGGCCAGCGGCTGGACCCAGTCCACCGAGACCGTGATAAGCGCCAATGCCACTACGGGCGAATGGAAGCACGTCGCCGCAACCTATTCGGCCGACAAGAGCTTCATCCTCTATATCGACGGCGTGAAGGCGGCCGAGGGTACCTCCAAGCTTGACGGCACCCTTCCCCTGAACGGCATCACCGGCTACACCGACGGCAACAATCCCAACGTGTTTATGATTGGCAACGCCTACGGCCGCAACCGCTTCTTCAAGGGCAACCTTGCCTTCGTACGCGTTTGGGGCCGGGCCCTGAGCGAGACCGAGATTGCAGCCAATATGTATGTGGCAAATCCTACGGGCAGCGGCCTGCTGGCCAACTGGAAGTTCACCGAGGGCGGCGGAAACACCATCTCCGACGCTTCCGGCAAGAGCAGGACCCTCACTCCTGTGTCGGGTAACCTGACTTGGGTGGACGGTACCCTTCCTGCGGTCAAATAGCAATAATTGTTTTCTCCCGCCGGCGGTTTTCCAACTGGCGGGAGAGTTTGTTTAATATGTCAGTAATGAAGAAAAAACTGTTTTGTGTCGCAGCGGTGATGCTATTGCTGCTGCAGGCAGGCACCTTGATGGCCCAGCATCGCGTAAGCGGTACTGTGACCGACGGCGGCGGCTACCCCGTAGTGGGTGCCGGCGTGGTACTTCAGGGCACGAGCCAGGGTTCGGTCACGGACCTTGACGGCGTATGGTCCCTGACCGTTCCGTCCGGCGACGCTGTCCTTGAGGTGAGCTGCCTGGGTTACGAGAGCGTGACCGTACAGGTAGCGGGCCGCAGCGTCGTGGACGTGGTCCTTCAGGAAGAGGCCATGACCATGGAGGCCACGGTAGTGACCGCCCTCGGTATCCGCCGAAGCGAGAAAGCCCTGTCGTACAACGTACAGCAGGTGAACTCGGACGACGTGGTGTCCAACAAGGACGCGAACTTCCTGAACGCCCTCAACGGCAAGGTGGCGGGTCTTGTTATCAACAGCTCTTCATCGGGTGTGGGCGGTGCGTCCAAGGTGGTGATGCGCGGTCCCAAGTCCGTGAGCCAGAGTTCGAACGCCCTGTATGTGATAGACGGTATCCCGGTGTACAAGAACGCCGGGAGCGGCTCCACCGAGTTCGGCTCCACCGGTTCCACCGATCCTATGGCCGATATCAACCCGGAGGACATCGAGAGCATCTCGGTGCTTAACGGCGCAGCTGCAGCGGCCCTTTACGGCTCGGATGCAGCGAACGGCGCCATCGTCGTTACCACCCGCAAGGGTCAGGAAGGCAAGGCATCGGTGGTGTTCAGCTCCACTACGGAGATGATGACCCCGTTCGTTCTTCCTAAGTTCCAGAACCGTTACGGTACCGGCGACTACGGCTCCTCCATCGGCTCCGAGGTAAAGAGCTGGGGAGACCTTATGCCCGAAAGCATACGCCCTGGCTACAACCCTGCCAAGGACTACTTCCGCACGGGTTGGACCCAGACCGAGAACGTGTCCCTGAGCGTGGGCAACGCGGTAAACCAGACCTACCTGAGCGCCGGCGCCCTGAACTCCTGGGGCATAGTTCCGAACAACAGCTACGACAAGCTCACGTTCACCGGCCGCAACACGACCAAGTTCCTCGACGGGAAGATGACCCTTGACATCAACGGCAGCTTCATCATCCAGTCGGACCGCAATATGATCAACCAGGGTACGTACAACAACCCGGTCGTGGGCGCCTACCTCTTCCCGAGGGGCAACGCCTGGGATGCGGTGAAGATATACGAGCGATATAACCCGGTAACCAGGGTGTACGACCAGTACTGGCCCGTTGGCGACGGCGGCCTGACTATGCAGAACCCCTACTGGGTGAACTACAGGACGCTCCGCGACAACCACAAGCGCCGCTATATGCTGGGCGCACAGCTGAGCTACCAGGTGCTTGACTGGCTGAACATCTCCGGCCGCGTAAAGGTGGACAACGCCACGAACAAGTTCGAGGAGAAGAACTACGGTTCCACCAACCGCCTTTTCACCGGCGACTCGGCCTACGGCAGCTACGGACTCAATCAGAGCACCGACACCCAGACCTACGCCGACATTATGGCCAACATAGACAAGAACCTGACTGACGAACTCCACCTTCAGGCCAACGTCGGTGCGATTATATCCGACACCAGCTACGAGGGTTCATCGGTTGGCGGTCCCATCCCGGACGGCGTATTCTCGGACGAGAAGCCCGGCGTCCAGAACGTGTTCGCCATCCAGAACCTTACGAGCACGAGCGCCCTGGGCCACAGCCAGGGAGCGTGGCACGAGCAGACCCAGTCGGTGTTCGCCTCGGTGGAACTAGGCTACAAGAGCGCCTACTACCTCACGCTGACGGCCCGTAACGACTGGCCCTCGGCCCTGTGGGGACCCCACTCGAAGGTACACAGCTTCTTCTATCCCTCCGTGGGCGGCTCCTGGGTTATCTCCCAGACCTTCCCCGGCCTGAAGCAGGTGTTCGAGTATATGAAGCTGCGTGCATCCTGGGCCTCGGTGGCCATCCCGTTCGCAAGGTTCATCGCCAACCCCCTGCACAGCTGGGACGGCGCCACGATGAGCTATTCGATGAACACGCAGTACCCGATCTACGACCTTAAGCCCGAGCGCACCACCTCTTACGAAGTGGGCTGGAGCGGCCGATTCCTGACCGACTGGAGCGCAGACCTTACCTGGTACCTGTCCCACACGGCCAACCAGACCTTCGACCCGAAGATCTCGGCCGGTTCCGGTTACTCCAAAATGTACGTACAGAGCGGTGACATCCAGAATATGGGTGTGGAGCTGTCTCTGGGTTACGCCCACAAATGGGGTGACTTCGGCTGGGACAGCCGCTTCAACCTGAGCGCCAACCAGAACAAGATCGTGAAGCTGATATCCACCATCAAGACCGCCGAGGGCACCGAGGTGGAAGTAGGCCGCGATATGGATATGGGCGGCCTGGGCCAGGCTCACTTCATCCTGAAGGAAGGCGGCTCCCTCGGAGACCTCTATTCCCTGCTGGACATCGCCCGTGACTACAACGGCCAGATCTATATGGGAGCTGACGGCAACTTCACCTCCTTCCCCTATACCGACAAGACAGACTACAAACTCCTTGGCAGCGTGCTTCCGAAGGCCAACCTTAGCTGGCGCAACGACTTCAGCTGGAACAATCTGAGCCTGGGCGTGATGATAAGCGCCCGCCTGGGCGGCGTTGTCTATTCCCGCACCCAGAGCCTTCTGGACTACTTCGGCGTCTCCGAGGAGAGTGCTGCAGCCCGTGACCGCGGCTTCGTGGAGATCAACGGCGGCGACCGTGTGGACCCGCTTGCCTGGTACACCGGCATTGCCGGCGGCAACGGCATTCCCCAGTTCTACACCTACAGCGCCACCAACGTACGTGTGAGCGAACTGTCGCTCGGTTACACCATTCCCAGGGCCTCGCTCTGGAACGTGTGCGACCTCACCCTCTCCCTTATTGCCCGTAACCTGTTCATGATTTACTGCACGGCCCCCTTCGATCCGGAGTCGGTGGCATCCACGGGCAACTACTATCAGGGTCTGGACAACTTTATGACCCCTTCCCTGAGGAACATCGGCTTTTCACTGCGTGCTAAATTCTGATGCGTATGAAAAAGATACTCACAATACTTGCAGTATCGGCCGTAAGCGCCGTTTCCTGCACCTGGAACTATCTGGACTACAACACCGACCCGTACAGCATCTCGGGTGAGGCTATGTCCCGCAACGGTTACAACGTGGCCGCCGCGCTCAACGGTGCCGCCAGCGCAGTGATATCGACGGACGTCAATACCTGCCAGTTCACGGACTGCCTCCTGGGCGGCCCTATGGGCGGATATTACGCCACCACCGGCCGTTTCGACAATACAATAGACAATTACAATCCCACAAATGACTGGACCCGCGTACTGATGGTGAGCGACCGCATAATCCCCACCCTGTACTCCAATCTGGCCCAGCTCAGGACAGTGGGCGATCCTATCGTGGACGCCATCGGCAAAATCATCAAGGTGGCATCGATGTCCCGCATAACCGACACCTACGGTCCCATCCCCTACACCCAGATAGGCGTGGACGGAAAGATCGAGGTCGCCTACGACTCCCAGAAGGTGGTTTACGACGCAATGTTCAAGGACCTGGAGGATGCCATCGCAGTCCTCTACGAGAACCGCCTTGGCGGTATCGCTGCCAGCGCCGACTACATCTACGGCGGCTCGCCGGTAGCCTGGTGCAAGTTCGCAAACTCCCTGAAACTGCGCCTTGCGATGCGTATCGTCTACGCCGACAGGGCCCTGGCACAGCAGAAGGCCGAAGAAGCCGTCGCACACGAGATCGGCGTCTTCACCTCCAATGCCGATAACGCCCGCATCACCTCGCGCAGCTTCGGCAGCGCCGGCAATCCCATCTACGTTTCGGTGAAGTACAACGAGCCCCAGGGCTGCTCGACCGGCGGCGACACCCACGTGGCTGCCGATATCATCCTCTATATGAACGGCTACAACGATCCCCGTATGAGCGCCTACTTCATCGAATCCGAATGGGAAGGCATTCCTTACGTGGGCATGCGCAGGGGCATCCAGATTCCCGCCCTCGGCACCGTTGGCCGCAAATACAGCGGCGTGAAGATCACCAAGACCGACCCCGTCCAGTGGATGAATGCCGCCGAGGTAGCCTTCCTGAAGGCCGAAGCGGCAGCCGTGTTCGGCTTCAATATGGGCGCCGGCACAGCCAAGGACTTCTACGAGGAGGGCATACGCCTTAGCTTCGACCAGTGGGGCGTAGCCGGGGCTGATGCCTACATCGCCGACGCGGTCTCCCTGCCCGCCGCCTACGTGGATCCCGCCGGGAACAATTCCTATTCGGCCCGTCCGACCGAACTCACCGTCGCCTGGGACGATGCCGCCACCCCCGCACAGATGCAGGAGCGCATCATCATCCAGAAGTGGATCGCCAACTTCAATATCGGCAATGAGGCCTGGGCCGATTACCGCCGCACGGGCTTCCCTCACCTGATCCCGGCAACGGACGAAGGCAACAAGAGCGGTGGAATCGTGAATTCCGCCCTCGGCGCCCGCCGTATGCCTTATCCCCAGGAAGAGCGCACCACCAATGCCACCAATTACAACTATGCAGTGCAGAATCTGCTTCGCGGAACCGACAATATGGCCACCCGCCTGTGGTGGGACTGCAACCCTGCTGTAAAGGAGTAAGCCTATGAAACTAAGATATTTACTCATTACGATCCTGGCCGCCGTATCCTGCGGCAAGTGGACTGAGCCCAAGGCGCTTGACTTCAACAACGAACTGCCGGAGCGCTCGGCCGAGTACGTGCAGAACCTTCTCGCCTACAAGGCCAAGAAGACTCACAAAGTGGCCCTTGCGATGGTGGAAGGCTGCGGAAGCGAACCGGTGCGCCGCAACCAGCACCTCAACGTGTATCCCGACAGCCTGGACTACATCGCCATCACCGGCACCGAGCCCCTTCACAGCTCGCTCCTGCCCGAAGTCGCGTCTATGCGCGAAAGGGGAGTTAAGTTCCTCCGCACCATAGACTATTCCATAGCCTACAACGCCTGGTTCGAGGAAAACCTCGAAATGGGAGAAGGCTTCCTGGAGGTGCTCCGCAGCTATACCGAGAAGCAGCTGTCGGCCCTTAACGGCGGCGACTACGACGGTATCCTCATCTCCTATCTGGGAAAGACCACCACTACCGTGGAAGATAACGCCCAGACCTACTTTATGGGCGAGGTTTCCAAGTGGGTTTCGGCCCACGGCAAGAAGAAGGTCATCTTCCGCGGCTACACAGCCAACCTCAAGGATGTGAACATCCTCAAGAAATGCGACTACATCATCTTCAATCCCGGAAACAAGGACACCGTAGGCGAGATTAACCTTGCCGTCCTGGCCCAGCTTTCCCCCGGCGTTCCCACTAACAACGCCATTATCGAGGTGAGCATCCCCGCCGCCATAGACGGCGAATGGGTCGGCCCCAATGCGGCATCGGCAGTAGCCTGGATCAAGGACTATTCCGACCGCGTTTCCAAGAAGGGAATCGCCTTCTCCAACGCCCAGGACGACTATTTCCACCCCGACCGCAGCTTCACCGAGATCCGCGGCGGCATTAAACTTCTAGACTGACGCGCGATGAAAAAGATATTTGCAATAAGCCTCTTTGTGGCCCTCTTCGCTTCCTGCACCGTGCACGACGATGCCCAGCGCTTTGACAACAAGGTGTTCTTCACCGGCGACGTGCGTCTTTCCGACGTACGCGTAGGGGAAGAGGACGCCAGCCTTTCCCGCAGCTTCGCGGTGTCGATGGCCAGCCCTATGGACGTGCCCGTGACAGTGAACCTCAGGGTGGACGGGAGCCTCGTTTCCCGCTATGCCGATACCTACGGCGACAAGGGTGCAAAGCTGCTTCCATCGGCCAATTACAGCCTGGAGAGCACCACCCTCACCATTCCCGCCGGCGGCGTGCAGAGCAGTGCGGCCAAGATAAGCTTCACCGGAGCCAACGCCCTCCCGGACCTCAAGACCCACTATGTGCTGCCCCTGGTCCTGGACTGCGACACCCCCGGCGCCCTCGAAAGCGGACGTACCATATATTATGTGCTGTCCAAGGCCTCCCTCGTGAATGTAGTTGCCGATATGTACGACAACCGCGCCTGGCCCTCCTGGAAGGATCCCGCACCCTTCAAGGATATGGCCACCTTCACCCTTGAGGCGCTGGTGAACGCCACCACCTTCAAGCGTGAGGACGACAAGGGCAACAAGATAGCCTCCCCGCTTGCCACCATAATGGGCATCGAGGACCGCTTCCTCATCCGCGTGGGCGACACCCTCATCCCCGACAACCAGATCCAGATAGCCTTTGCCGAAAAGGACGGAGAGGGCTCCACCAAGCGCGGCCACATATCCAATGCGGCCATGCAGCTGAAGCCCGGAGTATGGTACCATATTGCCGTAACCTTCGACCACGGTGCCATCAAGTGCTATGTGAACGGCCGTATGCTGGGCGAGGGCAACACCCTGGACAACACCAATGTAACCACAGTGGACTTCTCCACCGAACACTCCGAGGAGGACGACGGCAAGCCGCGCTGCTTCTGGGTGGGCTACTCCTACGACAAATGGCGTTACTGGAACGGCCGCATCTGCGAGTGCCGCATCTGGAACAGGGCCCTGAGCGAGGCCGAAATCAATGCCGACAAGCACTTCTACCAGGTAGACCCTTCATCGGCCGGCCTTATAGCCTACTGGAAGTTTGACGAGGGCTCCGGCACCGTCATCAAGGACCATTCCCCTCTGGGTAACGACCTCGAGGTCCAGAAACCCATTACCTGGTATCCGGTATCACTCCCTGAAGAATAGAACAAAACCAAATAATTCCCTTTTTATGAAAAAAGTATTTTATTACCTTCTTGCCGCCGG
Organism: Bacteroidales bacterium; assembly: GCA_017961015.1. GTDB lineage: Bacteria > Bacteroidota > Bacteroidia > Bacteroidales > UBA932 > Cryptobacteroides. The sequence goes on along the minus strand of JAGCYC010000002.1, from coordinate 6,130 downwards.
ACTCATTGCAGCCGGTTGTGCTAAGGAAACTCCCGGAGGAGGCAATAGCGTTATCCCCGGACAGGATTTCCTTATTGATGACGAACTCATCGAGGTGAACTTCACCACCGACGGCCAGTCCGACAAGAGCATCAGGCTCAAGACTGCAGGCGCGCACGCCAATCTCCGTGCCCTGCTCCAGACCGAAGCCGAATGGGACGCCATCGTAAACATCGAGATAGACCGCGTCTATCTGGCCAGTTCCGACATTCCCCTCCTGCCCGAGTCCCTGTACACTATGGAGGACGACCACTTTGTGATCGAGGCCGGTGAGCTGGGTGCCAACCTGGACATCGAGTTCAAGCTCACCGACGACTTCCCCATTGGTACCAGCTATGTCCTGCCTCTGGTGATCGAGCCCGAGAGCGTGTTCGTAGAGACCGGCGCACAGAAACGCGTGGTGTTCACCGTGTCGCACGTGGCCAACAAGGACATCGAGACCGTCCTTTACTACGAAGTTAACAACGTGAACCCCCTGAACGCAGGTGAGGTGCTCCTTGAAGACAGTTCTCCTTTCTTCGACTATGTGATTCTCTTCGCTTCCAACATCAACTACAACTCCGATGAGGACCGTGTGTATCTGCACCAGAACGCAAACTGCAAGTCCCTGTACGAGCAGACCGACACCTACATCCAGCCCCTGCGCCGCAAGGGTATCAAGGTGCTTATGAGTATCCTCGGAAACCACGATGCCTCCGGCGTTGCCCAGCTCTCCAACTGGGGCTGCGAGCAGTTCGCCCGTGAGGTGGCCCGTGCCGTCAAGCTGTACAAACTGGACGGCATCAACCTGGACGACGAGTATTCCAACAATCCCGACCTGAGCAACAAGTGGTTCACAAACCATACTGCCGCAGCAGGCGCACGCCTTGCGTACGAGCTCAAGAAAGCCATGATAGAAGAGGGCTGCGAGGATAATATCGTTACCATCTTCGCTTATTCCACCCTTAACAACCTGCCTGCCGTCACTATCGACGGAGTTACCCACAACCAGAGCGAGTTCATCGATCAGCTCCATGCCAATTACGGCTCAAGTGCCACGCCGCGCGGCGACCTCACCAAAAAGAACTGCACCTACGGTTCCTATGAGTGCAACAACGGTCAGTATGCCACCCAGACCAACGCACAGAATGCCAAGAACAATGGTTACGGCTTCATTATGTACTTCAACCCCGATCCTTCGCAGCGCAGCGGTGCCTACTACGGTGCCAATGGCTACTTCGCCCAGGCCGCCAGAGGCCTTTACGGCAAGGGCCTGAAACCCATGGCAAACTGGTACAAGAAGATTGACGAGGGTGTATACGATCCCAAACCTTACAGCACTTATCCCTGGTAAAAACAAATGCGAAATATGAAAAAGATAGTATCCCTTCTGTGCCTTGCCGCACTGTGCGTACTCCCGTTTTCCTGTGCAAAGCAGGATAAGGCTCCCGAGGTGAAACTCGGTGACGGCTCGGTTACAATCACCCCTGCCAGCATTTCCATAATGGTTACCGAAACCGCCAACCTGAGCGCCGTAACCGAGGGTGACGCAGCCGACTATGCCGTTGCCTGGTCCACCTCCGACCGCAGCATCGTTACCGTCTCCAAGGGTAAGATTACCGGAAAGAAGGCTGGAACCGCCACCATTACCGCCAATGCCGGCGGCTTCACCGCCACCTGCGAAGTGACCGTAAAGCCTTATGACGCCACTTATGTTCCCGTGGTGGATATTGCCCTGGATCCCGCCGAGGTAACCATCGTGGTACCCCGCACCGCTACCGTTGCGGCTACCGTCGTTCCCGCCAACGCTACCAACAAGCCCACCCTGAGCTGGTCTACCGCCGACGCTTCCATAGCTACCGTCACCAATGAAGGTGTCATTACCGCAGTGGCTCCCGGAACCGTGGATGTCATTGTCTCCGGCGGAAACCACAGCTCCGTCTGCAAGGTTACCGTTATCCCCGACAACAAGCCCACCACTGAGATCGTGCTCTCAGAGACTTCCCTCAAGCTTCCTCTTGGCGGCAGCAAGGTCCTGGAGTACACTCTCTTCCCCATCGACCACACCGACCTCCCCACCATCAGCTGGAGCTCCGACAAACCCAATATCGCAAGCGTAGACCAGAACGGTAAGGTCACCGCTACCGGCGAGGGCGACGCCATAATCACTGCCGCCTATGGCAATGTGAAGGCTACCTGCGCCGTGAACGTGAAGGAGTATGCGATCTCCACCGTGGCCTATATGAAGAAGAACTTCCTGCCGGTTACTTGGTCTACCGCCTCGCAGAGCATTGTCTCCAATATCGGCAACATTACCGTGGAATGGCTTATGAACGTTGAGAAGTGGACCAACGACGACAGCAATGCCGTTACCACCATCTTCGGTATCGAAGGCAAGTGGCTCATCCGCATAGGTGACCTGCCCATCAAGAACAACCAGCTTGAGCTTGCCCAGAACGGCGGCAACTGGGATTCCTCCAAGGGCCTGTTCGACGCCAACAAGTGGTATCACGTGGCCCTTACCCAGAACAGCAGCCGTCAGATCCAGCTCTTCGTGAACGGCGAACTTTTGGAAACCGGCACCGCCCGCGCAGCCGTGCCTTCACTGACGAGCAACTGCTTCATTTCCAAGTCTTACGACAACTCCCGTTACATCCAGGGCAGCATCGCAGAAATGCGTGTCTGGAACACCGTGCGTTCCGCCGCCGACATCAAGGCCAATATGTACAAGGTGGATCCCACCAGCGCCAACCTGGTTGCCTACTGGAAGTTCAACGAGGGCACCGGCAAGGTTGTGCACGACGCCAGTGGCAACGGCAACGACCTTACCGCCAATGCCGATATCGAATGGCGTTCGGTAACTCTGCCTGAAGACTAGCCTCTTGTTTGGTTTTTTGCCAAATTATTTGTACCTTTGCGGTCCCTCTGAATACGGGGGATCGCAATTTTTTATGTTAAACCATTAAGAATCAAGACAGTGGACACACTTAGCTACAAGACAGTTTCCCTGAATAAGGCAACTGTGAACAAAGAGTGGCTGGTCATTGATGCAACGGACCTCGTGCTGGGTCGCCTGGCTTCCCGTGTAGCCCTCGTGCTGCGCGGCAAGAACAAGCCCGGTTTCACCCCTCACGTGGACTGTGGTGACAACGTGATTGTCGTGAACGCCGAAAAGATCCGTCTTACCGGCAAGAAGCTCACCGACCGCGTTTACACCCGCTACACCGGATATCCCGGCGGACAGCGCTTCACCACACCCCGCGAGATCCTCGCATCCAGACCTGCAGAACTCATCCGTCGGTCTGTGAAGGGCATGCTGCCCAAGACCCGTCTTGGTGACAAGCTCATCAACAACCTGTACGTCTATGCAGGTCCCGAGCACCCTCACCAGGCCCAGAACCCCAAACCCATCAAGTTTAACGAAATCTAAACAGAGCAATGGAACAAAAACACGCCCTTGGAAGACGTAAATCAGCTGTCGCTCGTGTTTATGTTGCAGCCGGAACAGGAAAGATCGTTATCAACGACCGTCCTCTGGAAGAGTACTTCAAGGAGGGAACCCTCCAGTACATCGTGAACCAGCCCCTCGAGGTTACCGGCACAGCAGGTCAGTTTGACATCAAGGTAACCCTCGTGGGAGGTGGTACCAAAGGTCAGGCAGAGGCCGTCCGTCTCGGAATCGCCCGCGCACTTTGCGAGGTTGACAAAGAGGCCTACCGCGCTACTCTGAAGGCCGCCGGTTTCCTCACCCGCGACGCCCGAGAAGTGGAGCGCAAGAAACCCGGTCAGCCTGGCGCACGTCGTCGCTTCCAGTTCAGCAAGCGTTAATCGGCTTACACTGATTTATGTTGCACAGCCGCGGTATCATCAAATCCTGAGATCCCGGCGGGGATGGGAATCGCCCCGGGCTACAATACGGATTGCCGCAGTTGCGAGAAAATTTCGGAGACCAAAAGTTTTGCTACTCCGGATTGATGAAAGAGTTTTAACAATTACAATTTTATGTCAAGAACAAACTTCCAGGAATTGCTTGATGCAGGCGCTCACTTCGGACACCTGGCCCGTAAGTGGAACCCCAAGATGGCTCCGTATATCTTCATCGAGAGGAACGGAATCCACATCATCGACCTGCACAAGAGCGTCGTCAAGATAGACGAGGCAGCCGAGGTCCTCAAGGAAATGGCCCGCAGCGGCCGCAAGGTCCTCTTCGTTGCCACCAAGAAACAGGCTAAGGAAGTAGTCGCCGAAAAGGCCGCTTCCGTGAATATGCCTTCCGTGACCGAGCGTTGGCCGGGCGGTATGCTTACCAACTTCCCCACCATCCGCAAGGCGGTCAAGAAAATGAATACCATAGACAAAATGAAGGAAGACGGCACCTTCGACAAGCTCGCAAAGCGTGAGCGTCTGCAGGTGGAGCGTCAGCGCGCAAAGCTGGAGAAGAACCTCGGTTCCATCCGCGATATGTCCCGTCTGCCTTCCGCTCTCTTCGTAGTGGACATCCAGAAGGAGGCCAACGCAGTTAAGGAGGCCGTCCGTCTGAACATACCGGTGATTGCTGTGGTTGACACTTGTTGCGATCCCACCCCCATTGATTATGTGATCCCCGCCAACGACGACGCTACGAAGTCCATCGAGCTCATTATGAACGTGATGTGCCAGGCCATCAACGAGGGTCTGGAAGAGCGCAAGCTTGAGAAGGAGAAAGAGCAGGATGCCGCCCCCGCTGAAGAAGAGGCCGCCGCTCCCGCCGCTCCCGCGAAGCGTCTGCGTTCCCGCCGCGCCCCTAAGGCCGAAGCCGTTGCCGAGCCCGAGCCCGCAGCCGAAGCTGCACCCGTACAAGAGTAATCATTAAAAAAGCAAGTTAACAAGTTATGGCTATCTCCTTAGCAGATATCAAGAAGCTGCGCGATATGACCAGCGCAGGCATGATGGATTGCAAAAAGGCCCTCGAAGAGGCCGCCGGCGACTTCAAGCGCGCCGTTGAAATCCTCCGCGAAAAGGGTAAGTCCACTCTGGCCAAGCGTGGCGAGAATGAGACCACCCAGGGTGCCGTCCTCAGCCGCATCAACGGCGGCAAGGCCGTGCTCGTATGCCTGGGCTGCGAAACCGACTTCGTAGCTGCCACCCCCGACTTCAAGGCTCTCGCCGGCAATATCGCCGACGCCGCCATCGCCGCTTTCCCGGCCGATGCCGATGCCCTGAAGGCTGTTAAACTTGCCGATGGCTACTCCATCGAGGAAGACATCACCAACCAGGCCGGCAAGACCGGTGAAAAGCACGTTCTCGCTTTCTACGGCGCCCTCGAGGCTCCTTTCGTGAGCGAGTACGTACACTTCAACGGCAAGCTTGGCGCCATCGTCGCCTTCAACAAGGTGGTGGCCCCCGAGATTGCCCGCGGTATTGCCATGCAGGTTGCTTCCATGAATCCCGTGGCCGTGGACGCCGCTTCCGTTCCCGCCGATGTTCTGGAGTCCGAGCGCACCGTCGCTATCCAGAAGACCAAGGACGAGCAGGTCCAGAAGGCTGTTGACGCCGCCCTCCGCAAGGTCGGTATCAACCCTGCCCACGTGGACAGCGAAGACCACATCGAGTCCAACACCGCCAAGGGTTGGCTCACTCCCGAACAGGCCCAGCAGGCCCGCGAAATCATCGCTAAAGTAGCTGCCGAGAAGGCATCGTCCCTCCCCGAGCAGATGATTATGGGTATTGTGAACGGCCGTATCCAGAAATTCCTCAAGGAAAACACTCTTCTGGAGCAGGAGTACCAGCTGAGCGACGACAAGAAGACTGTGAAGGAAGCTCTCGCAGCCGCCGACAAGGAGGCTTCCGTGATCGCTTTCAAGCGCTTCTCCCTGTCCGACTAAGCTACAGTGGTCTTTTTCCGAGCCGGTCTGCCTCCGCAGTCCGGCTTTTTTTTGTCCCCGCCGCTTCCGTCATTCCCGGCTGTGACCTTGCCGTCATTCCTGGTTGTGACCTTTCCGTCATTCCCGACCTGATCGGGAATCTCGGTCCCTGAGGTCCCTGAGCCTGTCGAAGGGCCGGCGAATCCTCTCCCACCCGCCGCTGAAAATTATTTTTCGGTGCAGTTGCTCCGAAAAACCAATTTTCATCG
>JAGCYC010000017.1 GCA_017961015.1 Bacteroidales bacterium | reverse complement strand
CTTCAAAAAGTGGGACGGAAAGTGGGACGGAAAAAGATAACCCGCTCATTTAGAGCGGGTTACTGTGGTGCTGGGAAGAATCGAACTGCCGACACATGGATTTTCAGTCCATTGCTCTACCATCTGAGCTACAGCACCGTTATTTGGGACTGCAAAGATAAGGCTTTTTTGTGAGTTTGCAAATTTTTTCCTCAATTTTTAGCTAACTTTGCAGACGATGCCAAGTTATCTGCAAATAGAGAACATTTCCAAGTCGTACGGCCCAAAAGTGCTGTTCAGCGGCATCGGCTTTAATATCAATGAGGGGGACAAGGTTGCTTTGATTGCACCCAACGGCACAGGGAAGACTTCTCTGCTCCGCATCCTCTCCGGAAAGGACAGCTCCGACAGTGGTGGTAAGGTCCTTTTCCTGAAAGACATCCGCATCGCTTTCCTCGAGCAGGAATACAGCTTCGACCCTTCCAAGAGCATACTCCGGCAGATTATGGACGATTCCACGGAGTGGACATCGGCCCTGGATGCCGACGGAGTCTGGAACTACGAACTGCGTGTTGGCCGGCTGCTCAGCCAGTTTGGCCTTGACGATCCTTCAAAATCGATGGAGAGCCTTTCCGGAGGCGAGGTGAAGAGGGTGGCCATAGTGAGGATGCTGGCCTCTGAAGCCGATTTCTACATTATGGACGAGCCCACCAACCACCTGGATACCGATGCCATCGAGCTGCTTGAAAATGCCCTGAAACACAGCCGGCGCACTCTTTTTATGGTGACGCACGACCGCTATTTCCTGGACAGGGTTTGCAATACGGTAATGGAACTGGACCGCGGCAAGCTGTATATATATAAAGGTGACTACCAGAACTTTCTGGAGAAACGCCAGGAAAGGATAGATCAGTACAATGCCGAGACCGAGAAGGTGCGGAACCTCTTCCGAAGGGAGCTGGAGTGGATACACGCTTCCCCCTGCGCCCGCACGGGTAAGGCAAAATACCGCAAGCAGGCCTTCGTGGCCATAAAGGACAGGGCCGAGCAGAGCTATGTCGAAAAGAAGGCCGACCTGAGCGACACCCTTTCAAAGGACACATACCTTGGCAACAAGGTTATCCAGTGCAGGAATCTCTCCTTCTATTGGGAAGGCCGATGCTATCTTGACAATTTCACCTACAACTTCCAGCGCTACGAGAGGATAGGGATAGTTGGCAACAATGCAGCCGGCAAAACCACCTTCCTAAATCTGATAGCAGGGGAGTGGACTCCTGAGATGGGCGGCCGTATGGAGGGTGTCCTGGAGCAGGGCAGTTCCCTCAGGATTGCCTATTACAAGCAGGAGGGGATGAGCTTCAATGCCGGGCAGACCGTGCTGGAAACGGTTAACGACACCCGTCTTCTGGGCCGCTTCCTCTTTACGCACGATATGCTCAATACCCCTGTAGAGAGGCTTTCCGGCGGCGAGAAACGCCGGCTTTACCTCCTTACGGTACTGATGCAGCAGCCCAATTTCCTTATCCTGGACGAGCCTACCAATGACCTTGACATAGTTACCCTGAATATCCTGGAAGAGTATCTTCTGGAATTCAAGGGCTCGCTGGTGATAGTATCCCACGACCGTCATTTCCTTGACCGCCTCACCGACCATCTCTTTGTCTTCTGCGGCGACGGCGTGGTAAAGGACTTTATCGGCAATTATACCGAGTACAGGACCTATCTGAAGGACTTTCAGGCCGATAAGGCCCGCCAGGCCGATACCCGCGACACCGCGCCCCAGGCCAAGCCAAAGACAGAAAAGCCGGCCAGAAGAAGCTGGAAAGAGGAGCAGGAATTCAAAGCCCTGGAGGTAAAGCTGCAGGAGCTGGAAGACGAAAAAGCCGCCCTTGAAGGGCAGCTTTCGGGTGCTGAATTAAGCGCCTCGGAACTGTCGGAAGCCTCTGAGCGCTATGGGAAGCTCCTGGAGGAACTGGATGCGGCCGAAACCCGCTGGCTGGAACTGAGCGACTAACTGCTCCAGCTGTCCAGTACGCTTTCTACCTCCTGCCATACGGCCTCGCGGCCGGTCTCGTTGAGAATCTCGTGCCTCATACCTGGGAATACGCGGCTGCTTACGCGGGTATAGCCCCTTTTCAGGAAGAAGCCTACAGCCTGTGAGAACTGCTTGAGTGAGCCGATGCAGGGATCCTCTGAACCGGCGATGAAATGAACCGGAAGACCGGGATGTGACATTGCCCAGCCGGCAGGGGAGTAGCAGTCCACAAGCAGCTGCATAAGGGTACGGTATCCATTTACGGTAAAGCGGAAACCGCAGAGAGGGTCATTATTGTAGGCCATTACGTTGGCCTTGTTGGTGGAAAGCCAGGCGTTCGGCAGGCCCTCCGACAGGAAAGCCTTGTTGTAGCCTCCCGTGCTCATCTGTTCCAGCATAGCGCTGCGGAAACGCTTTCCTTTGAACAGGCCGATGCAACGGGTGAGGAAGATGCCAATAGGGGCGATGCTCACCTTGGAAGGGCTGCCGCATACGATAAGGCCGGCAATTTCGCTGTCGTAACGCTTTACGAAGCAGCGTACTATCAGTGAGCCCATACTGTGACCCATAAGGTATACGGGGGAGGAAGGATAACGCTTCCGTGCCCAGGCTATAACATTGCGGGTATCTTCGATGAGCCATTTCTTGCCCTTGCGGCCAAAGAAGCCAAGGTCTTCCCTGTCCTTGACTGAGGCGCCGTGACCGCGCAGATCGGTGATTATGCAGGCATAGCCCTGCTCCGAAAGGTAGGTCATAAAGGGATAATAGCGCTCTTTGTGTTCGGCCATTCCGTGGACAAGTACCAGGACGGCCTTGGGGGAGTCGGCAGGCTCGATTACGGCAGTTGCGAGAGAAGCCCTGCCAGATTTGATTATTTCACTAGTCATACGTCAAGACGGTCAAATATGGGAGGAAGCGGCGACGTGAGCCGCACTGTTTTCTGTGTGAAGGGGTGGCGGAAAACCAGGGTGTGGGCGTGAAGGGCAAGACGGTGAAGGGGATCGGTCTGTGCTCCGTATTTCTCATCTCCGGCTATGGGGCAGCCAAGGTCGGCTGCGTGGACGCGGATCTGGTTCTTCCGGCCGGTGGAGAGAGAGAACGAAGCCTTGCTATATTCCTGGCGGCCTTTCCTGCAGTATCCCAACACTTTATAGTGTGTAATCGCAAGTTGTCCGTCACGTACCTCTGTAGGAGAAGAATACATCTTCAGGGACTTTGGATTCTCTACCAGATAACTCTGGACTGCGCCCTGTTCCTTCTCCGGTTTGCCTTCCAGGAAGGCTATGTAAGTCCTTTCCAGGACCAGTTCTTTCCACTTGCTCTGAAGTATGTCCTTGGCCCTTTCGTTCTTTGCGAATATCACCAGGCCGGAGGTGCCTTTATCCAGGCGGTGCACTATCCATATCTTGGCTGTGCTGCGGTCCGGTGCGCGTCCTTCGATAAGGTCTTCCTTGCGCCGGGTGCGGGCTTCTACCTTGATATATGCGTTCAGAAGTGCGTATAGAGTGGGTTCCTTATGCCCGCTCTTGGCCGATGAGCCCCTCGCGGTAGAGACGCAGAGAAGGCCCGAGGGCTTATCGGCAACTATATAGTCGTCGTCCTCGAATACAATCTTGACTCCGCTGCGGAGCACTTCGTCGCGGGCGTCTTCCCTGACAGCCCTGGCTATTGATATGCCCTTGGGAAGGATGCTGATGCGGTCGCCTTTTTTCAGCGGCCTGTCGAAGGCGGTGCAGCCTTCGCCGTTAACCTGCACCTGCCCTTTGGAAAGCAAATCCTTCACTCCTTTCCTGGAGCGCTCGGGGAAGAGCTTGAAGAGGGCCTGCAGCAGGGTATCGGGCTCGTTTATTATATGGGAAGTTCCGCTCATAATTCTTCTATGTACTTGTGTAAGTTTTTCGGAAGGAGGCTCAGGAAACGGTCCAGCATTCCGTGGGGGACGATTATGGTTTCGAGGGACTCGCAGTCGTCGAAGGCATCGGCCCCTATATGGCTTATATTCCTGCCCAGACGTATCTGATACAGGTTTATACAGCCCTGGAAGGCTCCTTCACCTATGGCTTTGAGGCTTGCGGGGAAGGTGATCTTTTCCAACTGCCAGCAGTCCACGAAAGCAAAAGGGCCGATGCTTTCCAGCCCTGCGGGAAGCTTTATCGTGAGGAGTTCCCCACATTCTGCAAAAGCGCCCTTGCCGATGTGTTTCAGGGTGGAAGGAAGCTTTATCTTTTCCAGGAAGGAATTGCGTTCTTCAAGGGGGATAGGCTCGCCGATATTCCTTTCGGCCATATAGTCCTGAAAGGCAAAGACGTCGTCACAGATTATCTCGCAGCCTTCTTTTACCGTCACCTCAGATGGGAAATTCTCGGCATCCAGCAGGCGTTTCCCGTCGGCCGAATAGCACAGACGGTTATCATCGTCCCAAACGTCCTGTTCCAGGTCGGAGGGGGAGGGCGCAGTGGGAAGGCCGATAGGGAAGTCGCTGTCCATTTTAAAAACTCCTTACGAATTCCACGTCCTTTTTGAGCATTACTTTGGGCTCCATTGCAAGGACTTTCTGGAATAGTTTGAACTGATAGGCCGGTGAGAGATAGACCTTGTGCTCGTTCTTTCCCTTACGCCACCACTTGTAGAATGCTATGGGATCGGTGTCGTAGGGAATCTTGGCTTCAACTTCGGAAGAATAGCCGGGAAAATCCACCATCATCCTGAGTCCGGTGATGCGGCGGTAGTAGTCGTAATCGGCCCGGCGTAGCTTGGAAACCAGGGGATTGAAAACTTCCATAGGATCCACCTGCAGGACTTTTTCCTTGACTATCATACGGTGGATGCGCACAGGATCACGCTGGAGCCACTCTGTTATCTTACAGCTGATGCTACCCTCTTCGGTGTCCAAAGTGAGCATATCGGAAGAAAAGTAAATTTTTTCGCTGTCCAGAGGGTAAATCTCCATAGTTTCAGGCTTTAATGCAAATGTAAGCAATTTTTTTTATTATTTCTGAAATTTTTGATAACTTTGAGGGATTGAAAACCAGCACAACCCTTAAATTATTAACATATGAGCTACAAAATCATCGACATTCAGGGCATCGGCCCCGCCTACGCAGAGAAACTTGTTGCCGCCGGCATCGAGACCGTAGACCAGCTCCTCGCAAAGGGCGCAGACGCCAAGGGCCGCAAGGCTCTGGAAGAGAAGACCGGTATCCGCCACGACCTCATCCTCACCTGGGTTAACCACGCAGACCTCTTCCGCATCAAGGGCGTAGGCCCTCAGTTCGCCGAACTGCTCGAGGCCGCCGGTGTTGACACCGTTAAGGAACTCCGCACCCGCAACGCCGCCAATCTGGCCGCCAAGGTACTGGAGATCAACGAGGCAAAGCACCTGTGCAAGCGTACTCCCGTAGAAAAGGAAATCCAGAAGTACATTGACGCCGCCAAGGCTCTCGACCCTGTGGTAAGCTTCTAGTTTTCGTTCAAATACAGTATTAGCGCGGATGGTTTAGCGGCCGTCCGCGTTTTTTTTGTATCTTTCCTCTATAAATCAGGTTTTCCAGAGTATCTGATGTGAGCAGGAGTGGACGTGGCATCACTGGAGCGCGTAACAATGCTTCCGACAAGGGTTGCCGGGATCGATATAATAAAACACTTTCCTCTACGAACTCTACGGTTCAAACAGGCCTCCTAAGCCGCATAGAGCGTTAGCCAATTTGAAGAACGGGGACGAACCACCACAAAGATAGTGACCTTACAGTATGCGGTATATATTGGACCGACCGACTAAGCAGCCGGAACAATATCTGGAGTATAGTCGCGGTAAGCGACATGGTCATGCAGGACATACCAAACGGCTGTCAGGATTTTCCTTGCAATGGCAACCTGCACCTTCATTTTGTTCTTGCGGCGAACAACAGTCTGATAGTAACTGAACTTGTTGAGATAACATCCCTGTGTCTTGGATGCGGCCCAAGCACATTCAACCAGCGTTTTTCTCAGATACCGGTTGCCGTGGGTAATGCTCCTTGCCTTGATCTTGCCAGCACTTTCCTCGTTTCTCGGTTTCAGTCCGCACCAGGATACAAGGTGGGCGGCATCTTGGAACGATGATACATCTGAGCCCACTTCTGCAATAATGGCTGTGGCCGAACGGCCTTTTATTCCTGGTATGGTCTGGAGGTTCTTCAACTGTTCTGGAAAGTACTTCTGGCAAATGATATCCATCTTCGACTGGCACTCATCCTTGTGGCGCTGTGCGAGGTCAACCTCTTCACGCAATTGGCGTATGACATCAATGTCAGTATCAGATATAACGCCGGTAAGAGAAGAGATAATCACTTCTTTGCCAACACGGTTGATGATGCGACTGTGAATGACTTTCAGAAGTTCGGCAGGGTCGCGGATGCCTTCGGACAACAGACGGACCACCTCTTTATAACTCTTCCCGTCAGTAGTCGCCACATAGTTGCTGATACGGATATTGCAACGCTGCAATGCAGCATCCAGTTTGCCCAGTTTACGAACACACTCGGCATTCAGGTCAGAGATTCGCCGGTCATATTGGCGGAGCTGCTGGATGGTATCACCCGGGACATAACTGCCACGGATGAGGTCCTTCAGCAGACACGTCGCTATCCATTCCGCATCCTTCACGTCGCTCTTCTTTCCGGGCAACTGCTTGATGAAGTAGGGATTGACCAGCTTGAGCTCTGCAACATATGGTTCAAGCACCCGCCATACCGGCATCCAGTATACACTCGTGCTCTCCATACACACATCACTGACATCATGTTCCTGAAGCGCAGCAGCCAATTGCTCCAATTCTGGAGTCAAAACGCCAAACTTTTCTTGAAAAACGACGCCATTCTCATTGAGAATACACGCAAAGACACTATCTTTGTGGACGTCAAGACCGCATACTTGTCTCATAGGCATTCGAAATTTTGGGACACCAAGCCCGTTAAACTTAAAGTATCGTGCGGCAGGCAGTGATGCCATGTCCGCTTTGCCACAAAGATAGTATGGGGTCTTGATTTTTATGCAACTGGCCTAAAATCGAAAGATTTTATGTACATTTGATGCCGATATGTCTGCGACGGCACTTGTTACGGGCGGAAGCTCAGGAATCGGCCTGGAGTTCGCAAAGCTCCTGGCTGCCAAGGGTTTTGTGCCCGTACTTGTGAGCAACCGGCCGGATGAACTCGAAAGTGCAGCCGCCCTTATACGCAGGGAATTCGGAATGGAGGCCCCGACCCTGTGCATTGACCTTGCGGAGAAGGGGGCGGGGGAAAAACTGCTTTCCTGCTGCGACGAAAAGGGCATTTCTCCGGAAATCGTCGTCTGCAATGCGGGTATGTTCTTTATGGAGTATCTGAGTCCGGAGAACCTTCCCAAGGCCCGCACGATGATGGCGCTGCATATGGACTGCACCACCGATATCTGCGTCCTTTTCGGCGCAAGGATGAAGGAAAGGGGGAGCGGCCGCATTATAATAATGTCTTCGATGACAGCCCGCATCCCGGCTCCCGGAATTGCCATTTATTCGGCCTCCAAGGCCTATCTCAAGTCTTTCGGCCAGAGCCTTTCTTACGAGCTTAGGCCCTTTGGTGTATATGTTACCACTGTGCGTCCATCGGCCATTGATACTGGGCTTTATCCCCTTGGAGACGGGCTCAGGCGCTTTCTCAAGGGAATAGGCGTAATACGCAGTCCCCGTTATCTTGCTTTACGCGCGCTTAGGGCTTCCGAGCGTGGCCGGAGGAGCATAGCTCCGGGCTTTACCAATATACTTGTCCCTTTGCTGGTATCGATGCTGCCGTCCAGGCTTATAGACCAGCTGGGGAAGAAATGGATTATGAAATAGGGGGGCAGGGGGCGCGAGTTCGAGAGGTCCATATACTAAGAAACGGAGTCCAGGTCCAAGGACCTAAACTCCGTTTCTGCGGTGCGGACGAGGCTCGAACTCGCGACCCCCGGCGTGACAGGCCGGTATTCTAAACCGACTGAACTACCGCACCAAGTTTTCAGTGAACTTCCCTTTCGGGATTGCAAAGGTACTACATTTTTTTGAATCTGCAAGGCCCGCACAAAAATTTTTCCACTTTTTTGACAATTTGGCTAAGAATTGAAAAAAGCGTATTTTTGCACACCCAAGATTATCGGCCGATGGACTCTGAACTGCACTGGTATGCACTCAAGGTTTTCCAGAACAAGTCGCTCCGGATGGAAGACTTGCTCGGGGATTATGTGGCCGATACATATGTCCCGGTCGGCCTTACCCAATTGCAGGGCGAAGCCCATATGAAGGCTGCCAGGGCCCTCGCCAGAAAGAGCAGATCTTCCATCCTGTACTGTCAGAAAGGTCCTGTCATATACAAGAAGGAGCCTTTGGTAGCCGGCCTTTTGTTCGTGCACTGCAGTGCGGATGACATCGACTCCCTGGACTCTCAGCTTCACTCTGAAAACTGGCTTGGAAAGCCCCAAGCCTACATTTTCAAGAACCCCGAGCGCAGCGGCTTCGCAATAATCCCCGACCCTCAGATGAAGGCCTTCTGTATGGTGACCGGCCAGGGCGGCGAAGGCCTCAGGTTCCTCTCGGCCGATGACTTATCGGCCTTCAAGACGGGGGAGAAAGTCAGAGTCACGAAGGGGCCTTTTGCAGGGGCCGAGGGCTACATCAAACGCATCCGCAAAAACCGCCGTCTGCTGATTGCCATCGAAGGTGTAGTGGCGGTGGTAACATCTTACATTCCCCAGCCTTTCCTGGAAAAAGTGACGGAGTAATCAAAGATATTTACTATCTTTGTGAACTATGCCACAGCAGGGAAATATTGTGATCAGGAATGCCCGGGTGAACAACCTCAGGGGCATTAATGTACAGATTCCCCGCAATTCGCTTACGGTCGTAACCGGTATTTCCGGCAGCGGAAAGTCCTCCCTGGCCTTTGATACCCTGTATGCCGAAGGACAGCGCCGCTTTGCCGAAAGCCTTTCCTCCTATGCCAGACAGTTCCTGGGAAAGATGTCCAAGCCAGATGTGGACTCCATCGAAGGCATACCTCCGGCAATCGCCATCGAGCAGAAAGTGAATGTGCGCAACCCCCGTTCCACCGTTGCCACCACCAGCGAGGTCTACGACCTTATGAGGCTGCTCTTTGCCCGTATCGGCCGCACTTATTCCCCGGTCAGCGGAGAACTAGTACACGCCGACAGCGTCAAAGACGTGGTCAATGCCATCCTGGAGGCGTCCGGGGCCTATTATATCCTCGCGCCGGTTTCCTGGGACCAGAGGGAAGACAAGGTAGAACTTATGCTGGACCTCAAGCAGGAGGGCTTCAGCCGTATGTTCGATGCTAAGGAGGCCAGAATTATTGCAATTGAGGAACTGCTTCCGCTGGACGGAAACTATCCTTCGGGTCTGTATCTTCTTGTAGACCGCGTAAAGACCGGCGATGCTTCGAAGGACGACGAAGATCTCAAAGCCAGGCTCTATGCCTCGGTCCAGAGTGCCTTTGACAAAGGTGGCGGAGATGTATATATCTGGGAAGGAGACAGGCCGCTCAGGCATTTCTGCAGCCGTTTTGAACGGGACGGAATGGTTTTCCGGGAGCCGGACGAGTATCTTTTCAGTTTCAACAGCCCCCTCGGAGCCTGTCCCGAGTGCGGCGGGCTTGGCAAGATAGTCGGCGTGAGCGAGGACCTTGTAATCCCGGACAAGACCAAGAGCATATACGAGGGCGCCATAGCCTGCTGGAGAGGGGACAAGATGAGCTGGTTCAAGGACCAGCTTGTAAGGAATTCCGAGAAGTACGGCATTCCCATTTTCGAGCCTTACTGCAAGCTGAGCCAGAAGCAGAAGGACATTATCTGGAACGAGCGCTCGGTCCCCGGAGACGAAACTTCCATCGTAGGTATACGCGAATTCTTCGAATGGGTGGAAGCGAACCGTTACAAAATACAGTACAAATATATGCTCAGCCGCTATTCCGGCCGTACCGAGTGCCACGAATGCGGCGGCAGCCGGCTCAGGAAGGAAGCGCTCTGGGTAAAGATAGGCGGGAAGAACATACACGAGCTGCTGAGTATGGATGTGGAGAAGCTGCTCTCCTTCTTTGACAGTCTGAGCCTGACGGAATACGAACAGACCCTTGCCAGCCACGCCATACAGGAGATACGCTACCGCCTGGAATGCCTCAGGGACGTGGGACTGGGCTATCTGAGCCTGAACAGGACTATGAATACCCTTTCCGGCGGCGAAAGCCAGAGGGTGAACCTTGTGACGGCTCTCGGCAGTTCCCTGGTGGGTTCGCTGTATATCCTGGACGAACCTTCCATCGGCCTTCATCCCCGCGATACGGACAGGCTTATCGCCGTCCTGAGACGCCTGCGCGATATAGGCAATACGGTGGTTGTGGTAGAGCACGACCCCGAGATTATCCGTGCGGCCGATTATCTCCTGGACCTTGGCCCCAGGGCCGGAATCAACGGGGGAGAGGTGGTCTTCAGCGGCAGCATCGGCAAGGAAAGCCAGGCCGATGTGGATGCTTCGCTCACCCTCCAGTACCTCAGGGGCATCAGGCAGCCTTACAGAAGGGAAAAGCGCCCCTGGCAGTACAGCAAAACAGTCCAGGGTGCAATGCACAATAACCTGAAGGAAATAGATGTACGCTTCCCCCTCAACGTCCTTACCGTGGTGAGCGGCGTTTCCGGCAGCGGAAAGTCTTCGCTGGTAGGGGATATCCTCTATCCTGCACTGCACCGCCGGATAAATGAAACCGGCGACCTTCCCGGTACTTTCAAGGGTCTTGCTGGAGACCTGAGCCGGATTACGAGGGTTGAATATGTGGACCAGAATCCTATCGGCAAGAGTTCCCGTTCAAATGCGGTAACCTATCTGAAGATATACGACGATATCCGTAAACTGCTGAGCGACGAGCCTTTTGCCCGCATCAACGGTTTTACACCTTCCTATTTTTCCTTCAATCAGGACGGCGGTCGTTGCCCCGAATGTCAGGGCGACGGCTTCATAAAGATCGGAATGCAGTTTATGGCCGATGTCACTATGGTATGCGAATCCTGTGGCGGAAAGCGCTTCAAGAGCGAAATCCTGGAAGTCCGCTACAAGGGTAAGAATGTCGATGACATCCTGAATATGAGCGTGGAAGAGGCTATCGGCTTCTTTGGCGCACAGAAGGAGGAGACTGCCCGTGAGATTGCCCGCAAACTGCAGCCGCTGGTAGACGTCGGGCTTGGTTACATCAAGCTCGGACAGCCTTCCAGCACGCTTTCAGGCGGAGAAAGCCAGCGTATCAAACTGGCATATTTCCTCTCCGTCGCATCTACGGGCAAGGACAGGATACTCTTCCTCTTCGACGAGCCCACCACGGGCCTGCATTTCTACGATGTGGAGAAACTTCTCCGCAGCTTCGACGCCCTGCTCTCCAAGGGCCACAGCGTTATTGTTGTAGAGCACAATCTGGACGTCATCCGCAGCGCCGACTGGGTGCTGGAACTGGGCCCCGACGCCGGCGACAAGGGCGGAGAACTGGTCTTTTCCGGCACTCCCGAGGATCTCGCCTCCAAGGCCGATACCTTCACAGCCAAATACTTACGCGTATGAAAAAGATTGCCGCTGTAACTATGGTCCGCAACGACGAATTCTACCTCCGCAAGTGGGTGGAATACTATGGCGCGCAGCTTGGGCGGGAGAATCTTTACGTTTTCTTCGACGGTCTGGACCAGCAGGTGCCGGCTTTCTGTGATGGCGTAAACTGCGAGGTCCTGGAAAAGATAGGCAGCGACGTCCGTTCCAACGACAAGGGCAGGGTGGCCGTAATGAGTGCCAAAGCAGCCGAACTACTGAAGCGTTATGATATGGTTATCGGCACTGATGCCGATGAATTCCTGATTGCCGATCCGGCCCTCGGCGTCGGTCTGGCGGCGTTTTTAAGCACTTTGCCTGCAAAGGGCAGCTTGTCCGGACTCGGCCTTGACTTCGGCTGCAGGGAAGGGGAGGAAGGGCCGATAGACGGGTCCCGTCCCTTCCTTCACCAGCGTCGCTATGCCCTTCTGGATACACGTTACACGAAAGCCAGCGTAATTACCAGGCCCCTGGCCTGGGGAAGCGGCTTCCACCGTGTAAGGCACGGCAATTTCCATATCGTGAAAGGCCTGTATCTGCTTCATTTCGGCTACTTCGATCCCGAGCGCATCAAAGAGCGCTTCAGCGATCCTTCTCGCCTGGAGCAGGGTTGGCAGCGGCATCTGCGCAAGCGGCTCCGCACTTCAAAGCTGGTCAGCAGCCTGCCTTGCCGCGATTTTGAGAAATACTGCGACAGGGCCCGCAGAATTCAGACTCTCGTAAGGCCGCCCTATGCCTGGAACAAGCCCGCGATGATGGGCATAAAATGGGTCGTAAGACTCCCCGAACGCTTTAAAGATTTGGTATGACGGTTCATTTCGCAGTAAAAGGCAGGGTGCTGGTAGAAGCGCACCTTCTGAATTCTCCGTTCAAGGACAGGACAGCCCGCCGCCTTAAGCGGAATGAGGCGCTCAGTGCCATATATACCGATTATCTGAAAGCCTATCTCCCCGAGGAGTTCTCCTTCAGCGGTGTGCCTGAAGGCTGCAGTGAAGAGCGTATGTTCAGTATGTGGCTCCAGGGCGAGGACAAGGCTCCTGCGCTTGTAAAAGCCTGTCTTTCAAGCCTTAGGAAATACGCCGGCTGTCCCGTTGAAGTGCTTGACGAGGGCAGCATATCAAACTGGGCCGATATCCCGGGCTACGTCTGGGACCGCTATCGGCAGGGAAAGATGAGGGCAGCCCATTTCAGCGACATATGCCGCGTACAGCTCCTCAGACAGCACGGAGGTATCTGGGCCGATTCCACCTGCCTGCTGCATTCGGCCATTCCCGAAGATATTGCATCGGCCCCCCTCTTTATGTTCAGGGCCGAAAAGGATTCCCGCTTCGGCTTTACCGAATTCCAGAACTTCTTCATAGTATCGGCCCCCTCGCATCCGCTCCTGGAGGCCTGGGCCGATATGATGCTGCGCTACTGGAAGGCAGAAAAGGCTCCCGTAAGCTATTTCGTACACCAGATGCTGCTGTGCACACTCATAAAGAGTTTCCCCGACGCCGGAAAGCTCTTCGACGCTATGCCTTCTTTGCCGATGGGACCGGTGCACCGCATCCAGGATGTGCAGGACCAGCCTTTCAGCAAGGAACTTCTGGAGCAGTGCCGGCAGGGAACTTTCCTCCAGAAACTGAATTATAAAAAAGACATTGTTCCCGGCTCTATGGCCGATAATCTTATTGAACTATGAATTACGGACCACTCATTTCGGTGATAATCCCGGTCTATGGGACCGAAGACTATATCGAGTGCTGCGCTCGTTCCGTCCTGTCACAGACATACAGGCGGATGGAGGTGATTGTTGTCGACGACGGCACGCCGGATGCCGCGATAGAGCGTTTCCAGGCCGTTCTGGATGGGGAATTCCCTGCGCTTAAAGACTGTGTGAAGATTATCCACAAGGAGAACGGCGGATTGCCTCAGGCAAGGCTGTCCGGGCTCAAGGAAGCCAAGGGCGATTATATAGTGCATCTGGATTCTGACGATTCGCTGGTACCGGACGCACTTGAGCAGCTTGCCCGCTGCGCTGCCCATACCCACGCCGACCTTATCTATTACGACTTCTGGAAGGAGTATGGCAAAAGGCGCAAACGCGACAGGGAAAGGAACTATACCGTACAGAACAAGAAGAAGTATATGAGGCGCCTGTACCGTGACGCCGCCTATGGCTATCTTTGGAACAAAATGGCCCGCCGCAGCCTTTACGAAGGCCTTTTCTTCCCCGTCCACGCAATGCACGAGGATATAGTGGTGGTCACCCAGCTGCTTTGGAAGGCCAACAGCATAGTGCGGCTGCCCCTGCCCCTGGTGCATTACCGGAGGGATAATCCATCGGCCGCCACACGGATGGGCAAGGCAAAACGCCGCGGACAGATGGCCCGCAATTATCTGGACCTGTACGAACACGAGATCTCCAGGGGCAAGATGGGCAGTATGTCTGTTGTGAGAGATGATATCCTGCTACGTGCCGCCTGGGTTGGCATCAGCCTGGATCCGGGGCTTTTCAAGGAGCGTCCGTATC
Source organism: Bacteroidales bacterium (assembly GCA_017961015.1). Classification (GTDB taxonomy): domain Bacteria; phylum Bacteroidota; class Bacteroidia; order Bacteroidales; family UBA932; genus Cryptobacteroides. Next base: position 23,025 of record JAGCYC010000017.1, on the reverse strand, counting down.
TTCGCAAAGAGGCCTTGCATCTGCCCCTGATGCCTTTCCATCGGGTACTGCTCGTGCAGCAGCTGATAATGAAAAGGAAGCTCAGGAAAATGAAAGTGGCAAAAAAGACCCGTTCTATCGGCAACAACGGATCCGGCCTGAGACTCCTGGTCCACCTCCATATCTATTACAAGGACCAGGTCCCCTGGTTCATAGGGAAGCTGAAGAGCATCAATGGCTGCAAATGGGACCTTCTGTGTACCTGGAACAACCCGGATCCCGAGACTGAGGCCAAGATACGCGCCTTCCGCCCCGATGCCCGCTTCCTGGAAGTGGAGAATGTGGGATACGATATCTGGCCATTTATCAAGGCTCTGAGGGCGGTGAATCCCGACGACTACGACCTTGTCCTCAAACTGCACACCAAGGGGCCTTCGGACGAGACCAACCGTATCAACGGCCTGGATATGAAGGGTTACCGTTGGCGCAACCTGCTGGTGGACGCCCTGCTCGAAAGCCCGCGTCAGTTCCGCAGTGCGCTTAATATCATCAGGCGTGATACCAAGGTTGGAATGGTGTGCAACGGCCTGCTGATACGCCATCTTTCCCTTGGCCTGGTCGAGGATACATCGGCCCTGAAGAAAGAACTTCACCGCATAGGCCTGCACAACGAGGGGGATATCTTCTGCGCCGGCACTATGTTTATGGCCCGTATGTATCCCTATTCCTTCGTCCGCGACGGGGACCTTACGGCCGAATCCTTCGGCGGTCAGTCAGTATCGCATTCGACCGGAAGCCTTGCCCACGTGTACGAGCGCATCCTTTCTATGGTAATAACGGCCGAAGGCTTCAGCATAGCGCCCATCATTATGGACAAGGCCGCATACCGCAGGCATCAGATAGCGAGGGCTTTTTCGCCGGTATTCAAATGGGTATTCTCCCTGGAAAGGGTGGCGCCGCGGAGAGACAAGATACTCACCATCTTCGGCCTTAAGTTCAACCTTAGCAAGCACGGCAAATGACGCGGGTATTCCTTCTTGCTCACTATGATCCCCAGGGTAAGGCGGGGGAGGGCGTACGCTATCTTATCCGTGCCCTCCTGCCGCTTGGCCGCGTCATTATCGCTTCTGACTGTGCCGTGGCTTCTTCCGAGTGGGATGGCCTGGATGTGGATGTGGTTTACAGCAAGCATCACGGAGAGTACGATTTTGGCTCCTACAAGCGCTGTTTCGCGGCTTTGGATACCGACTCCTGCGATGTCCTGTACTTTCTGAACGATTCCGTGGCAGGGCCTCTCTATTCGCTTGAGCCGTATCTGGACAGGATGGAAGCTTTGGGCAGTCCGGCTTTCGGCCTGGTCTGGCATCCTTCCCGCAGAGGGAACGAGCATCTCCAGTCCTGGTTCCTGGGTTTCAGGAAAGAAGTGTTCCGCAGCAAGTGGTTCCGGGACTTCATTATGGGAGTAGGGCCTTGCAGCAGCAAGGAGGAAGTTTGTCAGCGCTATGAAAGCGGCCTTACCAGGCTTCTCCGCCTTAAGGGAATTGAGCCCAAGGCCTTGTTCTGCGCTCCCGGTAAGAGCATATATAACAGGGCCTTGGCCTACTGGAGGCGGGGTTTGCCTTTCTACAAGAAGGCAGCCTATACAAGGCACGGCGGCTGTATGGGGCTGCAGATACGCCGGATACTGAAGCATTCCGATCCACTGCTTTCAGAGGCTGAAAGAAAGGATATGGACCGCATTTATGGCGCCGGTTTCAGCAGCCGATTCCTTAAGGGAGGGCATCTTAGGATGTTCGCACGACTTATGAATTATTTGACAGAGAAGATATGGAAGTAATCAAAACAGCCATAGAGGGCGTCCTCATTCTGGAGCCCAGGGTTTTCAAAGACGAACGCGGCTATTTCTTCGAGAGTTTCAACGCTGCCGAATTCGCAGCCAAAACCGGCCTGGACATCAATTTCGTGCAGGATAATGAGAGCAAGAGCAGCTACGGTGTCCTGCGGGGCCTGCATTTCCAGAAAGGGGAACATTCCCAGAGCAAGCTGGTTCGTGTCGTCAAAGGCCGTGTCCTTGATGTCGCAGTTGATATCCGCCGTGGCTCACCCACTTTCGGCTCCTATGTATCCGTGGAACTGAGCGGGGAGGATCACCGCCAGTTCTTCATTCCCCGCGGCTTTGCCCACGGCTTTGCCGTCCTGAGCGACGAGGCCGTATTCCAGTACAAGTGCGACAACTTCTACGCACCCGCATCGGAAGGGGCCATTGCGTGGAATGATCCCGACCTTGCCATAGACTGGAAGCTTCCTGCCGATGCCGTAATCCTTTCGGAAAAGGATAAGCATCATCCTCTGTTAAAAGATGCTCCGGAGCTATTCTAGGGCCCAATTACCACCATCGCAAGGGTGTCCCGGTTCACCGGTTCGCCAGCCTTGAAATATACCACTGCGGTGCCTCCCTTCCAAGTGTGGATTGTGAGGCCATTGCCGTCAGGGTCAATCGTGTAGCTGTACAGTTTGTGGACCTCCTCGTCATCGTCCCAGGCTAGCGGTTCAATCTCCATAGGGGTCCCGTCAGGCTTGACCTCGCACCAGATTCTGAAATCGTCGCCTATCCTGCATTCATTGTATGAGGCAGGGTGCAGTTCGAAGCGTATTTCCGGCACAAGGCCGCCCTTGTCCACTCTCCAGCTGTTTTCGCTGAGCCCGCTTCCTTCTGGCCGGACCCTTATTCTGTAACGGCTGTTCCGGCATACGTCGAAATTGTTCAGATTCTCGCCGAGATAGAAGCGGTACACCAAAGGCTGTCCGGGAAGGCTGTGGTAACTGTCGCTGCGATAGGATGCACGCAGTTCTATATATGAACAGACTGAAGCATACTGCCCGCTGGTAAATACCTTGCCCTGCGCGGTCTGGACGTGTTCAAGAAGATCGCCCTGCATATTTTCAAGCATAAAGAGGGGCAATGTATCGCTTATTCCCGGCTCCCTTTCCCTGTTCAGTGCGGCTACTGCCTGGCCCTCGTGAGAGAAGCCTTCGGCAAAGCAGTCTCCCGCGTTAAGAGCCTTGCTTGGGCCGAAAAGGAGTACCGACGAGGGACAGTTGCCGATTCTGACCGATTCTACGGTAAAGTTCACATCGGCATCCAGGACGCTCCGGTCAATCTCCAGATCCAGCCTTGCCATACATCTCCGGAGGGGTATTTCCATTATGGAAGCGGCCTTTATGCCCCTTGCAACAGCACACATAGGAAGGCCCCGGCTGTATTCGTCGGGATAGGCAAGGTGGTAACGGTAGCTCTCCAGATCCTCCTTAGTCCGGCAGGGGAGACGGTATCCGGCATTTGCGACCACGTAAATGTCATACGGGACTCCCTCAAGCAGGCTGGTGTGGTACACGGCCTTTCCGCTTTCCGTGCTGAAACTTCTTTCCGGTATAAAAACCTGCTCCTCCATTAAGCCGGACTCATTAAGCACAAAGAGATTGTAATCGGTGAGGAGTCCGTCGTCAGGGAGCATTGCCCGGGTGGCAGGCTGCCCCGGATCCAGGAGGATACGAACCTGGATATGCCCGGGATTCCGGACTTCACTGCATCCGGTAAGGAGGAGCAGGTATAATATATAACGGTATGCTTTCATAGGAAGGGAACTGTCTGGGGCTCGGCTTCATTCCAGGGCAGGATGGCGTGGCTTAGCGTAACACTGCCGCTTACGGCAGGAAGGTCCGGATCGGACGTACCCATTCGCCGGATGGTAATGTCCATTTCGCAGAGCGTGCCCATTTCCATTGGAGGAAGGCTTATAGGATAGTAGCAGGTGTGCCCGAGCAGCGTTGCCTCGATGACAAGGCGAGTGGGTGGAGAGCCGGGAACATCCCCTGAAGAAGGATTCGGGTAGCAATACAGAGTCCAGCCAGGGCTTATTCTTCGCTCCGTTACATCTCCAAGATTTTCTAAAAGCAGCATCCAGGGCCTTGGAAGGCGGTTTACGGCCTCAGTTTCCAATGAACCGCTGTTAATCCAGGACACGGGCCTGCAGCCCGGCTCCAGCGGGCGTATTTCCACTCCGGCGTGCAGCAGAAAGAGCCGACTTACAGAAAGACTGCTGCCGGAATAGGGCCTTTCGCTGAAGTCGCAGGCCACAGACCGTATCCGGACGGCGCAGAGGACGGGAGAGAGGTCCAGTTCGCCTGTTCGCGAACGTCCGGCTTCCAGGGTGGTGCTTCCGACAAGCTTTGGCCGTGAAGGGTCTTCATCGGCGAGGGAGAAAAGCGTTGTCTGTAGGTTTCCATAGTACTGTATGCCGGCCCACTGCCCGGTATCTCCCGCCTTAGAGGAAATGGCCTGCAGCAGGTGTCCGCCGCTTCCAGAGAGCCCGTAAATCCGGGAAGTCTGCTCCGGAAGACTTATTTGCTGATATGAATCCAGGCGCATAGGAGCCCGGTCGTGAAAGAAGAAGAGATTGAGGGCCTCCGGAGCCGATGCACGGCAGTTCAGCTTCAAGCTAAGCCCCGGGGCGGTATTATCGTCATTATATGGTATATGGCAGGAAAAAAAGGCCGGAAACTGCAGAATCACAGTTACTAGTGCCGCAGATATGCGGCTGCGGGAGTGCAAGGCAGAAGTGGCGTTAGAGATGTTCCGGCCTATGTGTGTTTGCTGGATTCGCATATTCGTTTCAATTCATCCTGCCGCAAAGCTATATCACAGATTCCGGAAGATTAGCCAATCTTAAAAAAGAAAATGCAGATTTTTAAGTTTCTTATTATTCCCAAGTGTTTTTTAATGCCGATAATAAAAAAAGTCCCGGAGAGCGCTTGCTTCCGGGACTTTGAAAAGCCTTGGAGGATTAACCTCCGAAGTTGTCGTAGAGTATGCTCTCGGGGGCTACGCCCAGCGAATCGAGCAGCTCGTTCACGCACTTGACCATCATAGGAGGGCCGCACATAAAGTACTTGATGTCCTCCGGAGCCTCGTGGTCCTTGAGGTAGGTCTCGTACATCACGTTGTGCACGAAGCCGGGAGTGTATTTGACACCGGCGGCATCGGCTGCGGGATCGGGACGGTCAAGGGCAAGGGTGAAGTGGAAGTTCGGGAACTCCTTCTCAATCTCGGCGAAGTCTTCCAGATAGAAGGCTTCCACGAGGGCGCGGGCGCCGTAGAAGAAGCGTACAGGCTTCTTTGTCTTGAGGGTCTTGAACAGGTGCATAATGTGGCTGCGCAGGGGAGCCATACCGGCACCGCCGCCCACGAAGATGTATTCCTGGGTGTCGGGGTCGTCCTTGGGAAGGAGGAACTCTCCGTAAGGGCCGGAAATCATCACCTTGTCGCCCTTCTTGCGGGAGAACACATAGGTGGAAGCGATTCCCGGAGGAACGCCGGGCACGAACTTGAATACGCCCTTGGGCTGGCTGCGGTCAAACGGAGGAGTGGCAATTCTCACGTTCAGTTTGATGAGGTCCTTCTCGGCCGGATATGAAGCCATCGAGTAGGCGCGGATGGTGGGAACGGTATTGCGGTACTTCAGGGAAGTGATGCCGTACTTTTCCCAGTCGCCCTTGTAGATATCGGCAACGCCCATATCGGCAAAATCGGCCTCATATTCGGGGATATCGATCTGGATGTACTCACCGGACTTGAAGTCGATGTGCTCGCCTTCGGGAAGACGTACGGTGAATTCCTTGATGAAGGTGGCCACGTTCTCGTTGGAGACCACTTCGCACTCCAGCTTCTTCACGCTCAGGGCGCTTTCGGGAACGGCAATCTGGAGATTGTCCTTCACCTTTACCTGGCAGCCGAGGCGCCAGCCGTCCTTGATCTGTTTGCGGGAGAAGAAACCGGTTTCGGTGGGAAGGATGGTTCCGCCGCCTTCCAGGACCTGGAGTTTGCACTGGCCGCAGTTGGCCTTACCGCCGCAGGCCGAGGGCAGGAAGATGCCCTGGTCGGCAAGGGTGTGCATAAGGTCGGAGCCGGGAGTTACCTCAAGTTCCCTGGAACCGCCGTTGATGGAGATCTTGACGGAACCGGAAGGAGTGAGGGCGGTCTTGATCCAAAGCAGCAGGGCCACCAGGATCAGAGTCACTACAAGGATGACTGCGATTGATGCGATAATTGTATTACCCATAAGTGCGTCCTCCTTAAAGTTGAATACCCATAAAGGTCATAAAGGCGATACCCATAAGACCCACGGTTATGAAGGTGATGCCAAGGCCCTTGAGGGCAGCCGGAACATTGGAGTAGGCCATCTTTTCGCGGATGGCGGCAAGGGCTACGATGGCAAGGAACCAACCCAGGCCGGAGCCGAGGGCATATACGGTGGCCTCACCGAGGTTGCCGAAGTCTTTCTGCTGCATAAACAGGCTGCCGCCCAGGATGGCGCAGTTGACGGCGATCAGAGGCAGGAAGATACCCAGCGAGGAATAGAGCTCGGGGGAGAACTTCTCTACCACCATCTCCACCACCTGCACGATAGCGGCGATCACGGCGATAAATACGATAAAGCTGAGGAAGCTCAGGTCAACACCCGGGATGAGGGCGTCCGGAGCCAGCACGAAACGGTTGAGCAGGTAGTTGATGGGAAGGGTTACCAGCAGTACGAAAATAACTGCTACGCCCAGGCCTGCGGCCGTTTTTACATTCTTCGACACAGCCAGGAACGAACACATTCCCAGGAAGTAGGCGAAGATCATATTGTCCACAAAGATGGACTTTACGAATAAGCTAAGATATTCCATAGGGCATTACTTTTCCTGAAGGTCTTTCTGAATGCTGCGCTGCACCCACACGATGCATCCGAGGAGGATGAGCGCGAAGGGAGGCAGGATAACAAGGTTGTTGGGAACGTAGCCCATCCAGTTGAGGACGTCCACGCCGAAGAGAGTACCGCTGCCCAGCAGCTCACGGAAGAAGGCCACGATAAGGAGTATGAGGCCGTAACCCGCGCCGTTGGAGACACCGTCAAGGAAGCTGGGCCAGGGCTTGTTTCCAAGGGCGAAAGCTTCGATACGGCCCATCACGATGCAGTTGGTGATGATAAGGCCGATATAGACGGAGAGCTGCTTGTCGATGGCATAGGTGGCTTCGAAGGATTTGAGGATCTGGTCCACCAGGATTACCATCATAGCTACCACAACCAGCTGTACGATTATACGTACGCGGCCGGGAATGGTGTTCCGGAGCATCGAAAGGATAAGGCTGGAAATGCCGCAAACGACAATTACGGACAGGGCCATTACCAAGGCTCCCTTGAGCGTTACCGTAACTGCAAGCGAGGAGCAGATGCCCAGCACCAGCACGGTAATGGGATTACCCTTGAATATAGGGTTCAGAATGGTTTCTTTGAGTTTTGCATTCATCGCTTATTCCTCCGTAACTTCTTCTGCTGCCTCTTCTGCGGGAGCGGGCTGCTCCTTGGAAGAGAAATACTTTGAATAGCCCTTGAGCCAGGTCTGGATGGCGTTCTCGAGGCCGATGGAAGTCATAGTGGCACCGGTGATGGCATCGATGCGGTTATCCATAATTTCACTTCCGTCGGCATTCTTGGGAGAACCGCCCTTCACGATCTCGAAGACCTTGACATCGGCCTCCCAGTCGGCGTTCTCGCCCTGGAATTCGGCCTGGAAGGCGGGATCGTCCTTGATCCTGGCGCCGAGGCCGGCGGTTTCAGACTCGTGGTCGAAGTAGGCGCCCTTGATGGTAACGCCGTCCTCTTCGAAGGCCACATAGCCCCAGACGGGACCCCAGAGGCCTGCACCGTAAACGGGAACTACCGTAAGTCCGTTCTTGAAGACGAACACGGGGAGTTCGGGAACGTCACTGCCCTTGAGTTTGTAATTCTGGGCTTTGAGCTGGGAAGGGGAGTAGACTTCGTCCAGGGGAAGATCGGCCACTTTCTCGCCTTCGGGGTTCACGATGAATGCCTCGGCGATTTCCTGGGCATACTTGTCGAGGACTGCTGCGTTGCCGATTTTCTGGAATTCGGCCTTGGTGCCGAAGCCTGCGGCGGTGAGCATCTGGGAGATGGTATCGGCCTTTTCATTGGCCTGCTGACGCGACTTGAGGCTCTGCGAAACGAAAGCCAGAAGGGCGGCGACCACCACTACGATTACACTGGTGTAAACGACAGTATAGATATTATTGTTTGTATTCATAGCGCAATTCCTTTAGGCGGTTAAAGCTTTCTTGGCGCGGCGCTTGATACTGACGCTTACCACGCAGTGGTCAATCAGAGGTGCGAAGGTGTTCATAAGCAGGATGGCCAGCATCATACCTTCCATATAACCGGGGTTCCACAGACGAACCACGACTGCGAGGGCACCGACGAGGAAACCGTAAATCCATTTGCCGGTTTCGGTCTGTGCTGCGGTCACGGGATCGGTTGCCATAAATACGGAGCCGAAGAGGAAGCCGCCCATTACAATATGGTAATAAGCGGGAATGCCTCCGCCAAGCTGACCGAGCCAGCCTACCAGGAGGCCGCCGGCGATGGAGCTGAGCATAATCTTCCAGGAAGCCACTCCGGTCCATACGAGGATAATGGCGCCGATGAGGATGGCCACTACGCTGGTCTCACCGGTAGATCCGGGGATAAGGCCCCAGACCAGGTCCATAAAGGAATAACCGGCGTCCGACAGGCCCTGTACGCCGCCGTCGTGGGCGATGGCGAGGGGAGTAGCGGTAGAAATGGCATCCACGCCCTTCAGGGAAGGCACCCAGGTCTTGGAAACCCATACCGAGGAGCCCGACATACTTGAAGGGTAGGAGAAGAAGAGGAATGCACGTGCCACCAGGGCGGGGTTCCAGATGTTCATTCCGGTACCGCCGAAGACTTCCTTCACGAAGATCACGGAGAAAGCAACGGCAAGGGCCAGCATCCACAGGGGTACGTCCACGGGAACGATGAGCGGAATGAGGAAACCGGTTACCAGGTATCCCTCGTTCACTTCTTCCTCACGGATCTGGGACGAAGCGAATTCGATGCCCAGGCCGACGAGGTAGGAAACCACGAACAGGGGAAGCATCCTCAGGAGGCCGTACCAGAACATATTCCAGAAGCCCCAGTCCAGGGAGTAGGTGTGGGCGGTCTGGTAACCTACATTGTACATTGCAAAGAGCGCGGCGGGGACCAGGGCTATTACAACCATAATCATCACGCGCTTGAGGTCGATGCCGTCACGTACGTGTGCGCCTCGGCGGGTAACTGTGCCGGGAACGCGCAGGAAGGTGTCAAAGGCATCTATCGAAGAATGAAGCCAGTACAGCTTGCCGCCTTTTTCAAAAAGGCCGGGTTTGTTCTGATCTGCCATAGCTATGCCATTTCTTTAATCATCAGGTCGATACCCTTCTGGATAATGGCCTGAATTTCGTTCTTGGAAGGATCTACGTAGTCGCAGAGGGCAAGATCCTCGGGGATAACCTCGTAGATACCGAATTTCTCCATCTTCTCGATGTCGCCGGCAAGGCAGGCCTTGATAAGATAGATGGGGAAGATATCCATAGGGGTCACATCCTCGAAGCACTTGGTCTGGACGAAGGCACGGGGACCGCCGTGAAGGTTGGTGTCCATATCGTACTTCTTGGAAGGGGTGAGCCAGGAGAAGTAGCACCAGGAACTGCTGTGAACCTTGGGGCGGAAGGGCTTGGCCCAGCCGAACCACTCGCGCTCACGGCCTTCACGGAGAAGGGTGATCTGGTCGTCGAAGAAGCCCAGATAGGAATCGGGAGCGAGCAGGCAGCCGTCAAGGACATTGCCTCCCACTACGCGCACGTCGCCTTCCACCTTGGTGATTTCACTGACGGGAGTACCGGGAAGGGCCACCACATAGCCGGTCTTCTCTGCTGCGGGACCGGTAACGGCCACCTTGCGCACGAGATCCAGCTTGCCGCTGTTGATTACGTGGCCGAGGGCGGCTACGTGAAGCGGAGATACGGTCCAGACGATTTCTCCCTTGCATACGGGAGAGATGTGGCTGATCTGTACGCCTACGTTGCCCGCGGGGTGCGGACCGCTCACGACGTGCAGTACAGCATTCTCCACCTTGTGGAAGGGGGTGCTGCTCTCCACCTTGCGGTTGATGGACAGGTGGACGGTGGCAATCTTTGCCAGGGCGTTCACACCGGCCTGGATATCGGCAAGGGAATCACCGAGGGTGAAGTCGGTGTCGGCAGCCAGGGGAGCTGTACTGAATGATGAAATGAAAATTGCCTTGGGGGTGTCTGAAGGATTGGCGACGATCCCGTACGGACGCTGCACGAGCGATACCCAGAGGCCGCTTTCCAGGAGGAGCTTCTTCACTGCCTCCGCAGTCTCGGGAATCTTAGCGCCAAAGTCCGTGTAGCGGGGAGTTTCATCGGCCTTGATGAGCACCGCAAGCAATTTTCTCTTTTCGCCTCGGACTATCTGCTGTACTGTGCCGCTAACAGGGGCGGTGAGCAGGATCTCCGGCTTTTGTTTGTCGGCCATCACGGGGGAGCCGGCAAGCACCGTATCGCCTTCCTTAACGAGGAGACGGGGTACGAAACCCTTGAAATCGGTGGGCTTTACAGCCACGATGCCGGGCGCCACGCTCTTGATGACTTCGGGAGCCGCGGCGCCCTTGATGGGAATGTCGAGGCCCTTTTTCAAATCGAGATTGTTGGACATTATTATAAAGTGTTTTTGTGTATTTACAAAATACCGCGCGAAGTTACGAAAAATTTAGTAATTTAGCGACACCAAAACGTGCGTATGTCGAGCAAAATACTGGAAGATCTGAATGACGAACAGCGCAGAGCTGTAGAATGTGAGAGAGGGCCGATGCTCATAGTGGCAGGCGCAGGATCCGGAAAGACCCGGGTGCTTACCTCAAGAATAGCTTATCTGGTGGAACTTGGAGTCCCGCCCGAGCGTATCCTTGCGCTTACTTTTACCAAGAAAGCCGCAGGGGAGATGAAGGACAGGATATCCGTGATGGTGGGGGAGAGAAAGGCACGCCGGCTATGGATGGGGACCTTCCATTCCGTGTTTATCCGCTTCCTGAGAGAATTTGCCGACCTTATCGGCTTTCCCAACAGTTTCACCATCTACGACACTTCCGATTCCGTAAGCGCCGTAAAGCACTGCATAAAGGAACTTGGACTGGATGACAAGATGTACAAGCCCAAGGAGGTGCAGTCCCGCATATCCAAGGCCAAGAACGACCTCATAACCCCCACGCCTTATGCCAACGGGGCGGGCGGTTACCTGGACGACGACAGGATGCACAAGAAGCCGGATATCTACAAGATATACGCCACCTATTGCCAGCAGTGCAAGAAGAGCGGGGTAATGGACTTCGATGACATACTCCTGTATACGAACCTGCTCCTGAAAAACAGCCCTGAAGCACGCAAGACCATAGCTTCAAGGTTCTCCCACATCCTCGTGGACGAGTACCAGGATACCAATATGGCCCAGTATATCATACTGAAAAAGCTCTCGGAAGAACACCACAATATCTGCGTGGTGGGCGACGATTCCCAGTCAATCTACGGTTTCCGCGGAGCCCAGATACAGAATATCCTGAATTTCCAGAAGGATTTCCCGGAAGCAAAGCTTTTCCGCCTTGAACGCAACTACCGTTCCACCAGGAATATAGTCAATGCCGCGAATACCCTCATTGCCAAGAATGAAGGCCGTATCCCGAAGAACTGCGTATCGATGGGCGACGAAGGTGAGAGGATACGCCTTATCCACAGCGGGAACGAGATGGACGAAGCCTCGGCCATCGCATCGGCCATAATAAACCGTATGCGCAGCGACCACGCCGCCTATGCCGATTTCGCCGTCCTCTACCGCACCAATTCCCAGTCCAGGGCCCTGGAGGAGCAGCTCCGCCGCCGCAATATTCCTTATATGATATACTCGGGAAACTCCTTCTTCGAGAGGGCCGAGGTCAAGGATGTGATGGCCTACCTGAAACTTGCGGTGAATCCCAACGACAACGAAGCCTTCAGGCGCATAGTGAACCGTCCTGCCAGGGGCATAGGCGGTACATCCCTTGCAGCCCTGGAGCTTGCCGCGCAGGAAAAAGGCGTCTCCCTGATGCAGGCGGCCGGCCTCGAAGGACTGGAGGCTTTCGGCCTCAAAGGCGCCGGCGCAGCAAGGATATCGGCCTTTGCCACAATGATGGAAGACTTCGCCAAGAAGGCTCCCGTCAGCGACGCCTACGACCTTGCCATATCCCTTGCCAAGGAAAGCGGAATATATATGTTCTTCAAGGCCGATACCTCCATAGAGGGGCAGTCCCGCTTTGCCAATGTGGAAGAATTGCTTAACTCGGTAAAGCTGCACGTGGAAGAAAAGACGGCGGAACAGCTTGAAACCCTGGCACTTGAGGAAGGCTATGCCGATATTACCGAGATCCCTGCGAGCGCCCTTCAGACCACAACCCTTTCCGACTACCTGGAAAGCGTCTCCCTGCTTTCGAACGTAGACGTCACGGAAGAGGATGGGGCAAACCGGGTCGCCCTTATGACAGTCCATACTGCAAAGGGCCTGGAATTCCCCTACGTCTTCGTAGCCGGTATGGAGGAGAACCTCTTCCCCTCGGGCGGCTGGATGCTCACCGAAAGGGAAGTAGAAGAGGAACGCCGGCTGTTCTACGTTGCCATAACCCGTGCCCGCAAGGCCGTAGCGCTGAGTTTTGCCGATACCCGTATGAGAAACGGGAAACACGAGGCCAACCTCCCAAGCCGTTTCCTGCGTGAAATGGCGCCCCAGTATATCGAGAATCCGCTCAGGAAAGAAGCGTTTACCACCCAGAGGGCCGATGAAGCCTTCTCATCCTCCCGCTTCAGCTTCGGCTCCGGCGGCTACAGCTGGAAACCCAAGCCTGCGCCGGAGACAAAACCGAGCGTGCCTTCCGGCCGCACGATAGGAGAAATACGCTCAGCCATCGCCTCAAGGCCGAAGCCTCCGGAGACCCCGGATTTCGTACCGGATCCTATGTCCTCATTCAAGGCCGGAGACCGGATAGAACACAACCGATTTGGGGAAGGAAAAGTGATAGAAATAATCGGGCAGATTCCGGATTTGAAGGCTAAAATATCCTTTTTGGACTATGGAGAGAAACTATTATTACTTAAATATGCAAAAATTCGCCACAAATAGTTTGTATAAATGAAATAATTACTTATATTTGCAGCGAAGTTTTTCATAGTTTAAGTTTAGGTTAAGTAGTCGGCCTGTCGCAGTGATGCAACAGGCCGATGAATTTTTAATCCTATCGAATTTAAAATAATCTGTCCGCTTTTGTCCTAATCAAGCCAATAAACAAAACGCCTGTCCAGCCTAATCCGCTTAGGCCCGCCGTAGTCTCCGGAAGGCAAGTAGGCTGCCGCTTTGGACTTATCTATTACGTTTTCAACCGCTTTTCTAATACGCGCTACACTCACGTTTACTTCGCGGCTTTCCAGATTAATGAGGCGTTGAAGGCTTGACGCGATACGTTCAGGAGAATCACTGCAGGAAACGGCTGAATAAAAATGTGACAATTCCGGCTCATAATCGGCTATATCCTTCAGCAGTATTCCCTCCGGATGACGCAGCATCAGAAGAAAGAGGGCCTTTACCATAGGCCTCATACGGAGCTCTGGGCCCGAAAGGCTCCCTACGAAAATCCTGTAGCTGCCCGTGATAAGAAGGGGAGGCGCCTGAACGGGGCTCTCGGCTTCCAGCAGGCGGGAAGCCGCGGCAATGACGTCCAGAAGCTGCGAGGCCTGAAGATCCTCAAGCCTGTCAAGGTAATCCTGAAAAGGCTCCTCAAGCACAGCCTCATTCTGCCCCTGGAGAATCAGACTAAGGGCGAGCAGGGCCTGGAGGCCTGCAGGATATGATACTTGCGCAGCATCCATAGCTGCAAATATATATAATCGGCAGCTAAAAATTTGCTGTTCTTGAGTTATTTTTCGATATTTGTACTAATGAAACGCCTTCTAGTATTCGGCTGCGGTCCGCTGCAGCTTTCCATCATACAACGGGCCCGGGCGATGGGCTTTTACACCGTAGGTATCGATCCCTGCGGAGACGCTCCTGCCGCATCGGCCTGCGATGCGTTCGAGACAGTCGGAGGCCAGGACTACGAAGGGACCTGCGCCGTGGTGGAAAAATACGGCATCGACGGCGTAGTGACCGCTTCCACCGACAAGCCTTTGAGGATGATGGCCAGAATTGCTGAGCGTTACGGCTTTCCTTTCGTGAGTGAAAGGACTGCCATTGCCAGCACCGACAAGCAGCTGATGAAAGAGGCTTTCATAAAGGCAGGCGTTCCCTGCGCCAAAGGCCGGATTGTACGAAACATTGCCGATACCGAAGGCCTTGAGCTGCCTCTGGTAATCAAGCCCCGGGACAATTCAGGCAGCCGCGGAGTCGTGGTATGCCGCAGCAGGGAAGAGCTTTCCACAGCAATTACGGATGCTCTCTCCTTCTCGCATCTGGACTCCGTCCTTGCCGAAGAATTCATAGAAGGGGACGAGTACAGCATAGAATCGTTGCATCTCGGCGGTAGTAGCACAGTCCTCCAGTTTACTGAAAAAAGGATAACGCCCTTCCCTCATACCGTAGAACTCGGCCACGTACAGCCGGCCGCCCTGAGCGACAGCCAGAAGGAAGAGATACGGCGTATCGTTGCCGGGACAGGGGAGTGCCTTGGTTTTGACAACTGCCCTTCACATACCGAGGTCAAGATTAACCCTCGCGGCATCTTCGTCATAGAAACCTCACCCAGGCTGGGCGGAGACTTCATTACCTCGCATCTGGTTCCGCTCTCAACCGGTGTCAATATGGAAGACGCAGTGCTCAGAATAGCCGCCGGAATGCAGCCTGAGCTTCCTCCGCTTAAGTCCGACGCCTCCGGTATCGCTTTCTTCCGGCTTCCGGAAGGCAGGGTGCTTTCAATTGACAATTCGGCGCTGGAAGCGGCCGCATCGGCCCCGGATGTGAAGCATTTCAGGCTCGGCCTTGCTCCCGGCAGCATTGTGGGACCCATCACCAGCTCGCTTTCACGCTACGGAGAAGTAATAGTAAAAGGGGACAGTGCCGCTGCAGTAAAGTCCCGTCTGGAGGCAATTAACAGTATAGTGGCAAACTCTGTCAAAATAGATTCACAAGTATGAAAAAGGTAGTCGTATTCGGTGCTACGGGGAAAATAGGCTGCTATTCCGCCCTGCACCTGAAGGAAGTCGGATTTGAAGTGGTAGCCGTAGGGCACAGGCCGAGCGACAACGGCTTTTTTGCCGACCACGGCATCGAATACATTTCGATGGATATCCTGGACGAGAACACCTTCAGTCGCCTTCCCCAGGAGGGCGTGTATGCCATTGTCCATTTTGCGGCTGCCCTGCCGGCCACCACCGAGGGCTACAATCCGCGTATCTTCGTGGAATCCAACATCTTCGGCACGATGAATGTGCTGGACTATATGGTAAGGATTAAGGCCGAGCGCTTCGTCTATGCAAGGACCGTCGCCGATGTCTATTATCTCTACGGTTCGCAGAAGCCCATTCCGGCCGATGCCCCCAGCCGCTTCCCCCTGAACAGCGACCACTCCATATACGCCATTACAAAGAACGCCGCCTGCGATATCATAGCCCATTATGGGGCAAAGTACGGCTTCAGATACTACATTTTCCGCTTTGCCAACGTGTTCTGCTACCATCCCAATCCCACTTTCTACAAGGACGGAGTAAAGCGCTGGACCGGGCAGAGGGCCATTATCGAACAGGCTAAAAAGGGCGAGGACATAGTGCTCTGGGGCAATCCCGAGTGCAAGAGGGATGTTTTCTATATAAAGGACTGCACCCAGATCCTCGAGAAGATGCTCACGGGCAATGGCGAGAGCGGCACCTACAATATCGGCAACAATATGCCCGTCACCCGTATGGAGCAGATCCAGGGTATCATAGAGGTATTCGGACGCAAGGACAAGCCTTCCAGGATTATCGTGGACCGCAGCAAGCCGGATTCACCCAATTTCTGCCTGGATATTTCCAAGACCATAGAGCAGCTTGGGTACGAACCCAAGTACGATTACATTTCCTTCCTTAAAGACCTGAAGAAGGAGATGGAAATAAACCGTTTCGAAAAGCTCTGGGGTAAGGAAAGCGACTATACCGAAGGCCTTATCTGAGAGTAAGTATCCGCCTTACGCTTTCATCTATGCGGCTTTCGCTAAGACGGCCGCTTTTCACTGCGTCCAGGACAGCCTGGCAGGCGGCGGGGAAGTCCTTTACCCCCAGGATGATGTCGCAGCCGGCCTCGATGGCCCTCAGGACGGCTTCATCGGCAGGATAATTCTGGACTATGGCGCCCATTTCCATAGCGTCGGTAACCACGACTCCCTTGAAGCCAAGCTCTCCGCGCAGCTTTTCGCTTACCATAAGGTGGGAAAGAGTGCAGGGATCTTCGTTGGAAGTCACTTTCGGGGCCGATATATGCGCCACCATCACGGTTTTTACGCCCGCTCGGATTCCGGCCTTGAAGGGGATAATCTCGCAGCCGAGCATCTCCTCCCAGCTTTTGTGGCTCACGGCATAGCCCAGGTGGGTATCGGCATAGGTGTCGCCGTGACCCGGGAAATGTTTGATACAGGCAGCCACGCCGCTCCTTTGCATACCCTTCACGAATGCTTTCACCCGTCCTGCCGCTACCCGCGGGCTGTCGGAGAAGGCCCGTTTCCCTATGATGATATTCTCGGGATTGGTATTGACATCGGCAACAGGCGCAAAGTCAAAGCTGATGCCGTAGCTGCTCAGGTATTTACCTATCCTTTTCCCCGTCCTGTAGGCCGATATGTCGCTTTTTATATCGGCAGTGCTTACCGTATTGCGGAGATGGAACTCAGGATTGTTGGCGATACGGGCCACACGGCCGCCTTCCTCGTCAATGCAGATTATGGGATTGCCGGGCAGAGCCCTCAGATCCCTTACAAAACGTTTCAGCTGCTGAGGATAGCCGATATTGTGGGCATAGAGGATGATGCCGCCGGGAAAGCAGCGCTCTGCGGTTTCTTCCATAGAGGGGCACAATTCCTGGATTGCATAGGGCTCCAGATCGGCGGCTTTTTCCCACTCCAGTTCCGGCATCAGGGATTCGGGGCGCACGAAAAAGAGCATACCGACTTTCTCCTCCAGGGACATACCTTCGGGGATTTCGGCAACTTCTTTCTTACAGGCCGATAAAAGGGCCGTCGCAATGGCTCCGGCCAGGATAAGGAGACGGGTGTTCTGCATAAATAAAAAAGGAGAGCAACTGAGCTCTCCGGAGCGGAATGCGAGGTTCGAACTCGTGACCTGCGGCTTGGGAAGCCGCCGCTCTACCAACTGAGCTAATTCCGCGTTTTCACTTCGCAAATATAGTTATTTTTGCTAACTTTGGCAAAAATTTGACCTATGGCAATCCAAAAACCATCCATACCAAAGGGCACCAGGGACTTCTCTCCGCTGGAGATGGCCCGGCGGAATTATATTTTTGACACTATCCGCAGCGTGTTCCGCAGTTTCGGCTTCCAGCAGATCGAGACTCCGGCGATGGAGAACCTTTCCACCCTTATGGGAAAGTACGGAGAGGAAGGAGACAAACTGCTTTTCCGCATTCTCAATTCCGGTGATGCCTTTGCCGATATTACCCCGGAGCAGCTGGGGCAGGGGAGCAAGGCTATTTCGGCCAAGGTCTGTGAAAAGGGCCTGCGCTACGACCTTACGGTACCCTTCGCCCGCTTCGTGGTACAGCACCAGAACGAGATTTCCTTCCCCTTCAAGCGTTTCCAGATTCAGCCCGTCTGGAGGGCCGACAGACCCCAGAAAGGCCGCTACCGCGAATTTTACCAGTGCGACGTGGACGTTATCGGTTCGCGTTCCCAGGTTAATGAACTGGAGCTGGTCCAGATGGTCGATTCCGTCTTTGACAAGCTTGGAGTAAGGGTAGCCATACACGTAAGCAACCGCAAGCTCCTTACCGGTTTCGCCCAGATTGCCGGCGCTCCCGACAAGGTGGTGGACATTACCGTTGCAATCGACAAGCTGGACAAGATAGGCCTGGAGAAAGTGGAAGAGGAGATGGCTTCGAAGGACATCCCCGCCAAGGGAATCGAGGTTATCCGCGAAATTCTTTCCATCCAGGGCTCCTTTGCCGATAAGGTGGCCGCGATGCGCCGTCTTTTCCAAGGCGGAAGTGCATCCGGTGTGGTCTCGGAGGAGGGCCTGAAGGGCCTGGAAGAGCTGGAAGAACTTTTCGGCCTCATCGAAGCTGCCGGAGTCAAGGCTCCGGTGCAGCTGGATCTCTCCCTTGCCCGCGGTCTCAATTACTACACCGGCGCTATCTTCGAGGTCAAGGCCCTTGACTGGGAGATAGGAAGCATCTGCGGCGGCGGCCGTTATGACAATCTTACCGGCATTTTCGGCCTTCCGGACCTTTCCGGCGTGGGTATTTCCTTCGGCGCCGACAGAATATATGATGTCCTTTGCGGCCTGGAGCTGTTCCCTGAATCTCTCCAGAGCGGCACCACGCTGCTTTTTGCCGTAATGGGAGCCGACGAGCTCCGCTACGTGCTCCCGATCGCCTCCAAACTGCGTTCTCTTGGCATTTCGGTAGAGGTTTATCCGGAAGCCGCCAAGCTTCGCAAGCAGTTCGAGTACGCCGACCGCAAGCACATCCCCTTCATCTCCATCTGCGGAAGCGAGGAGATTGCATCGGCCTCTGTGAACATCAAGAATCTGCAGAGCGGTGAGCAGAAGGCATTTCCCGCTGCCGAGCTGGAGGCCATATGCGCGTTTTTGAGTCCTGAAGGAAAATAAATTTTGATATTTTCCAAAAACTTGCTACCTTTGCAATCCCAAACCGCGGAGTAGAGCAGTCGGTAGCTCGTCGGGCTCATAACCCGGAGGTCGCAGGTTCGAGTCCTGCCTCCGCTACTAAACAGGCCCGCCGTTTCGGCTGGCGTTTCTGTTTAGCAGCGGAGGCTATGCCTCATTATGCCGATTCCGCTACGCTAAATATCAGGTCAGCCATTTCGGCTGGCTTATTTATTTTACTGTCAAAGATTTACTTCTTCAGTATCCAAGGGAGCATGTTGACACTAAGACCAAAGTTGACGGTCCAGGAGGGCGCGGGTGTCGGGAAGGCTGTATGTGCAACATAGAGACGGGCTCTGACGGAGAATTCGGAAAGACCCTCTAAAACTGGGTGATACTCCACTATTCGGAAGAACTTGAAATCGGTCGAGATACCTGCTTGGTAACGAAAGCCGGAAATCTCATCGGCATCCTTATCAGGATTGGTTGGGTGATAAGGATAGTCAATGAAACCGACACCGATACCGGCAAATGGAGCAACTCTCCACAATTGGGAATCGAATAGGGTATACCCGAGCGATACTTCAATGTTGCCGCCCTTCATAAGCTCTCCTGCATTCCATTGATATCCGTCTCTTGGTATGTCCTTCTTGTAACGTCCACCCCGGCCAAGAAGTCCACCAAAATAAAGGTTGACCCGACTGAAACACAAATCGAAGCCAAAGTCGATGCCCGCAATCGGCGTAACATAATTGGCCAGTTGTCCGGTATAAAACTCACTCCCGATACCCAAGTGCATACCAAAGCCTAATCCACGGGGATAGATTATAAGGTCGTCATACAGAACCTCTTCTGTCTGCGCCAGCTCTGCTTTCACCTGACGGGCATACTCTTGCACGGCCGCAACATCCTGTCCTTGCGACGTCTCATCTTTCATCTTCGCCATAAAACTGTCTGCCACGTCGAGATGAAACTTCATAACACTTCCCTGACCAAATGTCGATCCCTGCCTCAATTCACGCATAGCACGGCGGCGACAGATTTCCACATAATCGAACCCAGTCTGTATATATTGCAGCATCTCTTCCGTCCGGAAATCCGGATGCACCCAAGAAGCATAAGGATTCATATAACTACGTGAATAGGGTGCCCGGAATAGGGTATTGCCTGTTTCCCAATACCTGGTTGTCCAGGAGATATTATATTGTAACTCGGAAATCTTGGGCAATTCGCTCTTCCTCGAAGACAGGTCTGCATAGGTCAACGGTCCTTCGTCCCAGTACCGGACCGTCTCAACCATGGTCAATCCCAGGCTGTCACTTTGACTGAATTTTTGCGGCACATTCTGTACTTGGACCTGCTTATCATTCTGGACAGTTCTGACGAACCACCCGATCTTAGGCGTCATCGTGAAATTATCCGGATCCTCATGGACACCGACAATGCCGGCAACGAGTTCAAGAGATGTCTCTTCCAACACTACCCCATCTAAGTTAACGACCTGATATTTAAAGGGAACCACTACCGTTTCCGGCAGCATTGTTTGCGTAATGTCCACTGACTTTGGAGTCTTTCCTTTATTATCATACGGGAAAAACTTAAGGAACCAACCATCAAACTTGGTCAGTTTAGGCTGACGCTTTGAGCAGACAGGTCCCTGAATGGTTCCGGGTCGGGTCTTGCAGACAATGTCCTTCCAGAACCAGTAGTCCGGATGTCCTTCCGCCGACTTGACGAATTCCTGTAGAATAGGCTCCAGTTCCGTGACCCACCATCCCAGGCCAAAAGCCTCCAGAGCACGCGTCTTCTCTAACACCTTGTGCCAGTCGTCCGGTGTTCCGGTCAGTGTGATGGAAGGAATGCCACAAACCACATAGACAGCCAAATACTCGAAATATGGCTTGACAACATCCATCAGCGTCACTTCAGAGGCAATACGCTCATCCGTTCCCGTGGTGGAGAAATCGGCGACCAATGTGGTTGCAAGACCATTGTTTGTATACTTATCAATCCCAGCAGTAAATCGGCCTATCAGACTTTCCCAATCGGCCTGCTTGGAGAACAGGTCATTCGACTTGACCTTTAGTTCTTTCTTCCCTTCATGATTCACCAACATACTCCGATACTGCTCCGGGTTCTCATTCACGATATAGCTGAACTGTTGGCAGATAATCAACCATATTACATCTGGCGTCAAGACAACGGGACGATGCTGGCACCATGCCTGCAGCAGCATCTTAAATACGACATCCTCGCCGATTTCGTACAGGTTGTCCACATCAGCAAAACTATTGGCCAGAACTTCAGGCTTCCAGTCTGAAAACAAGTCACCATCATTTTTTATGTTAAGACCGAGGGCTAATTCGGATCCAGTCATCTTAAAACCACAATGACTATTCGGAAGATCCACCTCGTCAACCGCAAAGGTAATACGACCTTCTTCCTGGCCGAGGATCAGTTGGGAAGGCTGGGCGGACAGACAAATGCTGGCAATCAAGCCAATCAATATGAATACTAAACGCTTAATCATTTAGATTCCGGTTTATTGGCCTAAATATAGTGATTATTTCCTAATTAACCATTTCTGAGGTCTATTTCCCGGGGCTCCCCAATCCTCCCGTATTCCCATTTTCTTGATTTTCAATACTTTGCGCGAAATCGTCCAACTTCTTCAAATCTTCAAAAAGGTTCGATAATTTGGACGTGTAGTCTACTAAAAACGATGGTTGCCTTCACAACGACAAATCGGAATTTACCGGGGCATATAGTTTGCAGTAGATATGCTATGTTTTCACCGTTAAAATGTATAGAAACTAAATAACTATCACAACCATTATCATGAGACGCTTACTTCTAAGTCTTCTTTGCACGGTAAGTTTATCCGCATATGCACAACATACTGTTGTCGTCAATCCTGACGGCACTCATTCCATCGCCATTAATAACGGCAATACTTCAACAATAGTTAATCCTAACGGAACTCATTCCACCGCCATACATAACGGCAATAGCACAATTATAGTCAATCCCGATGGGACTCATTCCACTGCCGTACATAACGGCAATAGCACAATTATAGTCAATCCCGATGGGGCTCACACCGTCGTCATTGATAACGAAAACAGCGCAACGAAAGTTAATCCGTGGTGGAAAAGATGGCGAACTCACAAATCTAAAGACAAAAAGAGATAATCCATTAAATTCCTGTTTATCGGTGTGAAGCATCCCTGAATATCTGGTCCTATTTGCTTATGTCGGAACCAATGCTTTTAATGAACTCTTTCACCTTCCTAAGGTCCTCCAAAAAGTTCGATAGTTTTTCACTGTAGTCTACTATGAAAAAAGAGTTGAGACTCAACTCTTTTTCTTTGTTTTGTCTTCCAGTATTCTGATGGTATCAAGATAGGCCTTTTCTACATCGCTCAAAGTGCGTTGCTGGTATTTCTTGTATTCATCCGTGGCCTTTTCTATAGCCTGTTGATGACTGACTGAACCAGGGCCCACAAGGAGTTGTTCACCGTTCATAATAAGGACGTTATCCAGATGCTTAGCCCAGTCAGCCATAGTCATGAATTCGTGGCGTTCTGCTTTACGTTCGGCAAAATCCAGATAACCTGAGACCAATTGACCAAGAGAGCGTAATTCTTTCTCGTTCAGGTAGTTCTTTGCTATTACGGCATCCGAGAGATGTGGACGACTCCCTTTGAAAGTTGTCAACCCCATGAATTCCTTTTCGGCATCGGCTCTGGAGTAGATAATTTCTGCTGCCGTCTGGCCATGAATGGCATAGTGGATCTTGTTCTGTACTTTCTTGAAGAACTCGATGGACATATCGGCTTTGGGATCATAGTCCACGCTGGTAGCGTAGATATCCAGAATCTGCCGATAAAACACCTTCTCCGAAGCACGAATGTCCCGTATACGATTTAGAAGTTCCTTCCAATAACCTCCTCCGCCGAGTTGCTTCAGTCGCTCATCATCCATCGTAAAGCCTTTGACGATGTACTCTTGAATGCGTTCGGCAGCCCACTGCCTGAAGATGACGCCATTTCTGGAACGGACTCGAAACCCGACGGCAATAATCATGTCTAGGTTATAGTAGTAGGGAGCTTTCTGCTGAAATTCGGAATTTCCGAATTTCTTTCTACAGGCCTCTGGAAGTAGTTCTTTCTAGTCAAAAATATCTCTGATATGTTCGTTAATGGTCGAAGGGGCCTTACCATACAACAAAGCCATTTGTTGCT
>JAGCYC010000016.1 GCA_017961015.1 Bacteroidales bacterium | reverse complement strand
GGTGGTGGGGTGGGAAAAAATATACCGCGCCATTCTCCGGCTCGGAATATTTTATTCCCGCCGCGCGCCGGGAGCGAAAACAGCCCCTGGTGCCCCCGCGGTACGCACCATACGCATTTTGGCCCTAAAATGCGGAGCACGAGTACCACGCGGTACGCACCATACGCGTTTTGGGCTGAAAATGCGTACGGCGAGTACCGGCGAATCTTGCGCGGGGGCTTGCCAGTCCGATGAAAATTGGTTTTTCGGAGCAACTGCACCGAAAAATAATTTTCAGCGACAGGTAGGAGAGGATTTGCTGCGCGTGGGACTGGTGGAGCGGAGGGAAAAAATATTCCGAGCCATTTTCCGGCTCGGAATATTTTATTCCCGACGCGCGCCGGGGCTGGCTGAGCCGAGGGATTACGGCTGCTGGCGGGTGGCGGCGAGGCGCGAGCGGATGCCTTTCATACGGGAAGTGGTAAGAGGATACAGGAGCATCAGGCCGGCTGCCACAAGGGCCGCGATGGCGGGCAGATAGCTCATAAGGCCGCGTATGGCGCCGTCGATGACAGGACCCGATTCGGCCACGCCGCTCTGGTAGCCGGCAAAGGCCAGCACCCACGCCACGATGGCGCTGCCGAAAGCGCTGCCGAACTTCTGGGCCATAGAGGAGGATGAGAATACCAGGCCGGTAGAGGCCGAGCCGTTCTCCAGCTCGGAGTAATCGGCCACATCGGAGAACATTGCCCAGAGCAGCGGGGAGATAACCCCGATACCTATGCAGACCAGGATCTGCAGGCCAAGCAGGATCCAGAAACCGGCGGTTGTGGAAGGCACGAGGGCGATGGCAGCGCTGGCCACGGCAATGAACATCAGGGCAAGTATGCCGGTGCCCTTGCGGCCCAACTTCTCGGACAGGGGTACCGAAAGCGGAACGCCGGCCATCTGCGCCACCTCACCTATGGTAAGGAAGATGACAGAGCCGAATACCGCGCTTGTACCGAGGATGTTGGAGAAGTAGTATACGGTAGCGCCGCCGCGCATCGCACCGCAGATCAGAAGGAAGATGGAAGCACCGGTAAGGGCCCACCAGGGACCGTTTTTCAGCAGCGCCACAAGGTCCTTCTTCACAGAGCTTGCACCGCTTTCCTTACGTTCCACCTTCACGTGCTCACGGGTGAGCAGGAAGGAAAGGATGAAGAATATGGCCGATAGCACCGCTACGATGGCCACCACCGAGGTGAACTGCATAGGAGCGGCCTCCTTGATGCTGGTGATTACGCCTCCATCGGCCTTGGGAGTGCCGATGAGCTTTTGCTCGAAGATGGCGAAAATACCCATCGAAACGAAGCTTCCCACATAGGCGAAGAACATACGGAAACTCGAGAAAACCGACTTTTCGTGCGCATCATCGGAAACTACGCCAAGCATTGCGCCGTAGGGCACGTTCACTGCCGTATATGCCGTCATCAGCAGCAGATAGGTGACATAGGCGTATATGTGCTTGAACAGGTAGGTTCCCGAGGGCGTATAGAAAGTAAGTATGCCCACCACGGCAAAGGGGATGGCAACCCAGAGCAGATAGGGACGGTACTTGCCCCAGCGGGTCTGGGTGCGGTCCGCGATCATACCCATCACTGGATCGGAGATTGCATCGTATATCTTGGTAATTACAATCAGGAAGCCTGCGTGGGCGGGATGCAGGCCGAAGATATCGGCATAGAAGAAAGGGATGAAATAGGAGAAGATCTTCCAGAACATACTGGAAGCCAGATCACCGAATCCGTAGCCGATTTTCTCGGATAATTTTGCCATATTATTTGGATTTAGGATATTTTACAGTAAAACAGGCGCCGCCAAGGACGAATGAACGGCTGTAGGAGATGCTTCCTCCGCAGTGGTCCACTATACGGCGGCAGATGGCGAGGCCCAGGCCCGAACCGCTGGTCTTGGTTGTGAAGTCAGGAGTGAATATCTTCTCCTGGTTATCCTGGTGCACGCCGGGGCCGTTGTCCTCCACCACAATGTCGTAGAAGCCGTGCTCGCGGCTCTTGCGGACCGACACCAGTATTTTCTTTTCCGCGGGATTGTCTTCCACGGCCTGTATCGCATTGGTGAGCAGATTCACCACCACGCGGGTAAGCTGCGGACGAGGGGCGTCCACCCAGGCGCCCTCGAGGCCGTAGTACTCGATGGAAAGGTCGTCGCGGCTGTCAAACAGATCCACTTCCTGGCGCACGAGGGCATCCAGGTCCAGGCGCTCGGGTGCCTGGTCGTACATCTTGGCGAAGGTGGAGAACTGATCGGCCGAATCGGAGAGCAGGTCCACGTGGTAGAGTACTGTCTGGGCGACTTCGTCAAAACGCTCCTGCCAGGCGGGATTGCCGCTCTGCTTCATACGCATAAGCATCTGGAGCTGCAGCTTGATGGGGGTGAGGGGGTTCTTGAGGTCGTGGGCCACGCGGCGGGCCATGTCGGTCCAGGCTTTGTCCCTTTCGGCCCTGGTAAGGCGGCGGGACGATTCTCCCAGCGCCTGTACCATATAGTTGTAGGCCTGCACAAGAGGGGTGAGTTCGTCGTCCTGGCCGTATTCCAGGGGCTCCAGCTGGGCTACGTCCGACACCTCCATCTTCCGGGACAGGCGGGACAGGGGCATGAAGAGCCGGCGGACCACCTTGCCGCTGATGAAACGGGCGGTCAGAAGCAGCAGCAGGAACACCGACAGGACGGTGGCGATATGCGAAACCGCCTCGCTCACAAGGTCGTGGGCAAGCTCGGTATATGGCGAGGACACGATGGCTATCATCTGTCCCGCACTGTTGAACAGGGGCGCGTAGAGGGCATAGAAACGGCGCCTTCCGGTGCGCTCCGGATGCATATAGTAACGCTTGTGGAAGTTTACTATCTGGTCGTAGGCGGTCTCGTTTATCCGGTGCCCCAGGATCATACGGTCATACACCTCGGGAGTGGTTGAAAGGGCCACCCGGCCGTCGGTGGAGAAGAGGGTGATGTCGCACTTGAGGTTGTTCCCGACGTTCTCCGTGCTGCGCAGCACCTCGGCGGTCTGGAGCTGGTCCGGCGCCACCATACGCAGGCGCTCCTGCAGCATAGTCTGAAGGGTGTTTATACGGGCCGTCATAGTGCTCTGCAGGTCCGCGTTGTTCCGCTGGTACACGAACCAGACGCTGAAGGCCGCCATAGCCACCAGGGTAAGTATGAGCGAGGTATAGACTACCAGGGCTATACGGGTCTGGAAGTACTTTCTCTCTCTGCCGCGGCGCCTCCGGCCGGTCACAAGGGACAGCAGCAGGAAAGTGAGCAGGGAAAGGAGTATGGCCTCCACGCCGTAGTAGATGATGCCGGTGGATATCCTGGACACTATCACCACTTCGTCCTCGGACATACTGTGGATAAAGTGGCACCAGCCTTCCAGGTCCACGTGGCCCTGCTGGCGGCTTCCAAGACGGCCGGAAAGGACGGTGGGGTATGCGTAGGCGCCCTTGTACTGGACAAGGCGGCCCTGACGGTACTTGGCCCAGGAATAGACGGCGGGCAGGGAGACGCGTCCGGGATCTGCAATGCCCAGCAGGCTCAGATAGCCCCTGTCTTCACGGTTGTGCTTGGATTCAACCACCACCAGAAGCGAGCCGGGGCCGTTTTCCGGAGAATAGTAGGAGAAGAGTCCCACGTAGGAAACCCGGCCTCCTCCAAGGGAGCTGTAGAAGAAGTGGGAATCGTCGCCCAGGCGGACTCCGCCGCGCACCCTTTCGGTGAAAAGCCTGTCGGAGAGGGCCCTGTCGGCCGATCTTACCACGGAGATATCGTAGTCCTGGGCTATCCTGCCCATATAGTTGCTCACCAGGCGGCCGCGGATAAGGCTTTCACTGCCATCGGCCCCAGAGAGGGCGGCCACCATCGGATCCTGGGCTATGGTAGCCTCCACGGAACGAAGCTGGATCTCCAGGGGTATGTCCCTGTCCATAGCCAGGCGGTTTGCCCACACCTCTACCCTGAGCTGCTCCTTGCGGAAGCCCAGTATGGAAGTAACGGCAACGAAATAGACTCCTATGAGCAGCGAATATGCAAGGCGCAGCCCCACGGAAGAGAAGTTGTATCGCAGGCCGATGCTCCTCCGGACCAGGGGCGAAACCAGCTGCAGCAGCATCGGGATGCACAGGGCCAGGGCCATAAAGGAGAAATAGACTACGGCGGTGAAAGGCCCCAGCAGCCTCACCTTATATAGCTCCAGGCATATATTCGAATTGACCAGTATGCTCCTGAGGCTCAGATGGAAATACAGGCCGATGGCCACGCACAGCAGCAGCGCCAGGGCCGATGCCGCCGCACCCGCCCAACGCGGGGCTGCCATCAGACGCCGGCGCACGCTCATCCGTACAAGGAAGACATCGGCCACCACAAGGGTGATGAGCAGATTCACCAGGACCACCGCGCCAAGGGAATAGCGGAAGGGGCCGTCGGCATAAAGCAGGGGCGAGAACAGCTGGAGGTCCCTTGGGAAGAAACGTCCGTAATGGAAGAGGAAGACTATGACGGCGGTCTGGACCAGCAGCACCGGAAGGAAGGCATTCTCCCTTGCCGACAGCAGCAGGAGCCCCGCGGCAAGCAGCAGCACGACCGCCGCCCACAGCCAGGTGGAATGGATGGCGCCCCTGTCGGCCACGGTTTCGCTGACAAGCTTGAATATAGGCCGCCCGTCAAGGACGACGGGGTCGCCGGAAGAGCTCAGGGGCTGGAAGGTATAGCTGTCGTCCAGCCTGAGCCGGGGATTGATGCCGTTGAGGGATCCGGCCTGCAGTTCATTTACCAGTTCCAGGCCGCAGATAACCTTGTAGGAGGCATTCTCCACCGATTTTACCAGGAACCACTTGGGGCCGAGGTTTATGTAACTGTACTCGGGGCCCACCTCGGAAAGGGGTGAGGAGAGGTTGCTCCTGGAATCGCCCAGGCGGTGGACCAGGGTACGGGGGCGGAGGTCGTCGTTGCGGATCGGGAACTGATGGGCCCAGCACTGGAGGGTGTCTTCGCGGTAACGGTACACCACCATATCTTCCGGAAGCCCGTCCAGATGCATCCACGCTTCTCCCTCCAGGGCCTTTTCCACATAGCCGTCCAAAATTCCCAGGCGCTCTTCCAACTTGGATGAGAGGCGTTCAGGAGCCCTTGAGCGTTTGCTCACTCCGAAGCTCACCAGGGAAACCAGGCCCATCACGAGGGCCAGGGCCGTGAGCACGAGCGCTACCGTCTGCCTTATTTTCCGGGGCTTATTCATGGTGGTAAGGTTCTCCTTTCATTATGGTAAAGGCGCGGTAGAGCTGTTCTGCAAAGACCGTGCGCACCATCTGATGGGAAAAGGTCATAGGCGAAAGCGAAACCATACCCTGTGCCCTGTCGTAAATCCTGGGCGAGAAGCCATAGGCCCCGCCGATGAGGAAGACCAGACGGCGGGAGCTGCCCTGGAGCTGTTTTTCCAGCCAGGCCGCCCATTCCAGGGAACGGAACATACGGCCTCTCTCGTCCAGAAGCACTAGGCGGTCGCCGTCCTCGAGGCAGCGCTCTATGGCATCGGCCTCCTTTTCCTTTATCTGCTCCTGCGTAAGGGAGGAGGCGTTTTTGAGCGCAGGTATCTCCGTTATTGTGAAACGGGCATAGTGCTGCAGGCGGTCCCGGTACAGTTCCAGGCCCTCCTTAACCCAGGCGACGTCTGTCTTGCCCACTGTGAGAAGCAGTATATTCATCTCTACAAAAATACATTTTCGGCGCGGAATTTGCAAGATTTTTGGCTGCGATGAAAAAGATTCTCTGCATTTTGCTCTTCATTGCCTCCCTTCTGGCAGGGGGTGAACTGCGCGCCCAGCAGCTTGGCGGCGGAGAGTTTGCCGTATTCGCACCCATCACCAAATACCTGTCCCAGGGCGATGCCGCAGCGCTTTCCAGCTGGTTCGCCGACAATCTGGACGTAACCGTGATATCCTCTTCCCGAAACTGTTCCAAGTCGCAGGCACGCCAGATACTGCGCACTTTCTTCGAAGCCTATACTCCCCGCTCCTTCCAGGTTACGCACAAGGCCGGAGAAGCCAACAAAAAATATCTGATAGGGCAGCTGAACGCCGGAGGCGAACTTTTCCAAGTAACGATTTATGCCACATCGGCCGGATCGCAGACCTATAAGATACAGCAGCTCAACATTTCACGCCAAACCGCTGTCTATTAAAGGGATTTTTTGTATCTTTGGGGGCTAAAACCAAAACCGATGGAAAGAAAACGCTCCCGAAGAGACCGCAAAGACGGTTATTATCTCGCCGGACTTGACTCGATGCACGTAATGATGCCCTTCCTGTTCGGCAACCGTACGGCCAACGAAGCCGTACTCGGCGAAGTCCTGGATATGACAGCCGTAGACGAGTGGCTGCAAGCTAAGAACGCCGATTCCCCCGAATTCAAATACACCTGGTTCCACGTCATTGCCGCAGCTCTTGCAAAGACCATCTACCTGCGCCCGAAGATGAACTACTTCATTTCCGGACACCGCTATTATGAGCGCAAGAAGGTGATAGTGGCCTTTAACGTGAAGCGCCAGTTTGCCGATGAATCGGAAGAAGCTATGGCCAAATTCGTCCTGGACCCCCAGGGTGCAGGCCCTGTGGACCAGGTTCACGACTACGTTCAGAGCTTTGTACACAAGGTGAGGGTGGAAGACCGCACCGAGGGTATCACAGGTACTCTGGATATAGTGAAGAACCTCCCCCGCCCGCTGTTCCGCCTGATGGCCTGGGCCCTGAGAAAGCTCGAATATCACGGCCTGTATCCCGACTCCCTCGCAAAGGACGACCCCAGCTATTCCAGCGTCTATATCACCAATCTCGGGAGCATAAAGATGAGCGCCGACTACCACCACCTCTTTGACTGGGGCACCAACTCCTTCTTCGTGACAATAGGCATACGCAAGCCTCGCGCAATATATGACGCTCAGGGCAACGTAACCGTCCACAACACTATAAAGCTCGGGCTCACCATCGACGAGAGAATAGCCGATGGCTACTACTTTGCAAAATCTTTAAAGATCCTCAGGGAACTCATTGCCCATCCGGAGCTTCTGGAGCTGCCGGTAGATACTCCCGTGGAAATTGAAGGATAGAATAACTATGAAATTTACAGCAGACAACATCGCCACCCCCTGGCTGAGCAGCTACGGGGAGGTTCCCTTTCACCTGGACTACAGCGAAAAGTCTATGGTGGACACCGTGTACGAAAATCTCAAAACCGATCCCGACTTCCCCTCCCTCATCTTTATGGGAAGGAAAATCAGTTTCAGCCAGATGGCGGAACAGATAGACCGCGTCGCCCGCAGCTTCTACGCCCTGGGCGTAAGGCCCGGTACCCGAGTGCTGGTGTGTATGCCCAACGTTCCCCAGGCCATCTACTGCCTATACGGCCTTAACCGCCTGGGCGCAGTGGCAACGATGGTGCATCCGCTTTCGGCCGTGGGAGAACTGGTGTTCTATATGAACGAAGCCCAGTGCGACATCGCCGTTACCCTTGACCAGTTCTACACCAAGCTTATGGAGGTCAAGCAGCAGCGTCCCTACAGCCACCTGATCATCGCCCGCGTGTCGGACGAGCTGTCCTGGCCCCTTTCCTGGGCCCAGAGACTTACGGGCGAGCGCAAGCTTCCGAAACCCGACAGCGCCCAGGGCGCCATTGACTGGAAGACGTTCCTGGAGGGAGGCGAAAGCGTAAGTGAAGACGTGTTCGTACACAAGGATCCCACCCAGGAAGCCGTAGTCCTCTTCTCCGGCGGAACCACCGGAACCACCAAGGGCATACGCCTGAGCGACCTTAACTTCAACGCCCTGGCCCGCCAGACCGAGGCTATGTGCCACAAGGAGGTGCGTCACAGCAAGATGCTGGCCGCTATGCCGGTATTCCACGGCTTCGGCCTGGGTGTCTGCATCCATACCCTGCAGGTTTGCGGCGGAACATCCATCCTGGTTCCCCGTTTCAACGTGAAGAGCTATGCCAAGCTTATACGCAGGACCCAGCCCAACTTCATAGCCGGCGTTCCCACCCTCTTCGAGGCTATCACCCGCAACCGTTACCTTGACGGGGCCAATCTGAGCTGCCTGAGGGGCGTTTTCTCCGGAGGCGACTCGCTTACCATAGAGCTCAAGAAGAAGTTCGACAAATTCCTCGCCGACCACAAGGCCGAAGTACGCGTACGCGAGGGCTACGGTACCACCGAATGCGTTACCGCCTGCTGCCTTACCCCGTACAACAAGGAGAAGGAAGGCAGCATCGGCCTGCCCTATCCCGATACTTACTTCAAGATCTGCAAGGTGGGTTCCCAGGAAGAGGTCCCCTATGGTGAAGAGGGTGAAATCTGCCTCACCGGCCCTTCTATGATGCTGGGCTACATCAATCACGAGGAGGAGAACGCCAGCACACTCCAGAAGCACGCCGACGGCCACGTCTGGCTGCATACCGGCGACCTAGGAGTAATGGACGGCGAAGGCTTCGTGTACTTCCGCCAGAGAATCAAGAGGATGATCATCACCAGCGGTTACAATGTGTATCCTTCCCAGCTGGAGAACATTCTGGAAGGCCATCCCGCCGTGCAGCGCAGCTGCGTCATCGGCGTTCCCGACCCCCTGAAGATGCAGAGGGTCAAGGCTTTCGTCGTACTTGCCGACGGCTATGCCGATACCCCCGAAGTGCGCGAGAGCATAATGGAGCACTGCCGGCAGCACATCGCCAAATACGCGATGCCCAAGGAACTGGAGATACGCGATTCCCTGCCCACCACGCTGGTCGGAAAAGTGGCCTACACGCAGCTGCAGTAACAAAAATTTGCAGATAAAGGCTGAATTCCTTAATTTTGCACGATTAAAGAAATAGTTATTAACCAAATACACTTTTATGGCAACAACTGCTGATTTCAAAAACGGTCTGTACATAGACTTCAACGGCAAACCCTGCGTGATTGTCTATTTCCAGCACGTAAAACCGGGCAAAGGCCCCGCTTTCGTAAAGACCAAGCTCCGCAACCTGGAGAACGGCCGCATCCTGGAGAACACCTTCACCGCCGGTGCCAAGATTGACACCATCACCGTGGAGCGCCGTCCCTACCAGTTCCTTTACGACGACGGAGAGAGCTTCAACTTTATGCACGAAGAGACCTACGAGCAGATCACCCTTCCCCACGACGTAGTTGAGAACGCCGATCTTATGAAGGAAGGCCAGCACGTGGAGATGATGTTCCTCACCGAACCCGAGGAGCGCTGCCTCACCTGCGAACTTCCCACCTACGTCACCCTGGAGGTTACCTATTCGGAGCCTGCAGTGAAGGGCAACACCGCTTCTACATCGGCCCTTAAGGAAGTCACCCTGGAGACCGGCGCCAAGATTATGGTTCCGCTTTTCATCGAGACCGGCGAAGTTATCACCGTGAACACCACCGACCGTTCCTACGGCCAGAGGGTAAAATAAGATTTTACAGTTTTTTGAAAGAGCCTGTCCCGGATTCCGGGGCAGGTTTTTTTAGCTCGAAACTATATCCTGGATTATGAGCCCGGAAATGGTAAAGCCGAAGATGGCGGTAATGTGGGCCATCGTACCGTTGATCTGGGCCTTGGAACTGCACCATTCGTGATTCAGGAGATCCTGACGGCCTTCACCGTCTTCGCTTTTCGGGCAAACGCAGGCAGCCGTACCGCAGGAGCTTGCCTTACCCCGGTTGGGAAGCACTTCCTCGTCGTACACACAGAGGAATTTCTTGGCCGGCAGGGTACCGGCACGGCGCATTTTCTTCCTGAGGGCAGCACCAAGCGGGCAGCCCCGAACATCCAGGAATTCGGCCACCTTTATCTTGGTGGGGTCAATTTTAAGGGCGGCGCCGAGGGCGCAGAAAAGGGTGGCCTTGCTTGCGGCCGCATTCAGGATGAGGCTGGCCTTGTCCTTGAGGGAGTCTATTGCGTCCACCACGTAATCGTAGGAATCAAGGTCGAAGAGGGATGCCGTCTGATCGCTGTATATTTCCTGGACAGCCTTGATATCGGCCTTGGGATTTATTTCCAAAAGGCGCTCCCTGAGGGCCTCCACTTTTACCCTGCCAAGGGTACGGGTGGTTGCCATGGCCTGCCGGTTCACATTGGTTATGCAAACCCTGTCGGAATCGACCAGGGTAAGATGGACCACTCCCGAACGGACAAGGCCTTCGGCACACCAGCTCCCTACTCCGCCCACGCCGAAGATAATAACACGGACCTGGCCTAAGCAGCGCATGGCTTCCTCCCCTACCAGGAGCTCGGTCCGGTTGTAGATGGCTTTTTCTATAGTTGTAGCGCCCATATCAGTAAAGGATGAGTCCGGCTGCGGCCGATAAGACAATAAGTAGTATCGGGCTGAACTTGCCCCAGTAGGAAGCCACAAAGGCCAGGCCGAAAAAGACCCAGGAGCTCCAGTCGGGGAAGTTCTCCTTTACCAGGGAAACATCCAGGCCCGGGCCGAAACGCAGGGTGAGCAGCACTGCTGCCGCTCCGATAAGCCCCACGACCGTGGGCCTGAGCCCGGCCATAACGCCCTCGTAGATGGGATTGCCCTTCATCCGGGTGTAAAAATGCACTACCAGCAGCATTATCAGGAAGGAGGGCAGCACCAGGGCAAGGGTGGTGGAAAGGGAACCCAGGATGCCGAGGAAATGACTGCCGCTCTGCGCGTAGATAACCTCGTAGCCCACATAGGTGGCGGTATTAATACCAACAGGGCCGGGGGTCATCTGGGAAACGGCCACTATGTCGGTGAAGGCGCTTTCGCTAAGCCAGTGATGCTGGGTGACGACCTCGGCCTGGATGAGCGACAGCATTGCATAGCCTCCGCCGATGGTGAAGGCACCTATTATGAAGAAGGTGAAGAAAAGCTGGAGGAAAACTGTCATCTCCGGCCTCCTTTTTCCCTCATTACGGCAAGGGTATATGCCACGGTGGCCACGCAGAGCAGTATCCATACCGGCGAGATGCCCAAGACGCTCACCGCTATCAAGGCGGCTGCCGAAAGCGGCCAGGCCCACCAACTGCGGTTACCGCTCCGGGCCATCTTTATCATAGGCACAAGGATGAGGGCAACCACCACGGGGCGCACTCCCCTGAAAGCCTTTATCACCCAGGGATTGTCCTTGAAACCCGAAAAGACCATAGCGATTGCCAGTATCATCAGAAAGGATGGAAGGGTGGCTCCAAGGGTGGCGGCTATTGCCCCGGGCAGTCCCCTGAGCCGATATCCGGCAAAGATGGATATATTAACAGCCAGCAGCCCCGGCGCACTCTGCGACAGGGCTACTATATCCGGAAGTTCCTCTACTGGGATCCACTTCCGCTTTTTCATTTCGGCCTCGATAAGGGGTATCATCGCATATCCGCCGCCTATGGTGAAAGCCCCTACCCGGGCAAACACCAGAAACAGTCTTAGCAGCGATACTCTTCCCGGGGCGGTCATTTTTTACAGATAAAGGAAGGCTCGGGTGTACTTTTTATCAGTATCACTGCATGCCTTCATCAGAGAACTATAAAAGAATTTATCGGTGCCCTTGTAACCATAATATGCAAAAGATTTGTCATATTCCATTACCGTCCAGTAGCTGCGTGCGGACGCCGACATACCGCTTCCTTCTTGCAGGATTTTTGACAGGATTTTGAAATTATAGCCAAACTGATCCAACTCGTACATTCCCGGAGCAAACCAGCCAGTGGTTTTTCCCGTTGACGGGCCGGCAACCGGATGGGCAGCGGACATAAAGACTTCCACCCAGGAGACCGGGTTAACTGTATAATCAGTGTTGTTAAGATGGTCGTTGTAGAACTTAAGTGACAGATGTGACAGGAAACCAGGCTCTATGAAACGCCCGTAACCTTGATTTGCCTCATATTCGCTGAGTGCCAGGACATTTTTGAGCTGATACTGGTAAAGGCCGTCTTTCTTGTCGTCAGTCTGTGCTATGAGTTCAGTCTTATCCGACCATTTGAACGTGGCTTTCTTGATTGATTGGCCCACAATTGTATATGAGACGTCATTTGAGTCCCAGGCAGACACCACCAACGCGTGAGTGCCCGTAGAATTCGTCAATCCTGCAAAGTTCTTGATTCGCAGGGTATTGTACTCATACAAACCAGTAGCAGAAGCACCGTTACGGCCATTCTTAAGCAGGGAGCAGCCAAGGAAGTCTTCGCCGTTTTCCAAGTCGTTTGTAACCA
Organism: Bacteroidales bacterium; assembly: GCA_017961015.1. Lineage (GTDB taxonomy): Bacteria > Bacteroidota > Bacteroidia > Bacteroidales > UBA932 > Cryptobacteroides. Next base: position 13,782 of record JAGCYC010000016.1, on the reverse strand, counting down.
CGACGCCTATCACGCTCCATCCGGAGATGGTCTGAGCCGCCTTGGCTTCGGGTATGGTGTACTTGACAGGGATACTGCTGCTGTTATAATAGCGCAGGCCGCCGTCGGTGCTGCGGAACTGGGGGTTGGAAGAATTCCCGTTGTAATATACCCAGTCGCCGGGCTTGACATCGGTTTCAGCAAAGGTATCCAGCCATAGTGTGGCAGACTTCCTCAGACTCGTATTGTCCTTTGGATAAACATAGATAGTATATGACTTTTCGTTGTCTTCCAAAGCTTTAATGGTATATTTGGTGCCGGATTTGGTCACCTGCACCTTACTTGAACCTTCGTCCGTATAGCTTTGGCCGATATGCACCACCAGATCTTGAATGGCATCGGCCGGCAGTACCGAGGCGTTAAAGCTCAGGGATGCTCCTTTCTTAAGGCGGTACTCGCCGCCTGCCGTAAGGCCGGAGAGACTGACCCCGGTGGGATTGGGCACAACCTGCACGCTCACCTGATCCTTTACGGAAGCATCGGACTTGAGGGCGGCCGTAATCACCGAAGTGCCGGAGGCGGTGGAAGAGGCCGAGACTTTTCCGTCGGAAGTAATGCTTGCGGCGGAGCCGCTGGCACTCCAGCTGAATTCACGCTCTACGGTTTCACCGCGGGAGTTAAGGACGGTAGCGCTGAGGGTGAACGACGACCCGGCGGGCAGTTTGAAAGTATTTCCGCTCACGAAGTAAGTGCCGCTGCGATCGATCTTTATCTGGTTTACGCTCGCAACCTCTATGGTGAGCTGGTCGCTGATAGAGGGCTTTGAGGCGGGGCTCACCTTCACCACTGCGGTGCCTCCGGCCTTGGCTGTAACCTTGCCCTTGGAGTCCAGTTCGATGGCCGAAGAGCCGGAAACCACTTCCCAGGTAAGATCTACGGTGGTGGAACCGCCCTTGTCGTCCTTGGCAATGGCCGAAAGGCTGAAGCTCTCATCTACGGTGAGCAGGAGCTTGCCTCCGCTGAACTTTGTACCTGTCTTGGTGATGGATATGGAGACGGGCTCGGCGGGCTTCTCGGTGATGGTGACTTTTATGCTGACCTCCGCCGCAGGACCACGGTTGGGCCCGAGTTTGATTGTGGTGCTTCCTTGAGCTACAGGGACTACACCTATGCCGTTGGCATCGGCATTCACATTTATTATGCCCTCTTTGGAAAGGGTGATCTTGACATCCTTCGAGACGCTGGCTCCGGATGGAGTCAGGGTAACGGGGATGTAGGTGCCGGAGGAGTTTTCGGCCATCGAGAAGTTCAGATACTCCGAGGGAACGCTTATATCCCCGAGTACGATTTCTTCCTGCTGGCTCCCGCCATTATTGTTGTTGTTATTTGCGGGTTTATCCTCTTTCTTACAGGAAAGCAGTGCGGCGAAAATGGCCAGCACGCCCATTATACGGCAGAGTTTCATAGACGGACAGGTTTATTGTTCAAGTTTCAAATATAAGGCATTTCCGCCAATTAAGCAAGTAAATGCCCCTTCGGGTATCGGCAATTCGAAAAACTTTCGTAACTTAGGGCCCGAATACGGAACTAATTTTTACTTGCATATGAAACACGTTTACCGCATCGTGGCCGCTTTCCTGGCCTTCTGCATGCTCAATTCATGCTCCATCCTTCAGAAGACTTCCGCCAACGGCAACCAGAACGGCCTTGCCACCGGACTAGCCCTCCTGAACCTGTACAACTCCATCAAGCAGGCCAACAACGGCTCTGCCACAGCAGCCCAGACAGGCAAGCTGGACCTCTCCAACGCAGGCAACCTCCTGAACCTGGCCCAGGTACTCACCGGAGCCGGCACCCTTCAGAACGCCACTCCCACCTACACCAGCCAGTTCGGCACCGGACTCATCGACGGATCGGCCAACCTGGTGAACCAGAACAACGTGACCAACGTCCTGAGCAGCCTCCTGGCCCTTAACGGCATCAACACCGGAGCCATCACCAGCGCAGCCCAGACCACCCAGCAGATCAATGCCGGCGGCGATCCCATCATGAACACCAAGAGCGGCGGCGACCCCATCATGAACAATGCCAGCGGTGTTGCCGAGACCCTCGGCGTCCTGGGTAATATCTTCTCGTTGTTCGGAGGTAAGTAGATCCGGTCAGAGCCGCCTTCCACGCAGCCCCGGAAGGGGACGCTGGCCTCTGTAAGCGGAGAAATTATTCCAATACACCTCGAATTTTTCAGGCGTCCCGATCATGCGGACGCCTTCTTTGTAATATACGAATTCGACTATGGTGAGGTCGCTGTTTATATCCTTTCCGTCATAACCGGCCAGCACCAGGGTACACTGCTCACCTTCCACAAGGGAGTGGTCTTCCTCGGAGAAAACCCATTGGCAGGTGCCCTTGTCGGTAAGGTGGTCCATAAAGCCGTAATCCTGATACAGATAGACCAGGGAGTAGAAATACATGCCCATCCTGGTATAAAGGTCACGGATTACCTGGCTGTTTTCGTAGTCCCAGTAGTAGGTCCTGTCGGGGTCGGAGGGAACGATGGTGAGCACGTCCCCCCTGAAGGTGATATTGAAATCGATGTCCTGGAAAGGGACGTCACGGGTATGGAATTCACAGGTGTGGGCCAGGCCTATAGGCTGACGGGTGTCGGGATCCATCTGGACGACCACCAGGCGGTGCCTGGAATCGGCAAGAAGGAAATCCAGGGGGAAGGTGCGGCTTCCCTTATAACAGAATACATCCTTGAATGAGGCCAGGTTCTCGGAATCGGAGGCATACAGACCGTCATACAGCTTGTCAAGGCCGTCGATTACATATTTGACGAGCTCGCTGCTGGAATAGGTATAGGCATCCTCCACTCCGTAGAGGATGGTCCAGTAATAGCAGGCGTTCTCGTCGGAAGGATTGATGGTGGCCACGGCCCGGGTGCCTGCGATATCATCTACGCGGATTTCGAAATCGCAGGGGGTTTTGGCTATCTTTTCCTTGGGATTGCAGCCAAGGACAAGGGGCAGGCACAGGGTGCTCAGAAGTATAAGTCTCTTTATCATAATTGGCTACAGTTCTTCGGAAACTTTTATAAGGAAACGTACGCAGCCGGTGCCATGCTTGCCGTAGTGGTTGAAATCAAAGTGGATGTTGTTCCCTTTGAAATACTGCTCGGCCCTGAGGGCGTTGGCGAAGGGGACGGTCTCGTCGTCCTGGCTGTGGAACATATAGATTGGTGCGTCGGGATGGAAATTGAGCACCGAATTAAGCATCAGGGCCTTGTACAGGCGCGCCGTCTGGGGGCTGGTCTTGTCGCGGCCTTCGGCGGTCATAATCTCGTGAAGGGATTTGGCGTCGATCAGGGTATTTATCTCCTTCACCGTGTACTGCTTGGAATTAATCCAGCTGTCGTAGTTGGCCAGCAGCTTGGGCTGGAAGAAGTCCCCCATGTTCAGATGGAGGTTGTCGCCCACGCTCACGCCCTGGACTATCATGGGTATGGCGCAGGGAATGCCGGTGGCGTCCAGTTCCATGGAGTAGTCGTAGGTTACGGCAAGGTCGTAGGGGCCTCCGCCGGCATATACCTTCTTGATGGGCAGGATGCCGGAGTATTCGTTCTGGATCATCTTCATCACCGCCATGGTGGTGGAGCCGCCCTGTGAATAGCCCACCAGGATAACCTTGTCGCTCTCGGGCTTGCGGCCGATGTGCTCCAGATAGGGTTTCACCGCCAGGGCCATATCCACGACGCTCCGGGCCGTGCTTTCCACATGCATATAGGGATGGATACGGGCCGATGTGATCCCGAAGCCGATATAGTCGGCAATGGCGACGGCATAACCCTTGGCGGCCAGGGCGCCCTCGAGGGGGAAGGCCTCCGTGGGGCACTCGTAATTGGCGCCGATGGTGAAATGGCTGACGATGATCAGGTTCTTGACCGGACCGTCCTTGGGCAGCAGGAGCTTGCCGGACTGGATAAGTTCCGAGCCGTCTATGTCGTGACCCTTGTAGGTGCCACAGATATGCACCAGGTCGTTGCTGCGGATACTGCCCAGAAGGTCCTTGGCCATGGTTACCACGGTGGTGCTGGCCACGCGGGTGTCGGGCTCGGGGTCTTCCATGAAGCGGATTTCCGGGTTGATGGTGCCGTCGGGCATGGCTACGGGAGCATTGTTCACCGACGTAACCCGGAAGGTGTCGTAATCTACGTATTCATACGTGGCCTGGGTGCAAGAAAGCGCTGCAGCCAGAATGCCTGTTGCAAGAATTATCTTTCTCATAGCCTACCAATGATAATTCAGGCTCACGGACACCAGCCGGGAGCCCAGCATATAAACTTTGTTGGCGTTCGCGAGGGCCGCCATCAGGCCGAAGCCCATAGTCCCGGTCCACTGGCCCTTCCCCACTTCTACGCTGATAAGGTTCAGGTCCAGCACCGGTGCGGCTTCCAGCACCCCGGCATTGTCGAAGGCCAGCAGCAGCCCCGTACCCACGCCGGCGTGGAGCCTTACCCACTCCTTGTCCAGGAAGGTAAAGCGTGCGGTGGGCAGCATGCTCAGGTTGTAATTCCTGCAGCGGGTGGCTTCGCCCTGCTGATTGTGGTAACGGTCATAATTGGCCTCGGTCCAGAAAATGCCCTCGAAATCCAGCTGGCCGCCAAGGCTCACGACCTTGTTCAGCCTGTACAGGTACGAGGCGAAAAGGTGGCCGGTATAGCCCATCTTGTGCCTTTCGCTGGTGATGAAGTCGGCGGGCAGAAGCTCGGGGGCATAGCCGTGCGAAGGGCTCTCGTGGAAGGCCATGGTCTCGAAGAGCATGTCGCCCCAGCCGATGCTTACCTGGTGGCGCGGGAACGGTTCGCCGGCCAGGCAGCAAAGGCCCCACAGAGCTGCAAGCGCTGTAAGAAGGAGTCTTCTCATATTATTGTTTCAGTAAATATTTCTTTCCTGTCCCACTCTTTCCAATACTTTATTGCAAGGGCGCGGACTTGTTTCCAGTAGGCGGGGCTGTGGCCGTGGCGCGCTACGGCGGCCTCTATATCGGCCTTTATGATGGCCTCGAATACGGGTTTCAGGCACATTTCCAGGGACTTGCCGGAACAGGTGAAGACGGCCCTGGGACAGGGGTTCTCCTGCTCGGGGGTTTGAAGGAGGCCATGGCCGGGGGTGGCGCCCGAGGCTATCTGGATTCCGTCGTTCAGGCAGCTTACGGGAGGATGGGTTCCGGCGAAGCTCCTTGCCGATATTTCCCCGCCGCAGCCCGCATCGGCAAATATTTCCCTTGCCCTTATGCCCATCTTAGCGCCAAGGGTGGAGTAGATTCCAAGATGACCGTGAATTTCGTTGGTAAGGACTATCGCCTTCCACTCGCTTTCACCATAGCGTGCAATACAAGCGTCCGCAATTACGCGGATATCGTCCTGATACAGTTCTTCCGGGAGGGAAAATGTCTTCAGGACTGCTTCCATCTGAACAGGAGTTTGACCGCAAGATAGCCAAGCACTATCTGGATGAGTATTCCCGGCCAGCCTATACGGATATCCTGAAGGGCGTGCGCCAGGTTAAAGTCCAGGAAGAACTCGAATATGCTTCCTATAAGCTGGTAACCCACTACTGCAAGAGCCACTGAAAGCAGGGAAAAGCCCATCTTTCTGGAAAGCAGTTCGGCCAGGAATACCAGCGACACTGACTTTATGAGTATGGCGGGGAGCGCCGCTACAGGAGGCATCCCGAAAAATGCGCAGTTCACAAGGGGAGACAGGACTGCGGTGAGCAGGCCGGCCTTCCAGCCGCAGCGGAACGAAGCCACCAGGGTAAAGAAGTAAATGGGCAGGAAGATGAGCCCGCCGCGGGGAATCAGGTGGCAGAGCTGGGGAACTATCACGTTGCCGGCGATGAAAGCCAGGGCAGCCAGATAAGTCCTGTAACTGCGGAAAGTAAAGCGGGTGTTTGAAAGTACAGCTGTATTGTTCATAGTTTCAAGTGCTATCTGTATATCAGTGCAAAGTTACATTATTTCCGGGGTTTTGCAAGGCCCGGAGGCCGAAATGGATATGTGTCAGTGCGAAACGCCGTAGCCGAAGAGGGCGAAATCGCCGCGGAGGGGGTCGCCGGGGAATACCAGGGAGAGTTTGTCCGTAAGCTTCCGGGCCGATGCCATCGAGGCGCAGCGGGAGCTCACCAGGCCCAGCCGTCCGGCTTCGGTTAGCACGTGGGTATCCAGGGGCATTATGAGGCTGTCCTTGGGAATCTTGTGTGCCCAGAGCCCCAGGTCCACCGGGGAGCCGTCGCGGACCATCCAGCGCAGGAACATACACAGGCGCTTGCAGGAGGACTTGCAGTCCTTGGGAATTATCACCGAAAGGCCTTTGGAGGAAAAGTATGCGCACAGGGCTTCCAGGGCGCCGATTGCCGGCCCCGCAGGAATGAATTCGCCCAGCGAGCCGTAGTCCAGCAGAAGGTCCCGGCAGGCCGAAAGGAAACTGTTCATCAACCCTTTGGTGTACAGGCGGTAAAAGCAGGAAGTGTCTCCCGGCGCGAGAAGGGATGTGTAAGCGGCGCTGCGCACCCAGGCGTCGGGCTCGCCTCCGGATGCATCCAGAAGCAGCTGTATCTTAGGGAGAAACTGGCTGCGGGCGCCGTAGCTGAGGGCCGCGGCCATAAAAGCCATCATTTCCTGATTGCGGGCCCCGCTCACCTGATGCATAAACCAGGAAGGGTCCCCCTCCAGGAAGGCGGGAGTCTCGTAAGCGGCGGCGTACTGTCTCAGAAGCCCTGCCTGATCCATCTCTGAAGGCTATTTGCCGATGGCGTCCAGGACCTTCCCGGAAACCACGGTGGAAAGAATCACCTTTCCCGAAGGATCTATATAATAGAGGGAGGGAATCCAGCGGACGTGGAAATCGGCCGCAACCTTGGAATCCTTCTTTCCGGCAGGATCGAAGAGCTGGAGGCCTCCAAGGCGGTTTTCCTTTACGAATTCGCGGAGGGTTTCGATGTCGCGGTCGAAGGAGATGGATATGACCGCCCTTTTCCCCTTGGCCGATATCATCTTGCGGACGTCGCCTACTTCGGCCCTGCAGTCGGGGCACCAGGAAGCCCAGAAGACAAGTATCACCTCCTGGCCGCGGAAATCGCTCAGGGAAACCTTCCTGCCGGACAGGTCTTCAAGCGTGAAATCCGGAACCTGGGTGCCGGGCTTGAGAAGATCGGCCGCCCATTTTATATCCGGGTCTTCGTCGGGTGCGACAGCGGCGGCGCCGAAGGAGAATGCCGCAAGAAGGATGGAGATTAGCAGAAACTTTTTCATATCGGCCTCAATTATTTATCCTGATACTGTTTTACCGGCCACAGGCAATAGAGGGCATCGGCCCCGGGCTCTTCTATGGCGACGCTGGCAGTGAAGGCTTCACGGTTTGCCCTGAGCACGACGGCCTTTCCGTCCTGTATCCAGAAGCCGGCGGCATCGGAGCTTGCGGGCAACTCCATTATCATCTGCCTTCCCGAGGGAAATTCCAGGAACAGACGCTCGCTGCCGTCCTGGACCTTGGCATATTTGGCGGTGCCGCCGGAAACGATGTTCCCGGCCTCCACCAGGGTGGGATGACGCCATACGGGACCGGCATAGACGGTGGAGAGGTCCACATCGGCCTTTTTGGGGAAGAGTTTCCCGCCCCTGAGAGGGCTGAGGGACATTATGGGCAGGCCGTCGCCGAAGCTGGTTCCGTTGGACCTGTAGCCAAAAATGCCGTCCAGAGGATACAGGGCCTCTATCTGAGGGGCCGATGTCTGCCCGAGGAAACAGCGCCATTTCCGGTTCTCGAGGGTGACGTCATCGGGAGAGGAAGCACTGGAATCGTACAGGGCGAAGCTGTGCATCTGATCGATCTTGATGCCGCCGAAATTCATATTGTGGATGGTCTCGAAGCGGTATTTGCAGCTGAGGATATCCTCGCCGAAGCCGTCTTCCTCGAATTCGGGCGTGGCATAGAAGAGGGGTTTGTCGAAGCTTATGGTATGGGTAGACTCATCCATCGTGTAGTTTACTTCGCGGTAGCCTCCGCCGGGGAAGACGATCTTGATACTGCTTTCCGTAAAAAAGAAATCGGCATCGAGGCGTTCGCCCTCGACGGTCCAGGAGGTCCTTACCAGCTCCTGCATCCACTTGGGTCCCACAAAACCGGTTATGGCCCAGCTGCCGTTGTCCAGCGGGAATTCGCTGTATTCTATGTATGCCGGATTGGCCTGGTCGCAGGAGAAGGCCAGCGCCGACATAAGTATCGCAAAAAGAAGTTTTTTCATAAAAACAATTCTATAACGGGACAAAGATAATGATTTTGGCTTATCTTTGCAGAGATTCAAATAAAAATAACCGTCATACATATGAGAAACTTTCTGTTGATCCCGGCAGCATTTCTTGTTCTTCTATCCTGTTCAAAAGACAATAGACAGGAAGGAGGAGGAGGAGGAATGGCTGAGCCGTCCGTACAGTCCGTAAGCCTGAGCAAGAGTATGATGATGCTTGGAACCGGCGTGACCAGCCGCCTCAGCGCCCAGAGCACGCCCGAGGTCAGTTCCGCTTTCGAATGGGTTTCGGACGACCCTTCCATAGCCTCGGTGTCCCAGGACGGCCTTGTAACGGCCATCGGAACAGGCGAAACCAGGATACGGGCCAAACTGCAGGGGAAAGAAGCCTACTGCATCGTTTCAGTCTGTCCCTCGCCCCAGGCCGTAGACCTGGGAGTGGCCGGCATCAAATGGGCGACTTTTAACATCGGCGCCCTTGAACCGAGCCAGAACGGGCTTGTATTCACCTGGGCCTCCACCCTTCCCAAGAGCCTGAACCCCAAACCTGCCACTCCCTATCTGACCTATGTGGAGATTGACGGCAGTTCCAAACTTCGTGTCACAAAATACTGCCAGAAAGCGCAGTACGGGCTGGACGGCTTTACCGACAATCTGGTAACGCTCCAGGCCGAAGACGACCCTGCCACCCAGATCCTCGGAGCCGGCTGGCGCACACCTACCAAGAATGAATTCAACCAGCTCGTGGAGCAGTGCCAGTGGTCCTGGGATTCCGGGCGCAACTGCTTCAAGATAGCCAACAGGAAGAACTCGGCCAATTACATCTACCTGCCCGTAACCGGCCATCCCGACCGCCCTTCGGAGCAGCCCCGGGGCTATTACTGGTCATCCTCGCTCCAGGAAAGCGACCCCACGGGTGCCTACTACTTCGAAATCGGCCACGTCAATCCAGATGTCAACTACGACCTGCATACCGTATCCACCGCAATCCGCTATGCCACTTATTACCTGCGTGCCGTAAAGTCCAATTAGGCGGCAGGGACGGAGGAACCGGTCTTTTCAACTGAAAACGTAAACAACAGCAGATATAATGAAACGCTTAATTCTCATTGCAGCCGGAGTACTGGCTCTTTCAACAGGCCTGCTTGCAAAAGACCGGAAATACCAGCTTCAGTCTCCTTCGGGGGAAATCAAGGTGGAAGTCACCGCCGGGGAACAGCTGCGCTGGTCCGTATCGGCCTGTGGGGTGACGGTACTGGAGCCATCGGCCCTCTCAATGACGCTGGACGACGGAAGCGTGCTGGGCCGCGACGTGAAGGTGAAAAAAACCGTAAAGCGCAGCGTGGACCGCAGCCTGAGGACTCAGCTTTACAGGCAGGAAGAGGTGAGGGACAATTACAACGAGCTCACTCTCGTCTGCAATGGGTATAAGCTTCTGCTGCGCGCTTACGACAGCGGCGCCGCCTACCGCTTTGTGGCCGACAGGAAAAAGGATTTCAAAGTGGTGGCGGAGGAAGCCGGATTCTCTCTTCCGGGCCCCAGCGAAGGTTTCATCTCCTACTGCAAAAAGCGGGACGACAGCCTGGAATGCCAGTTTTTCACTTCCTTCGAGAATGTCTATACCCGCATGCCGGTCACGGACTGGGAGAAGGGGCGCCTTGCCTTCCTTCCCGTCACGCTGGACGCTCCAGGCGGTATGGAACTGTGCATTACGGAAAGCTCGCTGATGAACTATCCGGGAATGTACCTCTCCAACGAGGACGGCGACACTTCACTCGAAGCGGTATTCGCCCCCTATCCGAAAGAAGTCGTACAGGGCGGGCACAATATGCTCGAGGGCGTTGTCAGGAGCCGCGAAGACTACATTGCCAGGGCCGGCGCCAAAGAGGCCTTCCCCTGGCGCATCGTCATAGTGAGCAGGGAAGACAAAGATCTTCTTACCTGCGACCTCCCCTGGCTGCTCGGCGAGGAACCTTCTCCCGGAGCCGACTTCAGCTGGGTGAAACCCGGAAAGGTGGCCTGGGACTGGTGGAACGCCTGGAATATCTACGGGGTGGATTTCGAAGCGGGTATCAACAACGATACATATAAATACTATATCGACTTCGCCGCCAAAAACGGGATAGAATACGTTATACTGGACGAAGGCTGGGCCGTGAACAGAAAGGCCGATCTTTTCCAGGTCGTTCCCGAAATAGACCTTCCCGCGCTGTGCTCCTATGCCGAAGGAAAAGGTGTCGGCCTAATCCTCTGGGCCGGATACTGGGCCTTCGACAAGGATATGGAACGCGCCTGCCGGGAGTACTCGAAAATGGGCGTGAAGGGATTCAAGGTGGATTTTATGGACCGCGACGACCAGATTATGGTGGACTTTTACCGCCGCAGCGCGGAGATGGCCGCGAAGTATCATCTGATCATCGATTTCCACGGGGCATTCAAGCCCGCCGGCCTGCAGCGCACCTACCCCAATGTCCTTAACTTCGAGGGCGTCTATGGCCTGGAAAACGTAAAGGGAAACAAGACATATGAGATAGACCTCGTGACCTACGAAGTCACCATTCCCTTCGTACGGCTTGTTGCAGGCCCCGCCGATTACACCCAGGGAGCGATGCGCAACGCCACCAGGGCAAACTTCAGGAATGTCAATTCCGAAGGTATGTCCCAGGGAACACGCTGCCGCCAGCTGGCGGAATACGTCGTCTTCGACGCTCCGCTCACGATGCTCTGTGATTCCCCTTCCAACTACATCAGGGAAAAGGCCTGCCTCAAGTTCATAGCCGGCGTTCCCACCACCTGGGATGAAAGCATCGGCCTGGATGGCAGGGCCGGGGAATATGCTGCCATCGCACGCCGCAAGGGCGACACCTGGTATGTGGGTGCCATCGGCGGATGGGATGCGCGCGACCTTACGCTGGACCTCTCTTTCATCGGCGGCAAGCCCCAGATGGAGATCTTCCGCGACGGAGCCAATGCCCACCGGGCGGCAAGGGATTTCAAGCAGGAGTGGAAAGCCTTCCCCGCCGACGGTAAAGTGCAGCTGCACATGGCCCCCGGAGGCGGATGGGTGGCCATTATCCGCCAGAGTCCGGAACCGTGGCGGAACACGGACTCCGACTGGCCCGCCTACGGCCGTTACGAGGAGAGCAACAGCACTGTGGGGACCCGTCCGAGGGCCGTCCTGTTCGGCGACTCCATTACTCAGAACTGGGCCCGCTTTGACGGCGAATGGCTGCAGCAGCAGAACTTCCTTGGCCGCGGCATCGGCGGACAGACAACGATGCAGCTGCTCTCCCGCATACGCCAGGACGTCATAGACCTGCAGCCGGAGTATATGGTCCTGCTGATCGGCATTAACGACATAGCCCGGAACAACGGCTACATCAGCGTTGAGGATACTTTCAAGAATATAGTATCAATGGTGGAGCTTGCGAAGTGCAACGGCATCAAGCCGATAATGTGCACCCTATGCCCTGCCGGAGAGATAGGCTGGAGAAAAAGGGTGGGTGATCCCAGGCCGCAGATTGCCCGGCTGAACTCTTACATTTCCGAGTACGCCGCCGCCAACGGCATTCCCCTGGTGGACTACTTCGCCGCACTAAGGGATGCCGATGATGCTATGGATTTACGCTATCAGGGAGACGCCGTCCATCCCAACCTGAAAGGTTACAAGGTGATGGAAAGCGCCCTCCTGGATGTACTGAACAAGCTTTAGGACTACGGGAGAATCTCCACGTAGTGAGTGACCTTCTTGCCGTCTTTGCTTATTCCGACCGAGTTTCCGGATGCGTCACGGTCCCGGCCAAGGGTTGCCATAACCCGGCAGATCGAGACGGGAGCGGCATTCACGGTGAATTCCACGGAGCAGTCGGTAATCTCCTTGGGCTCCACGAAATGCTTTTCCCCGCTTGATTCCCAGGCGACGCGATGCAGCCCGCTCAGCAGGTCCAGACGATAGATCACCGAGCTCAGCTCCACCCACTGCTCCTTTTCATTAAGGTACTCCATACGGGCTACGTAAGTACCGGTTCCGTGTACCCCGATGGATACGCTCGTACCTATGGGAGTAAGGTTGCTGCCCGCCTTCTTGTAAAGAAACACCCTCCAGGGGGCTATGGTAATAGTACCTTCAAAAGGCTTTATGGAACTGTCGTTCCTGGCCCTTGTGGTAAGATGTACCTTGGTCCGTTTTTCGCCTGCTGGCGGAAGGATGAACTTCGCGACGCAGTTCTTTCCGTCAGAATTGTGCTCGATGCTTACATAAGCCTTTGAATCGGAATCTATGGTCCAGTCCACTGCATCCTTGTAGGTAAGGCCCAGCAGGGCGGTCTGGCCGTCATACACGGTAGCATCGGCAAAAACGAAGTTGATGCTGTTGGAGATGCTTTCCAGAACGGCCTGGCAGGAAGTAGCAGCGAACATTGCGGCCGCACAGACAATCAGAAGTAGCTTTTTCATATAGTTGATTCGTTAGGATTAGCTGCCTTACGTGTTTGTATGTGCAAATATATATAAAAAAAGAGAAATATCGGCCCGAAAGAGCAGAATGAAAAGTAAACCCGGCAGAACGCTATTGTAGTTCCAGCCGGGGCTTAACGGGATCGGTCAGATGAATGATGCGGTCCTTTTCGACCGATACGACCCCCTTTACGGCCTTGAAATATTCCATAGCCTCAGAGAGGTCCTGACCATCCGGAATCCTGATGGCCATACCCGTTATTATCTTATAGTCGTAAATAATTTCTGCATTGTAATCCTTAATGGCCAGCAGCAGCGGCTCTTTGCCGACATCCTGCGAATACATAATGATAAGGTGGTCGGGAGCATAATCCTGAAAGCGGTCCCCGTCCGTGACGATTTGGGGATCCGGAGCTTGCGCCGCTTTCCGGCCCGTGCCACAGGAAACGACCGAAAGGAAGGCCAAAATATACAACAAGGTTCTCATAACTCCGGTAATCCGCAAATACTATACCTGCATATTTTTATACAATCAATTATATTTGCATTTACATTGATAAAAAATATCGAACCTGATTAGACTATGATTAAAACAGAGGACCGCCTCCGGATTGCAGTTCTTATTGAAGCCTTATCTGTCGCTTCTGATGAATCAGAATTACATCTAAAAGAGGGGCCCGCTGGCTGGCCGGTCGCGGAGCGGACGAGCCGGACAGTGGGAGGGGCCGGAGTGGAGCGAAGCGGAACGGAGTTCCCCCGGCACCCCACACCCATCCCTAATATCCACAAAAAAAAGAGGTCAACTCACTTTTGAGTCAACCCCGTAGACCAGCCAGATCCAAAGCACAGTAGCAGCAGGTGTAGGAAAAGTGTCGATACCTGCGGCGGAAGCACGGACACTTGCGGCAGTGCCAGGCGAATCCTGTGGGTTGGCTTGCCAGTCCGATGAAAATTGGTTTTTCGGAGCAACTGCACCGAAAAATAATTTTCAGCGGCGGGTGGGTGAAGGATTCGCCGGCGCAAAGCGGTAGGAGATGCCCGG
>JAGCYC010000015.1 GCA_017961015.1 Bacteroidales bacterium | reverse complement strand
CCGTCGGGACGGCGCGAAATCACGCGCAGCCCGAGGTTAAGCTTCACTCCGGTCTTGCAGATCATCGCTTCTCAAGTTTTCGGGCAGCTCCGACGGACAGCGGCCGGCCGTCACGGAAGGCTGCCACACGGGCTTCGGGGAAACCCAGTTTACGTATGTAGTTAAGCTGCTCCAGGGCAGAGTTGTAAGACGGGAACAGGCCCACCAGATAGGTGTAGCGAAGATTAGACCCCAGGCGCTCGTATACCGGAGACAGGCCGTGGATCTGGTCCAGCGAGGCGTGGCGCGGCTGTGAGAACAGCTCTATCTGGTACACCAGCCCGGCGGGGAGGGTGTTGTCCTGCGAGAAGCGTCCCACGGGAGACACGCGGAAAGTAGGTCTGGACTCCTCCCTTGGCGGGCGTATCTTTATTCGGCCTCCGAGGCTGTTCTTGGAGAAAGTGTAGCCAAGGGCAGCACCCACGACTTCCCTTTCTGCCATATCCCCCGCCTCCACGACGCCGCTCCTCAGGAAGGCGCTTTCGATGCTGCGTATATCCTTGTTAAGCTGTTCCAGCTGCTCGCGCAGGGGCGTGAGTTCGGCTTCTTTTTCGAGTATGGCCGCGGTGATGGAGGCTGTCGCGTCCTCCCGGCTCCGGCCCAGCTGTTCCCTGAGCAGGTCCACTTCCCTCTCGCGGCGGTAAACCGAATCGCGGAGGGCCCTGGAGCTGGCCATCTTGGACATATACAGGCGGGTGTCGTCGTTTCCGGGGATGCCCTCCGAGACGGCCGAATCGGCATCTATGCGGCTGGGATCCTCCACGGGACGCAGCGAAGCAAGGTCGCGCAGCAGCTCGGGGTCGCGCACGGCCTCCCTCTTGAGCTCGTCGCCATACTCCAGCACGTAGATGTACACGCTGTCACGGGAACAGTCGCGGTTGGAGGCGAAGAGGGTATATTTGCCGTCGTCGGTGTTCACAAGGAGGAAGTCGTCGCTGGGGGAGCTGAAGGGGAAGCCAAGGTTCACCGCTTCGCCCCAGCATTCGTTTTCGCTGTCCCAGGCCGATGAATACAGGTCGTAGCCGCCCATACCGTAGAGCCCGTCGGAGGCGAAGTACAGGGTTTTGCCGTCGGCCGACAGCATAGGGAAAACCTCGCTGCCGGTGGAAAGGACGTTTTCCCCCAGAAGGGCCGGACTGCGCCAGGCGCTGTCGGGATTATGGGTCATATACAGGCTCCTGGAGCCCGAACGGTCCGGGGCCGAATACACCACCAGGCTGTCTCCCTTGGGGAAATAGGTGGGGAAGCCGGCTATGGAATCCAGGGGATTGGGCGAGGGATGCCAGGCCTGGTTCTTCAAGGGATAGAAGAGGAAGAAATCCTTGCGGGAAAAGCGCTGGCGGGCCACGACGTGTGGCTTGGCGCAGAACTCGGTCATATTCAGGGCGTTCTGCGAACGGCTTATCTTCCCTTCCAGCCGGGCTGCGTTATCCGGGTCGAGGGCGGCTGCCGGAACCATAAAATAGGCCTCCAGGGCCTGCTCGAAGCGGTAGTTAAGGTGAAGGCTGTCGCCGCGCATCACCAGGGCCTGCGCATCGGCACGGCTCTGACCCGCCGCCTGGACACAGACGGCGAGAGCGCTCAGCGAGATTATGATGAGCCTTCTAAACATAGTACAGTCTGCAAAATTACGAAATAGTTGCGACTTTACTGCATAATAAAGGCCGGCTCAAATATCGAGCCAGCCTTCAATACTCTTTTGGAAAAGCCCTAGAGATTGGGATTTTCTTTGGTCCAGTCGGCGGTAGCTGGGATGATACCGAGGCCTATAATCTCGTCCCTCATCTTGCAAAGATGCTCGTAGGAGGCATCCAGAGCGGCGATTTCGGCGGGAGTTCCCTCAGGCTGGGTGAAGTGGCAGCCGCTTGCATCGATAACGGTGGGCATAGCCATCATTACGTTGCGGTATTTGCCGTCGTTCACATAGGTGCCGGCAGGCCAGGTGAATTTTTCACCGCCCATAGCAGCCTCGATCATCTTCACGGCCTGGTAGGCAGGGCTCTGGAAGGAGCTGCGGCCGCGGAGCTTGATAATGTTGCTGCCACCCTGGATGGTGTTCTGCTTGATCTCGGCGAAACGTTCTTCGCTGAGGCCGCACTCGGCAAGGGGCTTGCCGTCGATCTTCACCTGGGAGGCGAAAACTGCCATAGCCTCACCGTGGCCGCCATAGGTGTGGGCACCGGTGACCTTGCACTGCTGTACGCCGAACTCCTGGGCCAGGGCTTCCTGCAGACGGGTGCTGTCCAGAGCTGCCAGGGAGGTGAGCTGTTCGCGCTTGAGGCCGGAGTGGATAAGGGCGGTGAGAGCCGTGACATCGGCCGGGTTGAAGATAACCACAACGTGCTTTACGTCGGGGCAGTACTTGCGGATATTGTCACCGAATTCGGCTGCGATCTGGCAGTTGCCCTTGAGCAGGTCTTCGCGGGTCATACCCTCCTTGCGGGGTGCACCGCCGGAAGAGATGATGTACTTGGCATCCTTGAAAGCCACTGCAGGATCGATGGTTGCAGTCAGGTTCACGCCGGGGAAGGCGCAGTGGTCCATTTCGGCCAGGACACCCTTCAGGCCGGGCTCAAAGATGTCGTAGAGGCAAATGTTGGGGGTAAGGCCGAGCAGGGCTGCGGTCTGAACCATGTTGGATCCTATCATACCGGCTGCACCGACAATCAGGAGCTTTTCATCAGTAAGGAATTTCATACGGATATCGTTTTTGATTTATACATTTCAATCAGCGGGTGCAAAGGTAAGCATTTTAGTAAAATTTGGCAATGCTTTTCGGCGGAAATGGCTTATCTTTGCAGCTATGAAACAGCTCATTCATATAGCCGGGCTCAAAGAACTTGACAGCGCCGCCGCTGAATTCCTGGAAAAGACGGCGGGGCACTCCCTCCTGGCCTTCTACGGGCCGATGGGTGCCGGAAAGACCACCTTCATCACGGCCCTGTGCCGCGCCCTGGGGGTAAGGGAAGACGCTGTGAGTTCCCCCACCTTCGCCATAGTGAACGAATACAGGGGCGGCTCGGGACAGGATATCTATCATTTTGACTTCTACCGTATCCAGAAGCCGGAAGAGGCCCTGGACATAGGCCTTTACGATTATCTGGATTCCGGCAGCCTCTGCCTTATGGAGTGGCCGGAGAACATAGAACAGCTGCTCCCCGAAGAGAGCCTGCGCATATATCTGAAGGTAAATCCCGACGGTTCCCGCAGCCTAAGCTGGGAGGATTGAGCGCACCGCCGCCTCGATACGCTCCTGCTGCCCCTCGGGTACCACGGGAGAAAGGAAGGAAAGCATCTGAAGAGCCCGGGCTTCGGCCTCGGGAATGCCCCTGGAACGCATATAGAAGAGTTCGTCCTCGTTCAGACGGCCGATGGTGGCCCCGTGCGAGCATTTTACGTCATCGGCATATATTTCTAGCTGCGGGAGGGTCCTGACCTGGGCGGCATCCGACAGAAGGATGTTGCGGTTAAGCTGCGAAGCCTCGGTCTTCTGGGCGTCGGGGGCGGTGACCACCTTGCCGTAAAAACCCACCTGGGCACTTCCGGAAGCTATTCCGAAAATACGCTGCTGCGAGCTGCAGCCTCCGGCGCGATGGTGCACCAGGAGCTTTATATCCACCTTTTCGCTGTATCCGCTCAGGTAGACAATCTTCACGTCCAGAGAGGCGCCTTCGCCGGCGAGATCTATCCCCAGGTCTATGCTGCGGTCCTCGCCGGGAAGTATCACGAACTCCAGGGAAAGCTGCTCCCCCTGGCCGATGACATAGTCCGGCCTGCGCTCAAGGAAAGGATCTATGTAGCGTCCGTGGCCCATACTAGAACTGGTCAAATCCGTCTTTCTCTATTGCCCGGAGTATCTCTTCCGAGCCGCTTTTCACTATGCGGCCGGCCTTGAGCACGTGCACCACGTCGGGCTTCACATACTCCAGGAGCTTCTGGTAGTGGGTTATTATTATCACCGAACGTTCCGGGGAACGGAGGGAGTTCACTCCGTCGGCCACTATCTTCAGGGCATCCACGTCAAGGCCGGAATCGGTTTCGTCCAGGATGGCGAGGCTTGGCTCCAGCATAGCCATCTGGAATATCTCGTTGCGTTTTTTCTCGCCTCCGGAAAAGCCCACGTTCACGTCGCGCTTGGAAAATTCGGGCGACATCTTCACGAAGGCCATCTTCTGCTTAAGGAGCTTCAGGAATTCTCCGGTGTTCAGTTCCGGCTGGCCCAGCGCCTTGCGGCGGGCGTTTACGGCAGCCTTCATAAAGGCGGTGATGCTCACTCCGGGAATTTCCACGGGATACTGGAAACTGAGGAAGAGCCCCTCGTGGCTGCGCTCCTCGGGAGCCATAGCCAGAAGGTCCTTGCCGCGGAACAGGACGCTGCCTTCACTTACAGCAACGTC
Organism: Bacteroidales bacterium; assembly: GCA_017961015.1. Taxonomy (GTDB): domain Bacteria; phylum Bacteroidota; class Bacteroidia; order Bacteroidales; family UBA932; genus Cryptobacteroides. Next base: position 5,010 of record JAGCYC010000015.1, on the reverse strand, counting down.
CGGCCGGCCGCAGAGGGCGGCGCCCAGGGTGGACTTGCCGGCGCCGTTGGGCCCCATCAGGGCGTGAACCTCGCCCGGGCCGATGCAAAGGTCTATGCCCCGCAGTATCTCCTTGTCCCCGATTCCTGCGTGGAGGTTCTTTATTTCCAGTAATTTATCCATTGTTCTTATACAGTTTTATCCAGCTGTACAGCGACCACAGGCCATTGGCCAGATACAGGCCGCTGACTATGGACATAAGCATATTTCCTACGCTCAGATGCAGTATTATCTGGCTTATGTTCACAAAGAGCCACACTATCCAGCAGTCCCATTTCTTCATCGCGCTCAGCAGCTGGGCGCTGAGTATCAGGACCGTCACGAGCGTGTCAAGGTAGGGGTGGGGATCGGCGGGGAAAAGCGCGTCCAGCACATAGCCCCAGCCAAGGGCGCATACCAGCACCGCGGCCAGGCCCACAGCCCTGCTCTTCCAGTCCAGCATACTCACCTTCAATTTGTTATCGGCCGATTTTTCATTCTCCCGGGGATGGGTCCAACGGTAGTGTCCCACTATGTTTATCCCGAGGGAAAGGGGCTGCAGCAGCAGGTTTGCATAAAGGTTCCGGGTCCAGAAAAGGACGAAGAGGGCGGCCGCGTAAAGATAGCCCACCCAGAAGTTGTACTTGGAATTGCGGCCGGCCAGGAAAACGCAGCACAGGCCCAGGACCGAACTCAGCAGATCGGCCAGGACTACGGGGCGTCCGCCCAGCGAAAAGAGTATGAGGTTTGCCCACTCCATTATCCTACTGAACCTTCGAGTGAAACCTGCAGGAGTTTACGGGCCTCCACGGCGAACTCCATCGGAAGGCGCGAGAGCACCTCGCGGGCATAGCCGTTCACTATGAGCCCCACCGCCTCTTCGGGGTCTATCCCCCTCTGGGCGCAGTAGTAGAGCTGGTCCTCGCTTATCTTGGAAGTGGTGGCTTCGTGTTCCACGGTTGCCGATGAATTGTGGGAGACTATGTCGGGGAAGGTGTGCGCTCCGCAGAGCGAACCTATCAGGAGGCTGTCGCACTGGGAATAATTGCGCGCCCCCTGAGCCCCGGCTCCCATCCTCACGAGGCCCCTGTACGAGTTCTGGCTCCTGCCGGCCGATATGCCCTTGGACACTATCCGGCTGCGGGTTCCCCGGCCCAGATGGATCATCTTGGTGCCGGTATCGGCCTGCTGGAGATTGTTGGTTACGGCCACCGAGTAGAACTCCGAACTGGAATTGTCGCCCTTCAGGATGGTGGAGGGGTATTTCCAGGTTATGGCCGATCCGGTTTCCACCTGGGTCCAGCTCAGATGGGAACCGCTGCCCTTGCATATTCCCCTCTTGGTGACCAGGTTAAGGATGCCGCCACGGCCCTCGGCATCGCCGGGGTACCAGTTCTGGACGGTGGAATATTTTACATCGGCATCCTTTTCCACCACTATTTCCACTACGGCGGCGTGGAGCTGCTGCTCGTCCCGCATAGGGGCGGTGCAACCTTCCATATAGCTCACGTAGGAGCCTTCATCGGCCACTATCAGGGTGCGCTCGAACTGGCCGGTGCCCCTGGCGTTTATCCTGAAATAGGACGAGAGTTCCATCGGGCAGCGCACCCCTTTCGGGATGTAGCAGAAGGATCCGTCGGAAAAGACGGCCGAATTGAGGGCCGCGAAAAAGTTGTCGGAGGGGGGTACCACGCTGGCAAGGTACTTCCGTACCAGGTCCGGGTGCTCCCGCACCGCCTCGGAGAAGGAACAGAAGATTATGCCCTTCTCGCTGAGGGTTTTCCGGAAGGTGGTGGTTACCGAGACGGAGTCGAAGACGGCGTCTACGGCAACCACTCCCGCCAGAACTTCGCGCTCGTTAAGGGGAATGCCCAGTTTGTCAAAAGTCTGGGCAAGGGCCGGATCAATTTCCTTGGGGCGGTCCTTGTCCTTTTTGGGAGCGGCGAAGTAAATTATGTCCTGGAAATCGATCCGGGGCATATCAAGCTGGGCCCAGTCGGGCATAGGCATCTTCTGCCAGCGGCGAAAAGCATCCAGGCGGAAGTCAAGAAGCCACGACGGTTCCTCCTTCCTCCTGGATATTTCGCGGATAATGTCTTCGTTCAGACCCTTCGGAAGCAGGTCCTGCTCCACGTCGGTCACGAAGCCTTCCTTGTATTCTCCGCTGGTTATTTTGTCTATGATCCGGTCTTCGGCCACAGCCTTGAAGATTAGAACTTGTAGGTGAAGCCCAGGGAAACGAGCCCGCTGGTAGAACCGCCCTTTACGAAGAGGTTCGAGAAGGAAACGGGATCGTCTTCAATCACCTGGCTTCCGTCGGGAGAGATATCCTTGCCCTTTATGGTGCTTGTCGACAGATCGAGGGAGACGAAATCAAGCGTTGCCTCCAAGGTAATGTGCTCGTTGAGAGGATATGTGAGGACAGGGGCCAGACCAAGGCCGAAAGACAGGGTGTTGGTCTTTGACACCGAGTTGTCCACATGAGTGGTCTTGGATGTTGACAGACCGGCATAAAGCTCGGCTTCGGCCCATACGCCTACCGGACCCAGTTCGAAAACGCGGTAGCGGACATAGGGGGCAAGGCTCAGATCGAAGCCGTTGGTATCTTCGTCAAAGTTGGGGCCGAGTCCCAGACGGGCACCCACGAGGAAGTTGTCCTGAAGGATATAGCCGCCGTTAAGTCTGAGATAGATGTTGGTATCACCTTTAATGACGGTGTCGCCGACTTTGCTGCCGTCGGTATCCACGCTGGCGCTGCCACCTACGAAAACCTGAGCGCTCAGGCTCACGCTGATAAGGGCCATAAGGCCTGCAAGAAAAAGTTTTTTCATTGTGCTAATAGTTTAAAAAGTTATGTAAAGTTACCATTATTTTTGTAATCCGGCAAATACGATGGCGGCCGCAGCCTCCACTATCACGGGCGTACGGAGCACGAAACAGGCGTCGTGCCTGCCGGGAATTCCGGCCTTTGCGATGCTGGAAGCGGGCTTGAACGCCACCCTGAACAGCAGGTCCTGGCCATTGCTTATGCCACCGTTGATTCCCCCTGCGTGATTGCTCTGCACCCTTCCATCCGGGCCGATGATATCGTTGTGCTCAGAACCTTTCTTGGCCGCTGCGGCAAAACCGTCGCCGAACTCTATGCCCCTCACTCCCGGGATGGCGAATACGGCGTGGGCCACAAGGGATTCCACGCTGTCCCAGAAAGGTTCACCCAGGCCGGCGGGAACGCCTTTCACCCGGCATTCCACTATTCCGCCCAGGGAATCTCCCTCGCTGCGTGCCGCCTCTATGGCCGGGCCCCAGTTTTCCTTCAGGCCTCCCACCTCCACCACTTTCGCCTCAAAAGCGTAGCCGGGAAGCATCTTCTTTGCCACCACAGCGGCGGCAACCAGCGCTGCGCTGAGCCTGCCGGAGAAGTGACCTCCTCCGCGGGGGTCGTTGAAACCGCCGAACTTGAGGGCGGCGGTGAGGTCGGCGTGACCGGGGCGGGGATGCTGGGAAATACCCTCATAAGGGGCGCTGCAAACGTCCAGGTTGGGGATTTCGATGCAAAGGGGAGCCCCGGTGGTGCGGCCCCGGTACACTCCGCTCAGGATTTTTACAGGGTCCGGTTCCACACGCGCCGTGGTTCCTTCGGCGCCCGGACGGCGGCGGCCAAGATCTTCCGTGAAACTGTCTTCTCTCAGTTCCAGACCCGGCCTTACTCCGTCCAGGACTATGCCTGTGACGGGACCGTGGGATTCGCCGTAAATGCTTAGTCTGAAGTTGTTTCCGAATGTATTCATAGACTCTCGAACTGCTTGTTGAACCCGGGATAGGACTTGGCCAGGCAGGCCTCGTCGTCTATTGTGACTGGGGAATCGGCCCCAAGGGAGGCCAGGCGGAGCGCCATAGCTATGCGGTGGTCGCCGTAGCTGGAGTAATGCCCGCCGCGGAGCAACTTCCCGCATATTATCCTCTGGCTAAGGCCGATGCCCGTAATCCTCATCTCATCTTCCTCTATTTCTATTTCCACGCCCATACGGCTCAGGATAGCCTCTATGGCCGCGGCGCGGTCGGTTTCCTTATGACGCAGCCTTTCCACACCCTTCAGGCAGCTCTGCCCGGGGCAGAAGGCAGCCAGGACTGCAACTGCGGGGAAGAGATCCGGGCAGTTGTTCAGGTCCACGTCGAAGGGGTTGAGCGGGGCGCGCTGGACACGGATGGAGCTGCAGGGACCATCGGCCTGGGACATACTGGCGCCGGCCTCCACGAGGATATCCATTATGGAGATGTCGGCCTGCAGGGAACGGGTGTCAAGGCCCTCCAGCTCTACCTGGCCGAAGATGGCTCCGGCGCAGAGGAAGGGTGCGGCTCCGGACCAGTCGGCTTCCAGGCAAAAACTTGCGCTCTGGTAGCTCTGGCCGCCTTTTATCCTGAAGTTGAGGCCGGTGCACAGGCTCCAGTCCTGGGTTTCCAGGAAGTCCTGGTCGCCCTCCATTTCGGAGCCTATCTTTATGCCGAAGTGCTTGAGTATGTCTACGGTGATGAAAAGATAGGGGATGCTGCGGGGGTCGTGGACATAGAGTTCCGACCTTCCTCCGGCAAGGGGAAGGGCGCTCAGCAGTCCTGAGATGAGCTGGGAACCGCCTTTGCCGGAAACATCGGCCCGGCCGGGGATGATGGGGCCGGCGACGCTGAGCGGAATCATACAGTCACCGCTGCGGGGAGCCGCTTTTTCGGGATAAAGCCTTACCCCGTAGGCGGCCATTATGTCGTGAGCCTGGGAAAGCGGGCGCTTCAGAAGGCTCTTTTCTCCGTTTATCCTAACCGGCTTTTCGGAAAGCACGGCCATAAGGGGTATCATCAGCCTGGAGAGGAAGCCGGATTCGCCGGCGTTTATCTCGTTTATCTCAAGGCAGCCTTTGGATGCGCCGATGCCTTTTATAATCAGCTTTCTGTCAATTCTTTCCACCTGTGCGCCGAGGCTCTGGGCAAGGCTCAGGGCGG
>JAGCYC010000014.1 GCA_017961015.1 Bacteroidales bacterium | reverse complement strand
GAAGACTCCGACGCCGCCACCGACGCCCAGTACTACTACGAGCTGGCCCGCTTCGCCTACTCCAACGGTATGAGGGGCAAGGCCTACGACGCCGCCCGCAAGGCAGTGGACCTGGACTACGGCTATGCCGGCAAGGCCTATCTTATCATCGGCAACCTCTGGGCATCGGCAACCTGCACCTCCGAGGTGGACAAGTACGCCCGCTACTGGGCCGCTACCGACTACTATCAGAAGGCCCGCAGCGCCGATTCCACCCTTGCCGACGAGGCATCGGCCTCCATCGCTTCGGTGAGCCGCTACTATCCCGAGGCCAGTGAAATCTTTATGTACGACCTTGGCGCAGGTCAGGGCTACACCGTCTCCTGCGGCGGAATGAGCGCAGCCACCACGGTTCGCGTAAGTTCCCGCTAGTGAAACTCAAAAACATACTCTCAACGACGGCAACCGCTTTGGCGGTTGCTTTCGTCGTCTATTCCTGCAAGAGCAACCTGGGTGAGGCCGAGCAGCTTTCCCTGGGCGAAACCCCTATGCAGACTGTGGACGATATGTTTTTCCTGCAGTCGGAGAACGGCCGCCTGAAAATGAGGGTGGAGGCCCCCAGAATGGAGGTTTACGAGAACGACAGCACGGCCTACGACCTCTTCCCCTTCGGCATAAAAGTGTTCGGCTACAGCGAGGAAGGGGCGCTTGAGACCACCATCACCTCCCGCCAGGCCCGGCACGACAAGAAGGGGCCGGACGGGAAGGAGAAATGGTCGGCATTCGGCCACGTGGTGATCAAGAACATAATGAAGCAGGAAACTATGGAAACGGACACCCTGTACTGGGACAATAACGCCCACGAAATCTGGACCGACGTGTACATAAAGATGTATTCTCCCTCCGGCAGTATGCAGGGTTACGGGATGCGCTCGGACGAGCTGGCGCGCAACTCCATCCTCCTTCTTCCCTTCGACAATGAGTTCCTCCTGGGACAGGAAAACGAGGATGCGGTAGTGGACTCGGTGAACTTTATCGGCCCGTTCCTGCTGAAAAATAGTGGTAAATCGGAATAAAATCACTATTTTTGCACCCTTGACTTTTTGAGAACAATAAAAAGATTAAAAATAATATGGCAGCACTTGAGACCATCAGAACAAAATTCGGCATTGGTGCATCCATCATCATTGCCATCGGTCTTTTACTCTTCCTTGTGAATCCGTCGGATATTATCCAGGCGGTTCAGTCACGTTCCACCAAGTACGACGTGGGTAATATCGACGGTAAACGCGTCACTTACACCGAGTTTGACCAGCACGTAAAACAGTTCTCCGAAATCTCCGAGATGATGACGGGTTCATCGGCCTCCAGCGAGCAGGCACAGCGCCAGGTTCGCGAAATGGCCTGGCAGGACCTGATTCAGCAGGAGCTTGTGGTTCCCACCATCCAGAAGGCCGGCATCCGTGTAGGCAAGCAGGAGCAGGTAGACCTTATGGTGGGTGACAACGTATCCCCGCTGATTGCCTCCATCGGTATGTTCCGCGACGAGGACGGCTCCTTCTCGCCCGCCCTCGTGCGTCAGTTCCTGGAAGAGGCCGGCGAGAACCCCCGCGCCCTTACCCTGCGCAACTACCTGCAGAACGCAGTGCGCATCAACCGCTACACCGAGAAATACAGCGCCCTGTTCGAGGCTTCCGATTTCCAGAACGCCCTTCAGCTCAGCAGCGAGGTTGCCGGCAACAACACCACCGCAAACGTGGATTTCGTGGCCGTTCCCAACAGTTATTTCCCTATGGACAGCACCGTGGTGGTTTCTCCCGCACAGATCAAGGCCTACTACAAGGCCCATAAGGAGGATTTCAAGCAGAGCGCATCCCGCGACATCGAGTATGCCGTCTTCGAGGTGAAGCCTTCGGCCTCCGATATCGCAGCCCAGAACGACGACTTCGTGAAACTGTACGACGAATTCACCGCCGCCGAGAATGTGCGCGCCTTCCTGCAGCGCAATTCCGACCGCCAGTGGACCGACCGCTGGTACAAGGACGGTGAACTGCGCAGCATCAACCGTGACGTGGATGCCTTCGTGAGCGCCAACCGCAGCGGTGTCTCCCCTGTGATTACCTCGGGAAGCACTTTCTTCGCCGCCCGCATTATGGCCCAGGCCAATGTTCCGGATTCGGTGTATGTGCGTCATATTATGTTCCAGGGTGCAAATGCCCGCCACCTGGCCGACAGCCTTCTGCCCCACGTGGCCAAGGCTAATTTCGCCGCCCTGGCAGTTCAGTATTCGGCCGATAAGGGCAATGCCGCCGACGGCGAGCAGGGCAACCTTGGCTGGATGTCCCAGAACAGTATGATCCCCGGCTTCGAGAGCGTGCTCACCGCCGCCAAGAACCGTCCCTTCATCGTGAGCTCCCAGTATGGCGTTCACATCGTGGAAGTGACCAAGACCACCGCCCCAATCGCCAAGAAGCAGGTGGCAGTGTTTGAGAAGGCCACCCTTCCCAGCAAGGAGACCTATGCCAGCGTGTACAACCAGGCCAATCAGCTCGCCAGCCGCGCAGCCGGCAAGCTGGAGCGCTACAAGGCCGTTTGCGACACCACCGGCATCTACTCCCGCAATATGAGCATCAACGAAGGCACCGATACCTACGGCGGCATTTCCCACGCCAAGGAAGTAACCCGCTGGGCCTTCGACAACAAGCCCGGAAAGGTTTCCAACATCATCACCGTGGACAACAACTACTTCTTCGTAGTTGCCGTCTCCGGCGCCCACAAGGAAGGTTACAAGGAGCTGAAAGAGGCTTCCGAGAACATCCGCACCACTCTGTACCGCAAGGCCTATGCTGCAAAGCACGCCTCCGACGTAGCAGCCCGGATCGAGGGTGCAACTACCCTTGAAGAGGCCGCCGAAAAGCTTGGCGCCACAGTGAGCCAGCTCTCCGACGTGAGCTTCTCCACCAACACCGCCGCCTCCACCGAGCCCGCTTTCGTGGGTGCAGTGGCCGCCGCCCCCGAGGCCGTTCTCTGCGGCCCCGTAGCCGGCGAGGCAGCCGTGTATCTGTTCCGCGTGAACGGCCGCGAGACCGGTTCCTACTATACCGAGGACGACGCCCGCACCGCACGCCAGCGCATCAGCGCCTTCAACACCCAGATGCTGCTGCCCGTTATGATGGACGGCACAGTAAAGGACAACCGTGCACGTTTCTATTAGCAGAGTATGTCTTTAAAGTGTGGAATAGTGGGTTTGCCCAACGTGGGCAAATCCACTTTATTTAACTGTGTAAGCTCCGGGAAGGCCCAGAGCGCAAACTTCCCTTTCTGCACCATCGAGCCCAACGTGGGTTCCACCAACGTGCCGGACAAGCGCCTGGAGGTGCTCACCGAGATATGCCAGCCCAAGCGCACCATTCCCGCCACGGTGGAAATAGTGGACATCGCAGGTCTGGTGAAGGGTGCGTCCCGCGGGGAGGGCCTGGGAAACCAGTTCCTGGCCAATATACGCGAGACCGACGCCATCCTGCACGTGCTGCGCTGCTTTGACGACGGAAACGTAGTCCACGTGGACGGCAGCGTGGATCCCGTGCGCGACAAGGAAGTGGTGGACACCGAACTCCAGATAAAGGACCTCGAGACGGTGGAGAACCGCATCAAGAAGGTGGAGAAAATGGCCACCACCGGAGGCGACAAAGAGGCAAAGAAGCTGCTTTCGCTGCTGCAGCGTTACCGTGAGGTGCTGCTCCAGGGCCGCTCCTGCCGCTGCGTTGTTCCCGAGAACGCCGAGGAGGCCCAGATGGCCAAGGACCTGTATCTTCTCACCAACAAGCCGGTGATGTACGTGTGCAACGTGGACGAAGCATCGGCTGCCAGCGGCAACGCCTATGTGGAGGCCGTACGCCGCGCCGTCGCCGACGAACAGGCCGAAATACTCGTTATCGCCGCCAAGACCGAGGCCGAGATAGCCGAAATAGAAGAATACGAGGACCGTCAGATGTTCCTGGAGGAAATGGGCCTGGAAGAATCCGGCGTGGTGCGCCTTATCCAGAGTGCCTACAGGCTGCTCGGGCTCCGCACCTTCTTTACCGCCGGGGCCGATGAATGCCGCGCCTGGACCATAGTGGCCGGGGACAAGGCACCCAGGGCCGCCGGAGTTATCCACACCGACTTCGAGCGCGGCTTTATCCGGGCCGAGGTAATCAAGTACGAGGACTTTGTCCAGTACCGCACCGAGGCCGCTGTGCGCGCTGCCGGAAAGATGGGTATAGAGGGCAAGGAATACGTTGTCCAGGACGGCGATATTATGCATTTCCTGTTCAATGTTTAGCCGATAATAAAAAACATTTTGCAAAGTTTTTAAGTTTTGCAATGCCTTTAAACTTCCCGTGGGCTAAATTCGGCCATGGGAAGTTTTTTGATATGCCTGCTGCTGTATGCGGGCCAGCCCCGGAGCGACACGCTCCGCCTGATGTTCTGGAATCTGGAGAACTTTTTTGACTGGAGGGCCGATTCCACCGCCGCCCCGGGCTCCTCAGACCTCGCCTTCTCCTCCCGGGGAGAACGCCACTGGACGCGTAAACGCTTCTATACCAAGTGTAACGCTATAGCCAAAGGCGTGCTCTGGGCAGGATCGGCCTATGGAGGGCTGCCGGATATAATCGGCTTTTGCGAGGTGGAAAATGCCTTTGTACTAAGGCGTCTGGTCCAGTCTACGGTCCTTAGGAAGCTGGACTACGGCATAGTGCATTACGAATCTCCCGACCGCCGCGGCATAGATGTGGCCCTGCTGTACCGCAGGGGTCGGCTTAAGCTTCTGAGTTCCCGGCCCTGCCATCTTTATGGGGCCGATTCTTCCGTCCTTACCACCCGGGACATCCTCCTGGCACATTTCCTGGGCCCCGGCGGCGATGTGGCGGTGCTGGTAAACCACCATCCATCCAAGTTCGGCGGCGCGGCGGCCTCCCAAAGCCGGCGGGAACTTGCCGCCAGGCGCCTCCGGGATGTCTCGGACTCGCTGTACCGTGCCGGCCACAGGCTCATCGTGGCTATGGGAGATTTTAACGACACGCCGGACAATCCGGCTTTCGGCGGCCTGGACGGGCGTTTTCAGAACCTCGGCCTGCCCCTGCACCTGCGCGGGGAAGGAAGTATCAAATACGATGGAAAATGGGAACTGATAGACCTGTTTTTCCTTGCCGGGGCGCAGGGGACCCAGCAGCTGGTCCGCATCCCCTTTTTAATGCAGCGCGACGGCACCCACGGTGGCAGCAAACCCTGGCGCACCTACTCCGGCCCGCGCTATGCCGGCGGCATTTCCGACCACTGCCCCGTCTGGCTGGACCTGCCGCTATAATGCCCCCGGCGGGCTGAAAATACACGCGCCGGGGGCAAAAACAGCCCCCAGCGCCCCCGCCGGGCCGAAAAATCACGCGCCGGGGGCAAAAACGGCCTCCAGTGCCCCCGCCGGGCCGAAAATACACACGCCGGGGGCAAAAACAGCCTCCAGTGCCCCCGCCAGGCTGAAAAATCACGCGCCGGGGGCAAAAACGGCCTCCAGCGCCCCCGCCAGGCCGAAAATACACGCGCCGGGGGCAAAAACGACCTCCAGCGCCCCCGACGGGCCGAAAAT
>JAGCYC010000013.1 GCA_017961015.1 Bacteroidales bacterium | reverse complement strand
CCTGAGCGCCCTCACCATCTGGCTGCTGTACTTTACCATAGTGTTCTTTGCAAAGCGCATCGTGGGAGCCGGCAGGTCCGATAAGGAAACCGGTCTTGGCCAGGCCATAGCCATCTTTGCCTCCGGAGCCGTGGGCGCCCTTGCCTACTGCTTCTCCGACACCTTCTGGTTTTCGGCCGTGGAGGGCGAGGTCTATGCGATGTCGTCCCTTTTCACCGCCCTCGTATTCTGGTCGATGTGCTGCTGGTACGATCAGGCCGACAGCCCCCGCGCCAACCGCTGGATAGTCCTGATAGCCTTCCTGATGGGCCTGAGCATAGGTGTGCACCTGCTCAACCTGCTCACCATCCCGGCCTTTGTATTTATGTACTACTACCGCCGCAACGAGGACAAAAAGCTGGGCTTCTGGAAACTCGCAGGCATCTTTGCCATCGGCGTAGTGATTGAATTCCTGCTGGTCTATATCTTCATACCCTACCTGCCCAAGACGGCGGCTTTCGTGGACCGGCTCTTCGTGAACGGGCTCGGCCTTCCCTACAACAGCGGAGCGGCCGCCTTTATGATCCTCCTGCTGGGACTATGCTTCTGGGGCCTTTTCACCACACTGAAGAAGGAAAAGGTATTCTGGAACACGGTCCTGCTGTGCGTCACTTCGCTGGTGATGGGCTTCTCGCTCTTCTCCATAGTGATTATCCGTTCCAGCGTAAAAACGCCCACCAACGAATACCAGCCCGATAATCCCTACACCCTGGTGCGCTATCTGAGCCGCGAACAGTACGGCAGCACGCCCCTCCTGTACGGGCAGTACTTCGACGCTCCCTACGACATTAAGACGGGCAAATACTGGGCTCCGATGGACGGCAAGTATATCCAGGCCGATGCACCGGCCGAGCCGGAGTACACCCCTGCGGGCAAGATGCTCTTCCCCAGGATGTGGTCATCGGCCGACTCCCGCTACGTCGAATTCTACCAGTTGTACACCGGCGGCAAGGGCACCCGCATCAAGGGAGCAACCTACCGCAAGCCCACCTTCGGCGCCAACCTGGCCTATTTCTTCGACTACCAGCTTAACTGGATGTACTGGCGCTACTTCTTTTGGAACTTCGTGGGAAGGCAGAACGACATCCACTCCCCGGTCCCCGGCGATGTGTTCTACGGCAACTGGGAAAGCGGAATCAGGTTTGTGGACGCGCTCCGCCTGGGCGACCAGTCCGACGCTCCCGCCGTGCTCCGGGACAATAAGGGAAAGAACCACTACTACTTCCTTCCGCTGCTGCTTGGTCTGCTGGGCCTTATCATCCAGTTCGACCGCGACCGCAGGGGCTCCTGGCTGGTTTTCCTGATGTTCTTTATGACCGGGATAGCCATAGTGCTGTACCTTAACCAGCCGCCCTACCAGGTGAGGGAGAGGGACTACGCCTATGCGGGCTCATTCTATATGTTCGCCATCTGGATCGGCCTTGGTGTTGCGGCGCTGTACGAGTGGATAAAGGACGCCGTCTCGAAGGCCCCGAAGGCCTCCCTGGCCGATGAAAGGCTTATCGCCGCTGCCGCCGGAGTGCTCTGCCTGGGCGTTCCCGCCCTTATGGCCGCCCAAAACTGGGACGACCACGACCGTTCCGGCCGCCGTACCGCCGTGGAGATGGCCTCCAACTACCTGAATTCGGCCGGCGAAAACGGCATCCTGGTAACCCACGGCGACAACGATACCTTCCCCCTCTGGTATGCACAGGAGGTGGAAAGCGTACGCACCGACGTGAGGGTGGTGAACACTTCGCTGCTGGGAACCGACTGGTACATAGACCAGATGAAGTGGGCCAGCAACCTTAGCGCACCGCTGCCGCTTACCATCCCGGCCCGCCAGTACCTCTACGGCACCAACGAGTTCGTCTATATCCAGTACGACGACGGCTCCCCGATGTATCTTTCGGACGTGATGAAGGTGTTCAAGGACCCTTCTATGCGTATGCCTATGCAGGATGGCCGCAAGCTGGATTTCATCTGCGCGCGCAAACTCGTGATTCCCGTGAACAAGGAGAACTGCCTGCGCAGCGGGATAGTCCCCGAGAAATTCGCCGACCTCATCCCCGAGGAAATCGTCCTCAGCATTCCCGAGAAGAAGAACTACCTCACCAAGCAGGAGCTCTTTATGCTGGACCTGCTGGACGGCTACCAGTGGGACAGGCCCATCAGCCTGCTTTCGATGGGCGGCGACCTCAACATCGGCCTGAAGGACTACCTTATGTACGACGGCTATTCCTGCCGCTTCACTCCCATCCGCAACAAGGTCTCGACGGCCGATGCCGGTCTGGTGGATGCCCTGGAACTTTACGACAAGGTGAAGAATGTCTACAGCAACGAGGCCCTGAAGGCCCGCGGCTGGTTCGTGGACTACCAGAACCTGTACACCTTCCTGGGCGTGCTTAACCAGAGGCAGATATATCTCACCGCCGCCAACGCCCTGATTGACGCGGGCGAGCAGGAGAAGGCCCTGGAGCTGCTGGACCTTTGTATGGAGAACATCCCCGAGGAGAATTTCCCCCTGGAATCCATACCTCTGGGCTTTACGGCCAACGACTATATGGTGGCCCAGTTCGTAGAGAATTACTACCATCTGGGGGCCACTGAAAAGGCCCGTGAACTTGGCACCCACTTCTGTGACCTGCTCCTGGAAACCGCAGCCTTCTATCTGGGCTGGGGAGATCTGGGCAAGAGCGAGGTGGAGACCGCCGGACGTATCCTGCTGTATGTGGTGGACCTTATGAAAGACTACGGGGATACGGAGCTTTCAGAGCAGATTGAGGCTTCCTTCGACTCGCTCATCCGGACCGTCGCTAGTTCCTCAGATACTTCCAACCTATAAGCGGAAGCACGAATGCCAGCAGGCAGGCCAGTGTCCAGAAGACGGATACCGGCGTAAAGTCGTACACGCCCCCGTGCGAGAAGCCGTCGATGAGGAAACCGCTGGCTACCGACTGAAGCCCGGCGGCCACATAGCTGGAGATGCCAACTATGCCCAGGGCCGCTCCCGTGGCCTTGCGGGGCACGAAGTCCAGGGCCATCAGGCCGGCCACGATGCAGAACACCACGCTGAAGGCCATACTGAACAGCGCCACCATCGCCAGGTTGCCCCAGTAACCTCCTCCGAGGAAGAGGAAGGCGCAGAGCGAGGCCAGCGCAAGGATTCCGGACAGGAGCACCGGATGCGAACGTGAGCCTTTGAAGAGCCTGTCGGATATCCATCCCGCCGCAAGATTCCCTATGACGCCGAAGAACTCGGCCAGTCCTATCACCTGGGCGGCCTTTTCCAGCGAGAAGCCTTTCTGTTTCTGGAGGAAGAGTACGCCCCAGTCGCTCACTGCGTGCTGGGTGATGTAAAGGAAGGCCGTAGAGATGGCTATAACCCAGATTCCGGGGTGTTTTATAACCCAGCGCTGAAGCTCTTTGGTGGGCTTTTTGTCAAGTGTCTTGAGCTCTTCTCCGGAGAGTTCCTGCACCGAGGGCAGGCCTTCGCTTTCGGGGGTGTCGGATACGAACAGCAGGGCTATTACCGTGCCGATGACTCCCGCCGCGGCCGCCGCCACAAAGCCCCACTGCCAGCCGGCCGCACCCACGATGAAGCCTGTCATTATGAGGGTGAAGGCTTTGCCGAAGCTGGGCGTGGAGGAGAAGATGCTGTACATTGTGCCCCTCTGCTTGAGAGGGAACCAGCGGGACAGGCTTATGGTTCCGGGAGGCGAGCCCATCGACTGGGCCCAGCCGTTGATGCCCCAGAGCAGCGCGAAGCCCAGCATCAGGGTCAGGGTCCCGGGATTCACGAGTCCCAGTATGCCCAGGACCAGGTTCAGCAGGGCCGATACCCCCAGTCCGGCGGCCATAAAGCGGCGTATGTTGCAGTAATCGGCGATGAAGCCGTTGATGAACTTGCCCGCCGCATACACGAAGTAGAAGGCCGAACCTATGATGCCCAGCTGTCCTGCGCTCAGGTATCCGCCGTCTATCAGGGGTTGCTTAACTATGCCCAGGGTCATACGGCATACGTAGTACAGGGTATAGGCGGCGGTCACGCCCCAGAACGTGCGGGTGCGGAGGCGCCTGTAGGTGGCGTCTATATCGGCCCCGGGCACTTTCTGCGCCCGTGGCTTGCTAATCCGGAATATCTGGAACAGTGACATGGGAGTGCAAAGTTAAAAAAATATGGGCAATTATTTGGAATTATCGAAGGCAATAACCATATTTGCATCCGGATATGATTTGCACAAGTGCATACGTTTGCTGCTGTTGCTGCCGGACTTAGGTCCCCGGGAGCAGTGGTATTGCGTACACTATATTTATGTGTTCCTAACGCCTGTCTGCATCCCGGACAGGCTTTTTTATTGTTCATCTTTAATACTTAACAATATGGTTTACAAATCTTTAACTCAACTCATCGGGAATACCCCGCTTCTGGAAGTCAGCGGCTATGAAGGCCAGAAGGCCCGCATCGTGCTCAAACTCGAATACTTTAACCCGGGAGGTTCCGTAAAGGACCGCATCGCCCTGTCAATGATAGAGGATGCAGAACGCAAGGGCGTACTCAAGCCCGGCGCCACCATCATCGAGCCCACCAGCGGCAATACCGGGGTGGGCCTGGCCTGGGTCGGAACGGCCAGGGGCTACAAGGTTATCCTCACCATGCCCGAGACTATGAGCCAGGAGCGCCGCAGCCTGCTCAAGGCCCTTGGGGCCCGCCTGGAGCTCACTCCCGGCGCCGAGGGAATGAAGGGCGCAATCCGCCGGGCCGAGGAACTCCGTGACTCCA
Organism: Bacteroidales bacterium; assembly: GCA_017961015.1. Classification (GTDB taxonomy): domain Bacteria; phylum Bacteroidota; class Bacteroidia; order Bacteroidales; family UBA932; genus Cryptobacteroides. The sequence goes on along the minus strand of JAGCYC010000013.1, from coordinate 16,572 downwards.
CTCCGGGTGCGGTTATTCTGGGGCAGTTCGTGAATCCGGCCAATCCTGCAGTGCACGAGCGCACTACCGGTGAGGAAATCTGGGCCGCTACGGAGGGGAAGGTGGATATCCTGGTCTCCGGCGTAGGCACGGGCGGCACCGTGAGCGGCACGGGCAAGGCTCTCAAGAAGCACAATCCTTCGGTGAAGGTGGTGGCCGTGGAGCCGGCTTCATCGGCCGTCCTCTCTACCGGAGTGGCCGGAAAACACAAGATCCAGGGCATTGGCGCCGGTTTCGTCCCCGACACCTACGACGCTTCCATCGTGGACGCCGTCCTCCCCGTTGCCGATGACGACGCCATCCGCGCTTCGCGCTCCCTCGCCGCCAAGGAAGGCCTCCTGGTGGGCATTTCCTCGGGCGCAGCCTTCTCGGCAGCCCTTTCGTTGGCTTCGCTTCCCGAGAATGAGGGGAAGACTATCGTGGCCATCCTTCCCGATACCGGCGAGCGCTACCTCTCCACTGTCCTTTACGCTTTTGAAGATTATCCTCTATGAGCCTTTCCCTCAACCAGACTATAGGGCATCTGAAGAAGATGATGGCCCGAGTGAAAGATTCCGTTTTCCCCCAGTACAGCGACACTCTTCCCGAGCAGGCCCTCCAGGATATCAGGGCCGAGCTTTCGGCTGTGGCGTCGCCTGAGGTGGCATCGGCCTTCCTGGAAAGGTTGCCGGCGGTGCGCTCGCTGGTCCTGGGGGACGTGGATGCCATCGCCCACAACGATCCTGCGGTGCGTTCCTACCAGGAAATCGTGTACTGCTATCCGGCGGTTACGGCTATGCTCTACTACCGTACTGCGCACGAACTGTACCTGCTGGACGTGCCTATCATCCCGCGTATGCTCACCGAGTATGCGCACGGGGTTACGGGCATCGACATTCATCCGGCGGCGCAGATAGGGGAGCGCTTTGCCATTGACCACGGCACCGGCATAGTGATTGGCGCTACGTCCATTATCGGCAATGATGTTACGCTGTATCAGGGTGTTACGCTTGGCGCCAAAAGCTTCAGCTACGATGCGGACGGCCATCCGGTGGACCTGCCGCGACATCCTATACTCGAGGACGGCGTTACGGTTTATTCCAATGCTTCCATCCTCGGACGCATCACTATCGGCGAGGGTTCGGTCATAGGCGGTAACGTGTGGCTCACGCACAGCGTCCCGCCGCGCTCCCGCATCCTCCAGGGCAAGACCCAGGAGCAGCACTTCAGCGACGGCGCCGGAATCTGACGCCTCGCCTGCCGCTTTGTCCGGCGAATCCTTCACCCACCCGCCGGAAGGGATTGGGGCTATGTGGTGCCGGGGGGCTTGTGCACCCCCGCACAAGGGTAGGGGGAGGGGCCCGCCGGAGACAAGTTCCTGCGTAGCAGGGACGCAGGAAACGGTGGGAGGGGCCGGAGTGGAGCGAAGCGGAACGGAGTCCCCCCGGCACCACATAGTCCCAATCCATTTCCGTCTGTCAAACCTTCGCACCGGATTCTCCTTGAACTGCAGCAGGTGTCCGAAAACTGCCTACACCTGCTGCACTCTTTCGGTATGGCGTAGTAAAAATTTGACGCGTTGACGCAAAATCGCCATTCTACGGCACTCCAGCTGTCAACGCGGCCAGTGAGGAGCGCGCGACCGTGCTTTCTCTGCAAATTTTCAGCAGACAAAGTGCGCTTTTGCCGCATTTGTGAACTTTCTCTGCAATTTTTCAGCAGACAAAGTGCACTCTGGGCGCTCTAACGAAGAAAGCCTGCTGAATCCAGCAGGCTTACGGCGTATTTGTATGTCTTATTGTTACGGATGCACCACGGTGCCGATGGACTCGCCGGAGAGGAGGCGGGTGAGGTTGCCCGGGCGGTTCATATCGAAGACGATGACGGGCATATTGCCTTCGGCGCAGAGGGCGAAGGCGGTCTGGTCCATCACTTTGAGATGTTTGGTGATGGCTTCCTGGAAACTCAGGGATTCGTACTTGACCGCGGAGGGGTCTTTCTCCGGATCGGCGGTGTAGACGCCGTCCACGCGGGTGCCTTTCAGGACGGCATCGGCCCCGATTTCGAGGGCACGGAGGGCAGCGCCGGAGTCGGTGGTGAAGAAGGGATTTCCGGTGCCGCCGGCGATGAGGGCAACTCCGCCGGCTTCCAGCACGCGCACGGCGTCATCCCTCATATAATACTTTGCCACGGGCTCCATCGGCGTAGCGGTGAACACTTGCGCGGGAACGCCCTCTTCCTTAAGGAACATACTGAGGGCCAGTGAGTTGATGACGGTGGCAAGCATACCCATCTTGTCTCCGTCCACACGGTCGAAGCCCTTGCCCTGGCCCTGGAGGCCGCGGAAGATGTTGCCGCCTCCGTTTACGATTGCAATCTGCAGCCCGGCCTTTGCGGCGGCAGCTATCTCCTTCGCATATGCTTTGAGAGTGTCGGTGTCAAGACCTTTGGCAGCGGGGCCTCCCAGGCTCTCGCCGCTGAGTTTCAGAAGAACGCGTTTGTACATATCCTGTGGTTTTCGCAAACAAAAGTATCGAAATATTGGGAAACTTCCAAGAAAGATTTCTATATTTGCGTACTTATACTTAAGAATAATGGCAAATTTTCTAACTTCATCCATCGGCCGGAAGTTTATCCAGAGCATTAGCGGATGCTTCCTCATAATCTTCCTGCTCCTTCACGGCACTATTAATTTCTTTTCTGTAATTGACTCTGTAAGAGGCACTTTCGGTGCTCCGGACGGCCTTTTCCAACTGGGCTGCGACTTTATGGCCCTGCCCATAGTGGATATTATGGTGCCCATTCTGGCCCTTGGTTTCCTTATCCATATCGCCTATGGCATCTACCTTACCGTGGTTAATGTGAAGGCCCGCGGCGGCGTCAAGCGCTATGCGGTTGCCAGCAAGGCCAATTCCGATTCCTGGAGCGCCTCCAATATGGTTATCCTGGGTCTGGTGATCTTAGGCGTGCTCATTTTCCACCTTACCCACTTCTGGGCCAAGATGCAGCTTCAGGACTTCATAGGCTCCGAGGCCGAGAATCCCTACCTCCTCCTCCTGAAAACCTTCCAGAGCCCTGTGATCCTGTGTGTCTATCTCGTGTGGTTCGTCTCCATCTGGCTGCACCTGAACCATGGCTTCTGGAGCATGTTCCAGACCATCGGCTGGAATAATAAGAACTGGTTCAAGCGCCTGAAGGTTATCGGCGTGCTGGTTTCGTCCATCATTGTCCTGGCTTTCGTCGCGGTGGCAATCAACGGTTACATCGAGGCTCACTTTGTAACCAAATCGGCCGAATTCGTACATCCCCTGCTGGACCAGTTCGTACACCCCCTGCTGGACACGATTGCCCAGTTCTAGCAAGTTTTTGAAATTTTTCTTGCATTTGTAGTTTTTATTCCACAATTTTGTGGCAGATATGAACGCGACACGTAATAACTTCTGGTGGTGCACTTGCAGTCGTTAGCTGTAAGTCGCATCGCCGTAGTTGTTATAGATAGGAAGGCACGCTGACTTACAGCGCGCCTTCTTTTTTTACGCAAATAAACACTATAACGATATGAGACAGAAAAAGTACCTCCTGCCGGAATCCGAGATTCCCACCCATTTCTTTAACATCCAGGCCGTGATGCCCAACAATCCCCTGCCTTTCCTGCATCCCGGCACCCATCAGCCCCTGAAGGCCGAGGACCTGTACCCCATTTTCTGTAAGGCCTGTGCCGATCAGGAGCTGAACACCACCGATGAGTGGATCCCCATCCCGGAGCCCGTCCGCGAGCAGTATGCCGCCTACCGCTGCACCCCGCTCGTGCGCGCCTATGAGCTGGAAGAAGCCCTGGGTACCCCTGCGCACATCTATTTCAAGAACGAGAGCGTATCGCCTGCCGGCAGCCATAAGCTGAACAGCGCCATTGCACAGGCCTATTATGCCAAGGAGCAGGGCGTGACCAACCTTACCACCGAGACCGGAGCCGGCCAGTGGGGCGGTGCCCTGAGCTATGCCACCAAGAAGTTCGGCATAGACTGCGCGGTATATATGGTTAAGGTGAGCTATGAGCAGAAGCCTTACCGCCGCTCCATTATGCAGACTTTCGGCGCCGCCATCACTCCCTCGCCGTCAATGAGTACGCGCGCCGGCAAGGACATCCTTACCCGGAATCCTCTGGACCAGGGATCGCTGGGCTGCGCAATTTCTGAGGCCATAGAGCTGGCTGTGAGCACCCCCAACTGCAAATACGCCCTGGGATCGGTGCTGAATCACGTGTGCCTGCACCAGAGCATCATCGGCCTTGAAGCAGAAAAGCAGATGGCCCTGGCAGGGGAGTATCCCGACATCGTGATCGCCTGCTTCGGCGGCGGCTCCAACTTCTCCGGCATTGCCTATCCCTTTATGCGCCACAATATTCAGGAAGGCAAAAAGACGCGTTTCATAGCGGCCGAGCCCTATTCCTGCCCGAAGCTCACCCGCGGTAAGTTCGAATATGACTTCGGCGATGAGGCCGGAATGACCCCGCTGCTGCCGATGTACACCCTTGGCCACAGCTTCAAGCCTGCATCCATCCACGCCGGCGGCCTGCGCTATCACGGCGCCGGAGTGATCCTTTCACAGTTGATGAAGGACGGCTTTATGGAGGCCGTGGATATCGAGCAGAAAGATTCCTTCGCGGCAGGAGTGCTCTTCGCCCGCACGGAAGGTATCATCCCCGCACCCGAAAGCTGCCACGCTATCGCCGCCACCATCCAGGAGGCACTCAAGTGTAAGGAAACGGGTGAGCAGAAGACCATCCTGTTCAACCTCTCGGGGCACGGCTTTGTGGATATGGCCGCCTACGACCAGTACTTCTCCGGCGAAATGCAGAATTACCACGTTTCCGAAGACGATCTGGCCCGCTTCATCAAGAGTGCCGATGCGCTGAACTAGAATTTAGCGCTATCTTTGGAGTGCCAAGATGTGTTATAGTATGAAAAAGTCAGTTCTGTCCCTTTGTGCCGCAATTATCGCGGCCGCGGCAGTCACCTTGAGCTGCCGTACGGCAAATGCCGCCGCCGAGCCTCTTTCAGAAAGCTGCATAGTTACCGACAGCCTTCAAAGCCGTCTCCTCGGCTGCACCCAGAAGTTTAACCTGTACCTGCCTCAGGGATACACTCCGGCAAAGAAATATCCGGTGATATACCTGCTCCACGGCCTCTGGGGCTCGTATCCCGACTGGGACAGCAAAGGCCGGGTGAAAGTGGCTGCCGATATAATTATGGCCGAGGGCTCCTGCCTTCCCGCCGTGATAGTGATGCCGAATGCCGGAGATCCCGACGTGCACCACTACCAGAGCGGATATTTCAACGTGGAAGGCTGGCCCTACGAGGACTTTTTCTTCAAGGAGCTGCTGCCTGCCGTGGAAAAGCGCTATCACTGCGGCGGCTCAAAGGCCCGGCGCGCCGTGATGGGACTTTCAATGGGCGGCGGCGGAACCATAGTCTACGCCCAGAGGCATACCGACATCTTCTCCAGCGCCTACGGTATGAGCTCCTGGCTGGACAATAACAACCGCACGCCCCATACCTACGAGATTCCCGACAGTAAGTTAAAGCTCACCGACCTTGCCGTCCAGGAGCACTCGGCCCTGGATTTCGTAAGGAATGCCGATGATGCGACTGTTGCAAAATTGAAAGAGGTGCACTGGTTCCTGGACTGCGGAGACGACGATTACCTGCTCCTGCAGTCGCTGGAGCTGCATAAGCTATACAGGGAGAAGGGTATCAAAAGTGAACTTCGCGTGCGGGACGGCGCCCACAATTGGGAGTACTGGCACACGGCCTTGTATACTGCCCTGCCTTTCGCCTCGCGCTACTTCGGCCGATAGCCTCGGCTGGCCCGCCTAAGCCCCCCGCCAGCAGCCGGAGGATTGGTGTCTGGCATTGTTAAACGGTTGAGGAACAGATAGTTGTGCAATATCGCCTACCCAACATCGGGCAGGCGATATTTCGTAAATATCTGGTAGTGAACGCTATAGCTTTGCGCGGACGTAGATGCTCAGGGGAAGGCTTTTGCCGAAGCTATCGGCAAGGGCAAGCTCGCCCGATTCCAGCGAGGTGAAGGCCCGGCCGGCCGATGATGCCGCAGCCCCGCCAGCCCCAGCCGCAGCCCCCTTGAAGGCTTCGCGCACTATGGTTTCGCCAAGGGCGGCGCTGTAGCCGTTGGAATAGAGGTTCAGCACCATAAAGGAATCGCGGGGGGAAAGGATTTCGGCCACGTTCTGAAGCATACCGAAAAGCAGTTCGTCCAGTTTCCATTTTTCACCGTCGGGTCCGTGGCCGTAGGCCGGCGGATCCAGGATGATACCGTCGTACCGCCTTCCGCGCCTGGCTTCCCGCCGGGCGAACTTGAGCGCGTCCTCCACAACCCAGCGGATTCCGTCCAGGCCGCTTCTCTCCATATTGTCACGGGCCCAGCTCACTACCTGACGCACCGAGTCCAGATGGGTGACATCGGCCCCGGCGCATTTGGCGGCCAGGGAAGCGCCGCCGGTATATGCAAAGAGATTTAGCACCCTGGGCGTTTCCAGGCCGTTGGCCTTGTGGATGCGCACCAGGCGTGAGGTCTCACGGTAGATGAATTCCCAGTTGGGCGCCTGCTCCGGGAAAACCCCCACGTGTTTGAAGGAGGTGAGCCCCAGACGCAACGAAAGGTGCAGGTCGGAGGCGGCGTGGGTATCGGCATCGGGGAGGCCATTGTAGTTTATCACCCAGTTGTCTTCCATCCTGCGGGAGCGTTCCCAGGTGCCGCTGTCCTCCTTTCCGGCCTTGCCGAATCCGGCACCCGGACGGAAGGTGACGTGCAGCAGTCGCTTCCACTCGGCCTCGCTCAGGGACGGGGTCCAGAGGGCCTTGGGCTCGGGGCGGCGGAGGACGTAGGCGCCGAAGCGCTCCAGCTTTTCGCCGTTTCCGGAATCCAGGAGCTCGTAGTCTTTCCAATAGGATGCAGGGTATTCGATGGCCATAATGCTTGGTGTTTACGTGCAAAGATACGGAAATTATTGCTAACTTTGCGGGACTCGAATTATATTAACAAAACATAGTTTTATGCAACAGTTTATCGACAAGTACGATTTCACCGGCAAGAAAGCCATTGTCCGCGTGGATTTCAATGTTCCCCTGAACGAGAGTTTCCAGATTACCGACGACACCCGCATCCGCCGTGCGATGCCCACCCTCAAGAAGGTGCTTGCAGGCGGTGGCTCCGTCATCATTATGTCCCACCTCGGCCGTCCCAAGAAGGTGGATCCCAAGTTCTCGCTCAAGCACATCGTGGACCACGTGAGCGAATGCCTCGGTGTTCCCGTACAGTTTGCTCCCGACTGCCAGAAGGCCGATGCCCAGGCTGCAGCCCTGAAGCCCGGTGAGGCCCTCCTCCTGGAGAACCTCCGCTTCTATGCCGAGGAAGAAGGCAAGCCCCGCGGACTGGCCGATGACGCCACCGACGAGGAAAAGAAGGCCGCAAAGGCCGCTGTGAAGGCTTCCCAGAAGGAATTCGTGAAGAAGCTCGCCTCCTATGCCGACTGCTACATCAACGATGCCTTCGGCACCGCCCACCGCGCCCACGGCTCCACCGCCCTCATCGCCGAATACTTCCCCAACGACAAAATGTTCGGCTACCTGATGGAAGGTGAGATCAAGGCTATCGACAACGTTCTCAAGAACGCCCAGAGGCCCCTTACCGCAATCATCGGCGGCTCCAAGGTGAGCTCCAAGCTGGCCGTGCTCAAGAACCTCGTCGGCAAGGTGGACAACCTTATCATCGGCGGCGGTATGGGCTATACCTTCATCAAGGCCCAGGGCGGCAAGATCGGCATGTCCCTCCACGAGGACGAGCTCATCCCCGATGCACTCGAGATCCTGGCAACCGCCAAGGAGAAGGGCGTGAACGTGTCCCTTTCGGTCCAGACCATCGCCGGTCAGGCCTTCGATAACGACACTCCCCAGCGCATCTTCGACACCCACGACATCGCCGACGATTGGGAGGGTATGGACGCAGCTCCCGCTTCGCTGGAGAACTGGAAGAAGATCATCCTGGCCTCCAAGACTATCCTCTGGAACGGTCCCGTTGGCGTTTTCGAACTTCCCAACTTCGCGAAGGGCACCCTTCAGATCGCCGAAGACCTGGCCGAGGCCACAAGGAACGGCGCCTACACCCTCGTGGGCGGCGGCGACTCCGTGGCAGCCGTTACCCAGATGGGCTATGCCGACAAGGTGAGCTACGTCTCCACCGGCGGCGGCGCCATGCTCGAGGCCATCGAGGGCAAGGTGCTTCCCGGTATCGCAGCCATCCAGGACTAAAACGCGGCCCGGGAGCCGGCCGATACCTCGGCGAATCCTCACCCTTCCTCCACTGAAAATTATTTTTCGGTGCGGTTGCTCCGAAAAACCAATTTTCATCGGACTGGCAAGCCAACCCGCCGGATTCGCCTCCGTCGGGCGCAAAAACACCCTCCTGTGCCCCCGCGGTACGCATCATACGCGTTTTGGGCCTGAAATGCGTACAGCGCGTACCGCCGGGTACTCAACGTACGCGTTTTGGCCTGAAAATGCGTTCACTGCGTACCGGAGAACCGTCGAAGTGTCGAAAGTCTGCTGTTTTTGCAGACATTCGACGCTCCCGATGGGATTTACCCGCTCCGGGCGTATAATAGTCATTACTTCTGTTGCATTTACTCCGGATTGTTCATATATTTGTGGGTGTAAGTCTTTGCGATATGTCCCGATGGTTCAAATACTTGCTTCTGGCATTGGTCCTGCCGCTTGGAGCCATAAAGGCTGAGGCCGTGCCATCCCGGGAACTGCTCGCAGATCTTGACAGCACCCTGACTGTTCTGCCTTCCGGGGACATCGTTGTACAGTACTTTTACGACACGCTGGATTTCCGTGCTCCGGCAACTTACAAGCCATACGTTAACAAGTACCGGCACGAGCCCGATTCCGTACTGCCGGCATTCCCTGTTTTTCACAGTGTAATTGCGGAGCCTGTGGAGAATCAGGTAATGGGAGAAGGCGGCGTGCTGCCAGACTATGCGGTTGGCGGCATTCCCATTCAGGAGGGCGTATCTCCGACCGGGGCTAGAACATACACCATTCCTATCCCTGCATCCGGGAGCAGCAAGATGGCTCCTTCCATTGCTCTTCAGTACAACAGCCAGGGAGGAGAAGGTGCTGAAGGATATGGCTGGAGCATAGGCGGGCTGAGTGCCATAAGCATCACCGGACAGAACAAGTTCTATCATGCCGCAGTAAAAGCACCGGATGTCCAAGATACACTCGCCTGTTACAGTCTTGACGGTGTTCCCCTTGTGTCGGCCGAAATCATGAACCTTCGCGTCGATTACCCTTTGAGCACCGCTCACGGACACGTACATGTAAAGAAGCATGTCGGACAATCTGGCCTTGCCGACCACTTCTCGGCCCTTTATCCGGACGGAAGGAAGGCCGTGTTTGGGACCCCTGGAGCTTCCGGCAGCGGGGCTGCCTTCCCGCTGACTCGAATGGAGGACAGTTACGGCCATGCATATGAGGTGAGTTATCTTGATGGCGGAAACGTCTATGACCCATCGGAGATACGCTACAACTTTACGTCGGAAGGAACGCCCGAGAGCAGGATACAGTTCAGCTACACTTACAGTGCAGACAGCACAAGGGCCCGCTATTATGCCGGCGTAGCCGTGAAGCGACAGAGGAGGCTGAATGCCATACGATGCTATGAGAGGGACACTCTTACGGCAGAGTATCTGCTTTCGTATGAGCAGCACGGTGAAGCGGTGTCCCAGATACACGTTCTTAAGGAAGTTCGCTTGAGGAGCTGCGGGGAGGAGGTACCGCCCCTAAGGTTCGGCTATGCCGGGATGGAGGCCCCGGTTCAGGCGGGGCAAGGAGGTCTTGGAGGTGGTGTGCCGGCTTTGGTCATACAGGACTTTATTCAGGATGATACACTTCGTTTGTCCAGTTCTTTCAAAAAAGGCTCACCTATACGACTTATCCGCGGTCGTTTCTGCAAAGGTACTTTTTTCTCTGATGGTCTTGTCCTTATGCCAGACTTCCCGAACTACAGCGTTTTGAGGTTCAATAAAAGTAACGGCGATGCTTCATTCGGGAGCCTTTATTCGCCTAATCAGCTTTTTTTGTGGGCTCCGGTACTGGCAGATTCATCAAAGGTACTGACTATCACTGCTGGGGAGGGCTTCCAAACACTGGAAGCCATAGACGTTGACAACGACGGTACGGATGAACTGGTTAAGGTTAACTTCAACGGCATCTCCAACTCAAAAACCCAACTGTTGCTTACCATATATAGTTATGACGTTGAAAGAGAGGTCTTGGATGCCCTTACATTCACGGCCCTTGTCGGCAGCACTTTCCGTAGTGGCAACGAGGTGAGCCCTGCCAGGCTGGCCTACTACTGGGGCCGGTTCAAGGATGACGGCCACCCGCAGCTCATGACAATAACCTATGACAGGAACCCCGACGGCAGCGAACCAGCATACAACTATGCATCCTTCATCGACCTTCAGACGCAGTCTCGCCTCATGAATAATGCTATTCCCTGGGCTGTAAGCAGTGGTAGTGAGTACCGCATCCTTGTCTATGACATGGACTCGGACGGCGTGACAGATATCTGCCGGTCCACGAGCAGTGGGCTCGAGCGTTACAGGATGAACGACTGGCATAACCTAGAGCTGGTGCAGACCTATTCTGAACCGTCTTCACTCTCCTCACACTACACCATCGCTGACATGAATGCCGATGGATACCCGGATATAGTCGAGTACCCTCGTTCAGGACGAACAGAGACCTTTGTTAACGAAGCAGACCCCGACAATCCGCAGGGCTGGCACGAGGAGTTTGTTCCCGGACCGGTCAACTGGAAGACCTACTACTATAACGGGGCATCCTTCACAAGACGCGAGTGGAACTTTATCAACTGGGACGAAGAATTAGAGTCTCTTTCTGTCATGGATGTCAACCATGACGGATATGCCGATGTGCTGCGCCTCCGCAAAGACAGAGCTCCAAATGTCTACATTAACGAAGGCGGCACACTTGACAGTCTGCGGGTGATAACGGCGGCCGGAGGACCACAAGTCATAGGATCGGATATTCTTCCGGCCAATATCATGACCTCCGGAGCTGCGTCGCAGCTTATTGTTCTTGACGAGTTCAAGATAAAACCCTATCGCTTCAGCGAGGACCGCAGCCTGGACAGACTTCTTACGGAAGTCCGCGACAGTTACGGAAGGGAGTACTACAGTAGATATGTATCGGCCCTGGATTGGCCTATATATCAGGAGGACGGTGAGCGGAGCTACTCTCTCGAGAGCGGCTACTACCGCATGGCATTGCCGCTGAACGTGCTATCCTACAGCAGCTCGGAGCTCCCTGACAGTACTGCCCTGAGCAATATGGGTTATTCGTACTTTGACGCCGTATGCCATAACGGCGGCCTTGGGTTTACGGGCTTCGGGAGTGTGAGAGCCGCCGATTACATAAGCGGAAGGGTTAGCCGGAGCTATTACGACCCGGAGAAGTTCGGCGTCCCCACAGGCGAGGCGCTGTTCCTCGAAGGAGATCCCCTGCCCTATGCCAGGACTACGGGCACCTACACCACGGTCTCTGGTCCGCACGGTTCGTGGAACCCGCTCCCCGCAGAACAGACCGCCGATGATTACCTGGGCGGCGTAAGAACGACCACCACCCTAACTTACGACAACCTGGGCTTCCCCGTGAAGGAGACCACCCGCTCGAGCCTTCTTCGTGAGCCTGCGGATACGACTCTCTTCCACGATGCCCTTGTCACCACGTCCCGCACCTACAGCCACCGGACATTCACGACCAACTTCAACCTTGGAGTGGTGCTGGAGGAAAGTACCGTAAGCGAGCGGGACGGCAGCGACACTCTCTCATGGAAGGAACGTACTACCTATACTTATGACGCCCATGCCAAGCCCCTTACAGCCACCCATTACGTCGGCAAGTACGGCACAGTTCCCGATGTCCCCCAGTCGGCCGGGGATCAAGGCGGCTCACCGGAGGAGGGAGAAATGCCAGGCGGGAGCAACGAGGGCGGAGAGGTTCCGTTCGACCCCGGACTTCCGCCGATAGATCCCGGCATTATTGAGCCGGGCATACTGACTCCCGAGGATCCGTCCATTCCAAGTCCCGGGGAGCCTGCCGTTCCCAGCCCGGATGACACAACGACGGTGATCATCCCCATACCGGATCCGACGGTGATAATCGAGGACCCGGTTAACCCGCCAGTTTTCCCGGACTATCCTTGGACTCCTGAGCAGCCTGTGACAGACAGCTCACTTGTGCATGACCCCGAACTGGCCGTCATCCATTACGACGCAACGTATCTCGAGGGTACCCGCCGCTGGACCTACGACACCCACGGCAACGTCACCCGCGAGGAAAGCGCGCCCTATGGGACCGGTGTGTTCACAGGAGAAAGTTATTCCTATGACACTTCGGGCCGAAGGCTTCTTAGCGCGACCGACGCCCTCGGGCACTCCACTATGTATAGTAGATATAGCGTCTATGGCAAGCCTGGGAGGGCCACCGACTATAAAGGCCGAAGCTCACTCTCGGAGTATGATGTCTGGGGCCGCACCATAAGGACGGTCGGCGCCGACAGCGTGGCATCGGCCGTCGTGAGGGTCTGGTGCACTGGCGCAGGCTGGCCTGCGCGAGCCTCCTTTGCGGAGCGCACCGTCACCGACGGCGCGCCGGAGCAGGAGACCGTGTACGACGCTGCCGGCCGCAAACTCCGCGAGGGCGTCCGCCGCTTCGACGGAAGCTGGCAATACGTGCTGACTGAATACGATTCCGAGGGCCGAGTAGCCCGCACCTCCCTTCCCTTCAAGGACGGAGTCTCATCGGCCGATACCCTCTGGAGCGAAAACAGTTACGACCCCTACGGACGTCTTGTGCAGACCTCGCATCCCGGTGGCAGGGTGGACAGTCTCTTCTATAACTGGAATGCTGTTACCAGCGTGACCGCGGGACTCACAAGCACCAAGGTCACGGATGCATCGGGACAGACCGTCATGGTAACGGATGCCGGAGGCACGGTGACCTATGCACTGCGGGATGACGGGCAGCCGTCGGTTATCACCGCTCCGGGAGGCGTGCAGACAAGCTTCGCCTACGACGACTACGGTCGCCGCATCCGCGTGGACGACCCCAGCCTTGGGGCGGTAACCGATGAGTACGTTTGGGACAGCGCCGGCGCGCTGCACCAGACACATACCAATCCGTATGGAAGTGTGGTAACGGTAACGGACCGCTACGGAAGGACCGTTTCCGAGCAGCGTCCCGGCCTGTTCGATACCCAGTATGTATATGACGCAGACGGGCTCCTGACCAGCGTGAGTTCCACCAACGGGACGTCAACCGTGTATTCGTACGATTCCCTTGACCGTCCCGTAAGCGTAACGGACACGGTCCCTGACGGGAAGTGGCTGCGGAAGGTGATGGCCTATGACGGGCACGGCCGCACCTCATCGGTATCATTCACATCCGATCGCGGATACATCACCACAGAGACCTACGGCTACTCGAACGGTTATCAGGTAGAGACCCTTCTTCCGGACAGCACCGTGGTATGGCGCCTGACCGGAGAGAATGCCCTGGGACAGCCTACGAGCGGAGTCTCCGGAGCGACGCTCCGCACCTATGGTTATGGCCCCACCGGACTTCCGACATACAGGAAGATCGAGTCCACTGTGAATCTTGTAGGAGGGAATGTCCCTCAGACTGGAACCGAGATAACACTTGATGATGGTAGTACCGCCATCCTATATCCTCCTTCTGTCGAAGGACCGGATATCGTCCAGATGCCACTCCAAGAGTATAGCTACAACTTCGACCCCATCACTGGAAATCTGCTTTCCCGGACCGACAATATGAATCTGTCGCCGGGCGCCGGAGGGTTGGAGACATTTACTTACGACAGTCAGCATCGGCTTGTCAGCTTCACCGGGAAGGGTGTCCAGTACGACGGGAAGTCCAACATCGTTTCCATCGACGGGGTGGGAACAATGGCCTATAACAACACAGAACGACCGTATGAACTCACGTCGTTCACCGAGGAGGGTTACATACCCGGAGGCGCCATACAGCTGCACGGAGTAAGCATTCCTCAGGTGCAGTACAATGCCCTGCTTCGGCCGGATGTAGTCTCGCGTGAACTCAAGGAAGCGAGGTTTGTCTATGATGCCGAGGGGCGACGCGTCCGTATGCAGGTATATGAACGTGACATTATTCAGAGGACCCGGTATTACATCGGAGGCCGATACGAGATTGAACTTCCGGGAAATACCATTGGCGAACAGCCGACGGAAGTCCTGTATCTTGGCGGCGATGCCTATTCTGCGCCGATGGCCATGTACCGCGCATGGCCTGACACCGCCTGGACGTGCTACAGCATCGGCCGGGATAATCTCGGGAGCATCACTGAGATAATAAGTGACGATGGCTACGACGTGGCAAAGTACAGCTACGACCCGTGGGGCAGGCGCCGCAATCCCCAAACCCAGCAATGCTACTCCAATGCTACGCTCGCGCAGCAGATGCCGCTGCTTCTGGGCCGGGGCTTCACCGGCCATGAACACATAGACGAACTGGGGCTCATAAACATGAACGCCAGGCTGTACGACCCTCTCTACGGCCGTTTCCTTGCCCCCGACCCCTTCGTCCAGGCACCCGATATCACCCAAAACTTCAACCGCTATATCTACTGCCTAAACAATCCGCTGAGGTATACCGATGAGAGTGGGGAGTTTTTTGTTATAGATTCCTTCCTTATAGGACTTATCGGTGGTGGATGGGAAAGAGCAAAGCAAATGGCTTGGAACGATATTAAGATATGGGGAGGGCTGTTCGTCGTAGATAAGAATAAGGGTTTTTTTGAGGGCACCTGGGAATTGCTCTCCAGGTTTATTTGGCAGACACCGCAAACAGTGATAGGCTTTCTTTTCTCCCATGCTGCGAATACTTTCCGGATTTCCGGAGGCGTATTGGATGTAGATTATCTTCATGGGGCTACAGTTTTGAGAATGGATGAGAACAAAAATGAATGGGGTGGTATTACTTTCGGTAGTTATATTGTTGGAAACGAAGATATTCGGGCATCCGACGATGACAGATGGTTTCAGCATGAATTTGGGCATTATCTTCAAAGTCAAGAACATGGTGGGCTATGGTTGTTCACTTATGCAATAGAAAGTGGTATTAGCGCAGCGGTTAATGATAATGATAGTCATAATGCCTTCTACACGGAACAGGATGCAAATGCAAGATCATACCTGTATTTAGCACAGCATTATGGGTTTGACTATGCCTATCAAAAATGGGATACTATAAACAACCCTATTCATGGTTATATACAATCAAAATCATATAGCCAGAACATGTCATTTTTAGAATCTTTAATTTTTCGATTAAGATATGGATATACCACATATCAAGATTTGCCAAATTACATGTGGGGTATAACTAATTTATTAATACTAATTAATAAAAATACTGTAAAATGAAAACACATATACTATTCTTTTTTACTCTTATATTTATCTGTTGTAGCTCTTGTTCTCATATAGGTCCGGGGGAGCACGGATTTCTGGCATTTGAGAACAATAGTTCCATAACAATTTATGTAGACTATACGAATCTATACGGGACTCAGCACCCGAGTAAGAGGGTATTAGGGATTCCTAAAGAGAGTTGCGAAATAGCACCGGGCTCCACTAATTATGAGGCCATCTGTTATTCTTCGTGCGGAGTTCCTTATTCGATTGAAGATGTCCTTTCTGAACCCGGCTCTACTACATTTGTGTATGTTGTGCCTTTTTATCCTGATGAAGAGCATCCTATTACTCAACCCTTATATTATTATAAACTTGTCTGCTATGAACTGACATTAGAGGATTTGCAGGCGCTTGATTTTCATTTGTATTATCCACCGAATGAAAAAATGGCAAATATACCAATGGATCCTCCCTACAAAACATTTGTGACTGAGCCGTAATGCCGCTGAAAATTATTTTTCGGTGCAGTTGCTCCGAAAAACCAATTTTCATCGGCTGACAAGCCAACGCGCTGGATTCGCCTCACACTGCCGCAGGTGTCCAGCGTTTCTGCCGCAGGTGTCCGAAAACCGCCTACACCTGCTGCGCAATTCCTGCCTGTACCGCGTTTTACTGCCGCAGGTGTCGCCCTTTTTCCCACACCTGCTGCACTGGCTTGATGCACGCAACCGTGCTTTGTCTGCAATTTTCTGACAGACAAAGTGCATTTTCCCCGTGTTTTCGTGCTTTGTCTGCATTATTTTGACAGACAAAGAACACAGCCTGGATGTCTGCCTGGCCATACCGTCGATTGTCTGCAAATTTTGAACTGCACCCCAAAAGTTGGACATAAAAAAGGGTTATGAAAAAGAACGAAAATTATCCCAAGTATGTCCAGGCAATGAGGCTAATGGATGCTGGCAAGTTGCCGT
The DNA here is from genome assembly GCA_017961015.1 of Bacteroidales bacterium. GTDB lineage: Bacteria > Bacteroidota > Bacteroidia > Bacteroidales > UBA932 > Cryptobacteroides. The sequence continues at coordinate 18 of JAGCYC010000013.1, read as the reverse complement.
GTACTGTTGCCAGAGAGT
>JAGCYC010000001.1 GCA_017961015.1 Bacteroidales bacterium | reverse complement strand
GTTAAACTTAAAGTATCGTGCGGCAGGCAGTGATGCCATGTCCGCTTTGCCACAAAGATAGTATGGGGTCTTGATTTTTATGCAACTGGCCTAAAATCGAAAGATTTTATGTACATTTGTAATATAAATTGCATTACGTATGCTGGTTGTTTTGGAAGGTCTTGACGGGGCCGGAAAATCCACGCAGGTAAAAAGACTGCAAAAATACCTTGCGGCACGAACGGGAGCGCTGGAATATATACATTTCCCGCGCTACGACGCTCCCGTCTACGGTTCACTCATAAGCCGCTTCCTGCAGGGAGCTTTCGGCGCCATCGAGAGCGTCCATCCCCAGCTGGTAGCCCTTCTTTTTGCCGAAGACAGACACGGAGCAGGCCCGTCCATACGCCAAGCGCTCGATGAAGGCAAGACTGTCCTTCTGGACCGCTACGTCTATTCCAATATAGCCTACCAGTGCGCAAAGCTCTCATCCAAAGAGGAACAGGAGCAGCTGCGTGACTGGATTTTCAGGACCGAATACGGTGACTTCTGCCTCCCCCGCCCAGATCTGAACCTCTTCCTTGACGTTCCCATCGGCTTTGTGAAGGAGAATCTCCAGGGGCAGAGGCAGGGCGACGACCGTTCCTACCTGGAAGGTGCCTCCGACATCCACGAAGCCAATATCGGCTTTCAGGAGAAAGTGAGGGAGCTGTACCTGAGGGAATGCGAAAGGGACAACGACTTCCTGCGCATAGACTGCTCCGGGGCCGATGGCAAAATGCTTGACCCCGACTCCATCTTCGAAAAGGTCCGTCAGGCCGTAGATACTTTTCTGCTATGACAAGAAAAAACCTTCCCTGCGGCCTGCGCCGCTTCATAGCCGCCCTCGTAGGCCTGGTATTCCTGGCTTCCGGACTCCTTAAGCTGGCCGATCCCACCGGCACAGGCCTCATTGTGGCCGAATATGGAAAATTCCTGCATCTGGGCTTCAGCGCCGGCCTTGCAAAAGGACTTGGCATAGTGCTGTCGCTGGGAGAAAGCCTCCTCGGAATAGCCCTCGTGAGCGGAGTGCTCCGCAAGATTGCCGCCTGGGCCACCCTGGTGGTTCTGGGGCTGTTCAGCGTCCTTACCCTGGCTCTCTGGATAGTTAATCCGGAGATGGACTGCGGCTGCTTCGGCGAGGCCATCCACCTTAGCCACGCACAGAGCTTCTGGAAGAATATCGTGCTCCTTGGCCTCTCGCTTGCAGCCTTCCTGCCACTTGACAGCATAGGCAAGCCTAAGGCCCGCAAGTGGATCGCAGCAGGTCTTGCCACAGCCGGCGTACTTATTGGCTGCATATATTCGAACCGTCATCTGCCTTTGGTGGATTTCACTGCCTTTGCCCCGGGGGCCGAGCTCTTCGCCTCGCTGGACAACGACTACCAGGAAAGCGACGGCTATACCCCGGCTTTCGTGTATGAGAAGGACGGACAGCAGGGTACTTTCACCCTGGACCACCTGCCCGACAGCAGCTGGACCTTCGTCCGTGCCGACAGCCTGTACCGCCTCCCGATAGGCCGTTCCGAGCAGAAGCCCATCCTCTCCTTCAGCGATGCCGAAGGAAACTATAAGGACGAGGAAGCCGTCCTGGGAAAACGTGTGGTATTCTCCGTATATCGGCCCGAAAAAGTGCACTGGGGACGTCTCCAGCGCCATTATAATGCTGCAGCCAAGGCCGGAGGAAGGCCCCTTCTTCTGGTAAGCGGGACCCCGGAATCGCTGGATGCCGTCAATGTTCCCATCGAACTCGAGGCCTTCTATTCCGACTATAAGACCCTCATTACGCTCAACCGCTCCAACGGCGGCGCCTCCTATTTTGCCGATGGCGAACTGATAGGCAAATGGGCGGCCAGGGATTTCCCCAAAGACATAGCCGGACAGCTTGCCGCCAATCCTGTGGACCTTTCCAACCACCTGAGCAGCACATCCCGCATTAAAGCCCAGGGTTTCGTGCTCTACCTCCTTGCTATCCTGCTGCTGATATAAGAATATCGCCGGCCCTTCGACAAGATCGGGGACCGGCGATTCTTTTACGCAATATCGGCACTACTGGAACTTTCCGGTGTTCTGATTGTAAGTCTGGGGCTGGAGGGCTTTGATATTGGTGTCCAGCCAGGCTATACGCTCGATGTACTTTGACCTCAGCGTGGCTATATTGGTCTTGTTGGAGCTGCTGTACACTACTGCTCCATACTGGCTAAGCAGATCGATGTAAGTAGGAACGGTATCCAGACGGGGCTTGTACAGCGTCCACAGTTCCTTTACCCGGGCCACGAAAGTGGGATCCTCGAAGAGGTACTGATAGTAAGTGGCACGGTAGCCATAGCGCAGGGTTTCGCCGCTTTCACCGCCGGGATAACCGCCGCGGATACGGACAAACCAGCCATTGGGATACCACTCCGGAAGGTTGAACTCACTCACCTGCCCCGAATCCTGGCCGAAAGCACGGTCGAAGTCCCAGACGAAAGGCATAAACAGCTTGGTATCCACATCCTTCGCGAAGTAGGTGGAAAGACGCATATTGCCGTCCTTGTTCATAGAGACCTCGTGTACGAAGTAGTTCTGTATCCAGGTGTCCATCTCGATGAGATTGTGCACCTGATCCCAGTTCTTTGACTGCATCGCCGATTCCACGCTGTTGAAGTAATTGGTGATATAGGTCTTCTGGGCCGATGTCATCTTCTTGGCTGCGTCGTCATCGTTCGGATCGGGATCCTTGTACTTGACCACCTTGCGGAAAGTGGAGCTGGTGAACTTGGCGTCGGAGTCACTCTTATTGTCCAGTTCAAGCAGGTAACCGCTGTCCACATTGCCGTAAACCACTTCTACCGGCACCTTGTTGGCGCGGTCAACTTCCTTCTGCTCAATGAGATAGTACAGACCCTTATCCTCGCCGTTCATAGTCATACGCACCATACGGAACTTGGGAGTCCAGGGCATTGACACCAGACGGGAGATACGCATTGCGACGGCCGTACGCATCATAGTGTTGTCCAGACGGTCCGAGAGCAGGATCCAGTCCTTGTCGCCCTTCATTCCGAAGATCTTGGTGTGTTCGGAAAGCTTGATGCGGTAAGGGTTCTTGCTGCCGTACTGTCCCTCCCAGGTGGTATTGCCGCGGCCGCGTATCTGCATTGACATCGCAGGGATGTCGGTAACCGTGGAATACATCTGGACGGGATCGCGGAAACGGACCGTACCCCCTTCGTAATAATCCTTGGATGCCGGCGGCTTGCCGCTGTCGGTAGTGATCTCGACAATGGGGAAATCGGCCTTGGTGGTAGGGATGTTATATACCTTGTAAGGGTAGTCGTTCTTTACCACGTCGGCGCCGGTGTCTTCCCAGCGGGGAGGGATGGTCTTTTCGTTCACCACCACGGAGCAGGTCTGCGATTTGCCGCCGTCTACGGTGGTTGCCGTGATTACGGCGGTACCTACGGCCTCACCGGTTATCCTGCCGTCCAGAACGGAGGCAATCTCCGGCTTGCTGCTCACCCAGTTAATCTCCTTATTGGTGGCGTCGGTGGGGATCACCACAGCCTGTATGGTTTCCTCGTCGCCCACTTCCATCACCAGGGAGGTCTTGTCCAGGATGAGGCCTGTAACACGGACTGCCGGCGGGTCGGGATCCTTTACCGTAACTATGCAGGAGGCATAAAAGTCGCCCTCGTTGGTGTGTACGGTAACAGTTGCCTTTCCGGCCTTTATGCCCTTGACCTTACCGTCCTGGGAGACGCTGGCAATCTCGGGGTTCTTTGCTTCCCAGCTCACCTTCTTGTCGCGGGCGTCGGAGGGAGTGACACTGGCCACAAGCTGCACGGTGGCACCCACGTCTATGGTGAGCTTGGTGGGACTTATGAGCACGCCGGTGACGGGCTCGGTGCCGGGCTTGTCCTCCTCGCCTTCGCCACCGCCTATGATCTCGTTACGACCGCAGGCGAGCAGGGAAAGGCCAAGGCCCAAAAGGACAAGCCAATTGGTTAAGTTCCTGTGTTTCATTTATAAAGCTTTAATCTGAGTATCCAACCAGGCAAGGCGCTGGACATAGAAGTCCTTCACGAAGGCCACGGCGTTGCTCCAGGACGTGAACTGGGTGGGGCGGGATTCCCTGCTCTTCTTGGCGCGGGGATTCTTGCCGCTGCTCCAATTGTGATCAAAGGCCAGGGTGTTATATTCCACCATCTTGTCAATGAAGGCGGGGATATTGTCCAGGCGGGGCTTCACCACGGCCCAGCGGGCCTTGAGATCGGCTACGAAGAGAGGATCGTCGAAGAGATACTGATAGTAGGTCTTGTCAGTAGGCTGGGTGCCTATCCAGTCGCCGCCGACAAGCTTAATATACCAGCCTGTAGGGCCGTTCTGTGTACCATAGGATGTAATATTAGCGCCCGAGCCAAGGTCTGTATAATTACCCAGCGTAAGGTCGAAGTCCCATACGAAAGGAATGAAGATCTTGGTATCGGCATCCTTTGCCAGAGGGGTGGAAAGACGCATATTGCCGTCCTTGTTCATAGTAAGCTCCTGGACGATGAAATTGTCGATGAAACTTCCCACCTCCAGCCTGGAACGGTAACCTGTCTCGGGATCGAACCTCTTGTTCTTGAGGAGACTCTCCATCTCGTTCCAATAGTTCTGGATGAAGTTCATCTGGGCCTGGGCATCGGCCGAATTGTCGGGGTTGTTCCTGTCACCGAAGTCGGGGTCCTTGAATTTAACCTTGCGTTTGAAGCTGGTAGACGTGAAGTAGCGGTCGTAGTCGCCCTTGTTGTCAAGCTCCAGATAGTAGCCGCCGTCGGTCTGACCGGGCTCAACCACAGTGATGGGAATCTTATTGTCGCGGTCCACTTCCTTTGCCTCTACAAGCAGGTAGCAACCACCGTAGCTGCCGTCGAAATATACCTCCACGAAACGGTATTTGGGCTGCCATTCCATAGAGACGAGACGTCCAAGACGCAGGCCGATGGCCGAGCGCATAAAGGCGGCATCCTGAACATCGGCAAGAAGGATCCAGTCCTTGTCGCCCTTCATACCGAAGATCTTGGTGTGCTCGTCAAGTTTAATCTTGTAGGAGTTCTTGACGCCGCCCTCGGCACCCCAGGAAGTGTTTCCGCGGCCGCGTACCTGGCAGTTGAGGACACCGCTGTCGTAGATGTAGTCGGTGTCATTCTCACCCTTGTACATTCCCTTGGGATCCCTGAAACGGGCTGTACCCGTTACCCAGGTAAACTCTCCCTCGGCCAGCCTCTGAGTCTTTTTCGCATTGGTGACATCCACCCTGGGGAAATCTTCCAGGCTGCTGACGGGATTGTAAGTGGGATAAACGGGAACATCCGCGCCGGTATCCTGCCAGCGCTCGGGAGGACCTGCCGGAGGTTCGGGATCCTCGCCGCCGGGTTCATTGCCGGGATCTTCTCCGCCGTTATCACCGCCGCCCTGCTCTGTCCCGTTATTGTTGTCTCCGGGGATGAGCTCCTTCTGGCCGCAGGCAGCAAACAGGAATGCCGCTGCAAGCAGGACCAAAAACTTAATGTTCGCTTTCATATATCTAAAGATTATTAATGTTAGTGTTAAGCCAGCTCAGGCGCTGGGTGTAGAAGGTGTGCATATAACTGATGGCATCTTCGTAAGTGCGGAAGAAATCCTTGTTGTCCACACTGTAAGACCTGACGCGGGGATTCTTGCCCTGGTCGGTGGCGTGCTTGAATGCAGGAGCGTTGAACTCCTTCATCTTGTCTATATAGACATTGTCGATAACCTGGAGCCTGGGATAATACAGGTTCCAGAGTTCCTTGAGCCTGCTTACGAAAGCGGGATCCTGGAACAGGTACTGGTAGTAGGTCTGCTCGGTGGGGTTGTTCTGACCGCCGCCGCAGGTCTTGATGAACCACTTTGAATAGAGGTTGTCCCTGCTGCTGCCGCTGATGAAGTTCACCAGGTAGGAGGCATTGTTGAACGCCAGGTCGAAGTCCCATACCATAGGCATATACAGCTTGGTATCCTTGTCCTTGGCGAAGTAGGTGGAAAGCCTCATATTGCCGTCCACGTTCATCGCTATTTCCTGGATTATGTAGTTCTGTATCCAGGTATCCATCTCGATGAGCTCGTGAACCCTGGTCCAGTTCTTAGACTTCATTGCAGTCTCAGTATCGTTTACCAGCTGCTGGAAGAAGGCCTGCTGGGCGCTGTTGGGGTTCTCGGGCTCCTTGAAGTTGAACTTGCGCCTGAAGGTGCTGCTTGTGAAGGACACAGGGTCGTCTCCCTTTTCGTCAAGCTCAACGAAGTAACCGCCGTCGGTTTCGGAAGAGGCGGGATCTACGGGAGTAACGAACACCTTGTGGCCAAGACCGGTTTCCTTCTGCTCTATGAGGGTATAGGTGCCCGCATAGGAATTGTTCAGATAGAGCTCCACGGTACGGAAACGGGGAGCGAAATCCATCGAAATCACCTTGGCGATCCTCTGAGCCAGGATATTACGCATCTGGGAAGGATCCATCGAATCGGCCAGGAGGACCCAGTCCTTGTCATTTCCCATGCCGAAGACCTTGGTGGCGGTGTTCAGCTTGATGCGGTAAGGCTTCTTGCCGCCCTCGGCATAATCCCAGGTGGAATTGCCGCGGCCGCGTATCTGCATAGGCAGGGCGCCGCTGTCGGTTACGTAATCCGTATCACCTGCATCCTTGTACATAGACTTGGGATCGGTGAAGCGCACTGTACCGTCAATATAGACGTCCTTCTTTATGCTTCCGGAAACGGAAATGTCCACCCTGGGGAAGTCCTGATAGCTGCTCACGGCGGTGTACGAAGGGTAGGCCGGAACATCGGCTCCGGTATCGGCCCAGCGGACACGGGTTCCGGGAGTGTCGGGATTATCGGGATTGTCGGGGGTGTCTGGATTCTCCGGCGGATCGGGAGGAGTCTCTCCCTCTTCCACCACCACCAGATAGCAGGAAGCGCCTACGCGGCCGTCGTGGGTGGAAACCCTGATGCGGGCATTGCCCTTCCCTACCGCAGTCACCATTCCTTCGCTGTCCACGGTAGCAACTGCCTCGTCGGTGGAAGTCCAGACAAAGTCGGTTTCGGTGGCATCGGCCGGGGCATAGTTTACATCCAGCCAAATCTCGTCTCCCACGGTCATAGAGGCCGATGAAGGATCCAGAGAGAGCGAACTCACCAGGATCACATTCTCCACTATCTTCTCCTGACGACAGGAAAAGAGGCACAGCAGGGCCGTGGCGGCAAATATTCTCAGTAATAGTTTCATCCGTTTACAGGCTTCGCTTGATTTCTACGATCTGGAAGGCTTCTATAATGTCTCCGGGGTGGATGTCGTTATAACGGTCCAGACCGCAGCCGCACTCCATTCCGGCAGGCACTTCCTTGGCGTTGTCCTTGCCCCTCTGCAGGGAGGACAGTTCGCCGGTGTAGACCACGATACCGTCGCGGATAAGGCGGACGCTGGCCTTGGCGGTGAGTTTTCCTTCCTTCACCTGGCAGCCGGCGATAGTTCCCACCTTGGAGATCTTGAAGGTCTGCTTGACCTCGGCGGTTGCGGTGACTTCCTCCTTCTTCTCGGGCTCCAGCATACCTTCGATACCTTCCTTGACCTCGTTGATGCAGTCGTAGATAACCGAGTACAGACGGATTTCGATACCTTCCTTCTCGGCGCTGCGACGGGCTTCGGCCGAAGGACGCACCTGGAAGCCGATGATAACGGCGTCGGAGGCCTCGGCAAGCAGGACATCGGATTCGCTGATGGCACCCACGGCCTTGTGGATCACATTCACCCTCACCTCCTCGGTGGAGAGCTTGATGAGGGAATCGGAAAGGGCCTCCACGGAACCGTCCACGTCACCTTTCACGATAACGTTGAGTTCCTTGAAGTTGCCGATGGCTATGCGGCGGCCGATTTCCTCGAGGGTAAGGTGCTTCTGCGTCTTGATGCCCTGGATGCGGATGAGCTGCTCGCGCTTCTGGGCAATTGACTTGGCTTCCTTCTCGTCGGCCATCACGTTGAACTTCTCACCGGCGGCGGGGGCTCCGTTCAGGCCAAGGATGCTCACAGGAGTGGAAGGGCCTGCCGATTCCACCTTCTGGCCACGTTCGTTGAACATAGCCTTTACGCGGCCGTAGTAGGCTCCGGAGATGATCACGTCGCCCACCCTCATCGTGCCGTCCTGAACCAGGACTGTGGCCAGATAGCCGCGGCCCTTGTCCAGGGAGCTCTCGATGACGGCTCCGCTTCCCAGTTTCTTGGGATTGGCCTTGAGTTCGAGGAGGTCGGTCTCGAAGAGCACTTTCTCCAGGAGCTTGTCCACGTTGATGCCCTTCTTGGCCGATATTTCCTGGCACTGGTACTTGCCGCCCCAGTCCTCCACGAGGATATTCATCTCGGAGAGCTGACGGCGGATGGTATCGGGATTTGCGCCGGGTTTATCTATCTTGTTGATTGCGAATACCATAGGAACGCCTGCCGCCTGGGCGTGGGAAATAGCTTCCTTTGTCTGGGGCATCACGGCGTCATCGGCAGCCACTATGATAATGGCAAGGTCTGTCATCTGGGCACCGCGGGCACGCATAGCGGTAAAGGCTTCGTGGCCAGGAGTATCCAGGAAGGTGATGTGACGGCCGCTGGGCAGAGTCACATTGTATGCGCCGATGTGCTGGGTAATGCCACCGGCTTCACCGGCGATCACATTGGAATTGCGGATATTGTCCAGCAGGGAGGTCTTACCGTGGTCCACGTGTCCCATCACGGTAATTACCGGAGGACGTTCCACGAGGTCTTCCTCGCGGTCGGGTTCCTGCTGCTCTACTTCTTCGGTGAGCTCGGCGGTTACGAATTCCACCTTATAGCCGAATTCCTCGGCCACCAGGACCAGGGTTTCGGCATCCAGCCTCTGGTTGATGGACACCATCATACCCAGGGACATACAGGCGCCGATAACCTTCACCACGGGAGTATTGTTCATAAGGGTTGCGAGGTCGTTCACTGTCACGAACTCGGTCACTTTCAGGATCTTGTTCTCGGCAGCGGCGGCTTCCATCTCTTCCTGCGAACGGATGGCGGCAATTTCGCGCTTCTCCTTGCGGTGCTTCGCGCCGAAATTGTTCTTGTTCTCGTTCATACGGGCGTAGGTTTCCTTCACCTGCTTCTGGATCTCCTTCTGGAGGTCTTCCTGCTCGGCTTCGGTCATTGCGGGCTTGAAGCGCTCGCCCTTCTTGCGGGCCTTTCCGGAAGCGGCGGCATCGGCCTTCTTGCGGGCGTCGTTCTTCTTGGCGCCGCCCTTGTCGGCCTGGACCTTGCTCACGTCCACTTTCTGGGAACCGCCGGACTTGATGCGCTCGCGTTTCTTGGACTTCTTGGGGTCGAACTGGGAAAGGTCTATCTTTCCGAGCACACGGAGCTGGGAATCGCCGTTTTCTCCCGCAGGGGTCGGGGCGGGAGCTTCAGGCTGGTCTTCGACGGCTTCGGCTGCAGGGGCCTCGGGGGCTGCTGCAGGGGCTTCTTCGGCCTTTGCTTCTACGGGTTCTTCGACCTGGACTTCGGGCTTGGGTTCAGCAGGCTCGGCTGCGGGAACTTCGGCCTTTTCTTCGGGGACCTCCGCTTTGGGCTTGGGCTTCGGCTCGGCCTTGGGCTTTGCGGGAGCCTTCTTGGGAGCGGCCTTGGGAGCGGCGGGTTCGGCTTCGGCCTTGGGCTCAGCGGCCTCGGCCTTGGGAGCGGCAGGCTCCTCTGCGGGGGCTTCGGCCTGTTCTGCGGGCTTTGCAGCCTCGGCGCCACGGGAAAGGTTGTTGCTCTTGATAACCGTTACGCGCTCAGGTTCCCATTCGTCGTCGTCCTGGCGCTTGGAGGCCTTGTCCAGGATTTCGGTGAGCTTGACGTCCACCTTCTCGGCAGCTTCCTTGAGTTCCAGGTCCTTGCCGAACTTCTTGTGCAGTTCGGGCATAAACTCGTCGGACACCTTCATATTCGGATTCGCATCCTCTATGCCGGCGCCTTTGGAATTAAGGAAATCCACCAGGGTGTCAAGCCCGATGTTAAATTGTTTGATAAGTTTTGATAGTCTTATATCTGCCATATATTAACCCCTATGCAAATTTTAAAGTTCAGTCTTCGAATTCTTCCCTGAGGATGCGCACTACCTCGGCCACGGTTTCGTCTTCCAGGTCTGCGATGGAGGCGATATCGGCCGGGCTCTTTGCAAGGACGCTGCGGGCGGTATCCCAGCCGGCGGCCTGCAGGCGCTCGATCACCCAAGGATCGATGACGTCGGTGAACTCGCTCAGCAGCACGTCGTCTTCCTCTTCCTCGTTCTGAGGCATCTCTCTCCAGGCTTCGATCTCGCGGCCCACCAGCATACCTGCCAGCTTGATGTTCACGCCGCCTTTGCCGATACCCTTGTTCACCTCGTCGGCGGCCATATAGACCTTGATCTTGTCATCGGGGCCTTCGCCCAGGTCGATGCGGGAGATACGGGCGGGATTCAGGGCACGGGTGATCATAAGCTGAGGATTGGCGGTCCAGGCGATTACGTCGATGTTCTCGTTGCGGAGCTCGCGGACTATACCCATAATGCGGGAACCCTTTACGCCGATGCAGGCGCCGATAGGGTCGATACGGTCGTCGTAGGACTCGACGGCCACTTTGGCGCGCTCGCCGGGGATGCGGACCACTTTCTTAACGGTGATGAGGCCGTCGTAAATTTCGGGGACTTCCATCTCGAAGAGTTTCTCAAGGAAGGCGTCGGAGGTACGGGACAGCACGATGTAAGGCGTGGTGTTGTTCTTCATCTCCACGCTCTTGATGATGGCGCGTACGGAATCGCTCTTCTTGAAGTGCTCGCCGGGGATCTGCTCGCTCTTGGGCATACGCAGCTCGTTGCCGTCCTCGTCCAGGATGAGCACCTCGTTCTTCCAGGTCTGGTACACTTCGCCGGTGAAGATCTCACCTACCCTCTCGGAGTATTTCTTGTATACATTGGCCTTTTCGATATCCATAATGCGGCCCTGCAGGTTCTGACGGATGTTCAGGATGCCGCGGCGGCCGAAGGATTCCAGGGAAAGCTTACGGGTGAAGGTATCACCGATCTCGTAGTCGTCGTCGCCGGTCTCGGCGGCAATTTCTTCCACGGTGATCTGGGTCACGGGATCCTCGACGGTTTCCACAACCTCGAAGTTCTGGTAGATTTCGCAGTCTCCCTTGTCCACGTTGATGATCACGTCGAAGTTGTCGGCGTTTCCGTAGGTCTTTGCAAGCTGGGTAAGGAACACGTCCTTAAGAACGCCCAGCATCACGGGACGCTCAATGCTTTTCTCTTCCTTGAAATCCTTGAATGCATCAATCAAGGTAATCTCTTTCTCTTTTTCTTTTGCCATTTTATTATTGTATTTTGTTTTCTTGTCCGATATACAAAAAAGATAGGGGACCCTCGTCCTCTATCTCATTCACTCTGCAAATGTAGGAAGAATTTTTAACAATTCCAAATTTTCCCGGGCCGATAAGTTTCCGGCCTGCTACGCAGAGGCAAAAAAAGCACCCCGGTGATGCCGGGGTGCTGAAAGAATGCGGAAAGATTATTACTGGATAGTCTTTACGTAAGCGGAGAAGGTCTGGCCAGTGATGTTCTGAGGGAAAGCTCCCTGACCGGTTAAGGCATAGCACCTCCAGTCCTGAGAGTTGTAAACACCAAGCCATCTGCTTGTCGCAGTGTTATAGAGATAGCCTGCTCCATCTCCGTCCGCAGTGATGGTAAACAGCTTATTGTCATTGGTACCAACGCGTAGTCCATTGTTAGAGTTGGTGCAATACAGCCATGCAGTCTTTTCTGAGCTCGAGTAGAAAATGAGGCCGTCGGCGCTGACCTCGGCAACCCACTGAATTGTTGAAGCGGGAGAAGCGAGAACTCCACCGGCGGGAGCAACTGCAACGGCTGCGGGAGCTGTGGAAGTGCCATTATTATTAGACATAGCAAAGGCATCACCCTGAACCAGAACGACTACGTCGCCGTCCTTGATCTCGGACAGAGCCTTCTTCGCCCATACGACGGTCTGACCGGCAGACATAACTGTCAGAGCATAGGAGGCGGTGCCTTCCTTATAGTCGGCAGTGGCTACAGCGGTAGCGGTGATGGTGGCGGAACCGGCAGCTACCAGGGTAAGGGCACCGGTCGAGGGATCTACGGTAGCTACAGCCTCGTTGGAAGAGCTGTAGGTGACGGTGGTCATTGCACCGGAAAGGGTGGGCTCGGTGAAGGAGCTGCCGAGGGTAGCCACAAGGGAAGTCGGGCTGAAGCTGAGATGCTGGGTGGCAGGGCCTTCTGCAGTGACAGTGGCGTCAGTTGCTACCCAAACCTTGAGTTCCTCAGTGCTGTTGTACTTGGTAATGGTACCCTTCGCAGTAATCTTGTTTCCTGCTTCGACGGTAATGCCGTTCTTGTTGTCGAAAATGATATAGCTGGCAGTACCCTGAGTCACATTGATGTTCTTGCTGGACTTGGAAACCACATCGGCATCGACCACCTTCACAAAGGCGTTCTGGTATTTATTGAAGTTGCCCACCAGCTGGGACAGGGTGACAATCTCAGGCTCTACTTCAGCTTCGGCGCCGGTGAAAGTGCCGCCGAAAGCAGTAATCTGAGGGACATTCTGGTAAACACCCAGAGTTACGGTAACCTCACCGGAGAAGGTCTGACCCACCTTTGCACCGAAACCATCGATATAGATAAGGGTGGATCCGCTTGCATCCTTGATGAAGTAGTCCCTGGTATCCCCTTCGGGAACGAAGGCGACCACGACGTTTTCAAGTTTGCCGGAATAACTCTGTCCAGTAGCGAGGGCGGTGAGTTCGGCGATGCTCGTGAAGTCGTAGTTGGGAGTTGAACCGGCGGCGGTCACGGTCACGTTGATCACCTTCTCGGCCTCGGTGAAGTCATCGTTCTCGGGAACGGTGATGGTGACGGTGGTGGAGCCTTCGGCTATACCCTGGACGATGCCCTCGGCCGATACGGTGGCGATGGCTTCATTGCCGGAGATATAGGAAAGGGTGGCGCTGGAGTTGGTGGTGGCGCCGATAGCCTTGGTCTGGCCCACTTCCACGCTCACGTCGGAAGCGGTGATGGTGGCAGTGGCCTTGCCGCCGGCATCGCGGACGGTGGCATCGGCAGCAACCCAGACCTTGATTTCCTCGGTGGCGTCGTACCTGGTGACAGTACCGATGGCGGTGATGAGCTGTCCGGCGTTGACGGTGATACCGTTCTTGTTGTCGAAGAGGATGTAGGCGGTGCCGTCCTGGGTAACGTTGATATTCTTGCTTTCCTTGGAGACCACCTGGGCATCCACAACCTTCACGAAGGCATTCTCGTACTTGGCGTAGTCGGCTGCGACTGCGGCAAGGGTTACGATCTCGGGCTCGACTGCAGCGCCGTCGCCGCCGAAGACACCGCTGAAGGAGGTAAGCTGCTTGGCCTGGTGGAAGGAGCCGAGAGTTACGGTAACTTCACCGGAGAAGGTCTGGCCGATCGCAGGAGTCTTGCCGGTCTGGTACAGTACGGTGGAAGCGCTGGCATCCTTGATGAAGACGTACCTGTCGTCACCCTCGGGACGGAAGGTTACTACCACATTCTCCAGTTTTCCGGAGTGCTCGCCTTCTGCAAGGGCAAGGAGGCCGGCGATGGTGGTGAATTCGTAGCTGGGATCCGGAGGAGTTACGCTGCCGTCGGGAACGGTAACGGTGAACACCACGTCGGCGGCAGGATACTGCACGGTGGCGCGGGTAACCACAGCTGCATCGTAGTGGACAGTGATGTTGGCAGTACCGGGAGCAACTGCAGTGAGCAGGCCGGCGGCGGTGATGGTGGCAACACCCTCATTGTCGGAGGCATAGGAGGAAGGAGCCTCGCCGGCGGTGGAAACCAGCACGGAGAAGTCCAGGGTCTCGCCTTCGTTTACGGTAATGTCGGTGGTGAAGTTGCCGGAGCCGTCGAAGAAGTCGGGATTGGCTGTGGGATCAAGTGCGCCGGTGTCTACTGCGGTCACACCGCCCTGGATGGTGTCGCCGCCCAGTTCGGAGGTGTTGGTGCCGTCGAAGCCGGGCTTCACCTCTACGTTGAAGATGGTGCCGGCGGTGAACACGTTACCGACGATGTTGGTGCGGAAGTTCCTGCGTACGGGAACGTTCTCCACGTCGAAGCTATTGCTGTAGGTCTGCTGGGCGTTATCGGCAAGATTTACTCCGATGGTGACTTTCTTGTTGGGCTCGTTGTCGGCGGCGGCAAGGATGTAGGTCATACCCACATAGCTGTAGCCGTCAAGGATGGTGGCCTCGTTGCAGGCGGCTGCAGAGAAGGTCACGGCAGCCTCGGTGCCCTGGAGGGCGCCGGTGATGAGGTTGAGCTCGGGCTTCACACCGTCCACGACGAAGGAGCTGGCGGTGCAGTGCATACCGTTGAGTTTGGCGGCATCGGCAACGTCGCTGTCCTTAGCCAGGACATTGATCTGAGCCAGGGGGCGCTTGAGCTCCACGGTCTTGGTGAGGGCTTCCTGCAGGTTGTCGATGGAGACGACTGCGTAGAAAGCGTCCAGAGCCTCGTTGTTGGCAACGACGGAGGCGTAGTTGGCGCTCACTTTCTTTCCGGGGAAGTCGATGGCATAGACACCGTTTCCACCCTTCTGGGCCCAGAATACAATCTTGTAGCTGATACCCTTTACGAGGTTGGCCTGGAACGTTGCGGTACCGGCGCTCACTGCGATGGGAGTGGTGGCGGCGGAAACCGTAGGATAATAGGTACCGTCTTCGTTGTACACGCCGACGTACAGCTGGTTCACGGACTGGCCATCGGCAAAGGCACGTGTGGCGATGCCCGAGAAGTTAAGATCGAAGGAAACTGTGGCGGAAGGGCCCTTGAGCTCTGCCTTGCGCACGTCTGTCTCCTTGGAGCAGCCGACTGCGAACACAGCCGCAGCAGCGATTAAAGCAAGAAAGATTTTTTTCATAAATATATGAGATTGAATTAGTTTATAGCAAGGTAATGGTTCCGTCGGGCGAAAGGATATAGCCCTTGAAATCGGTGTTATGGTTAGCCGCAAACTGGCTTGCGGGCAAATTGCGCAGTATGGTTCCGCGGCCGGTGCTGCAACAGAAGGTCAACTGCCAGCTCTGGGGAGAGGCCGGTGCCAGTACGAAGCAGGAGCAGAGCCACTGGAAGCCGTCCAGATAAGTTTCCGAGGGACGGGTGGCCAGCGGGAAAGTGCCGCTGTAGGCCCCGGAGACAGAGCCGTCCAGGAGGTTCAGCCTGTCGGGGAGGTTAGCTACGGTAAGACCGGTGCTCAGGGATGCGAGTTCCGCGGCGGTAAGCCCGGCTGCAAGGGCGCGGGCCTGGTCATCGGCCGATGAAAGGACATTTACCTGGGCGAAGGGCCGTTTGAGCTCCACGCTGATGGTTGTGGGGTTGCCGCTCTGCCAGGTGGCGCTGCCCCAGAAGGCATCGTCCTTGGCGGAATTCACGTTCAGGTGTTCGTAGTCCAGCTGCATATAGGGGGCCGATTCCTCCGGATGGAAGACCAGGGCGCCCTCGCCGGAATGGGCCACGAAGACGAATTTGTAGGACAGGCCTTTTACCACTGTAAGGCTGCAGGAGAAGGTATTGCCTTCGCGTACGGGTGTCACCGACGGCTTGAGCAAGGGATAATAGGTGCCGTCGGAATTGAAGGCAAACACTTCCAGGACCGTAGCGGAGCTGCCGTTGTCAAAGGAGGAACGGGTCTGGACTCCGGTACTGAAAGTAAGGGTGACGCTTTCGCCCTCCCCTTCTGCGGCCTTGGAAGGAAGACCGGCCTCGGGAGAGGTCTTGGCGCAGGATGCCGCCGCGAAAGCAGCAAGGATGGATACCAATATTATATTGCGTACTTTCATGGCTTAGATTTCTACTGTGAATGAACCGTCGAAGCCCGGATTGATGGTGATTCCGGAGGCCGACTGGGTGGTAAAGAAGGCTCCGCGCACTATGGTGAGGTGGGAGCGCAGAAGAGGGATGTTCACCGTCGTGGTATTGAGCAGTTTCCCGGCCTTGTTGTAGAGTTCTACTGCTACGGGAACCGCGGTTTCCTTACCGTTGATGAGCACATAGTCGAAGCCCAGGTCCACGTTTCCGTCGGCCGATTCAATTACCTTGGTGACGAAGCTGACACCGGCCTCGGAGTCCACGGGTTTGTCGTGGAACATACCGAAGCTGTTGGGCATAAACTGGGCGTAGCGGAGCTTGACGACGAACTGCGAGAAGTCCAGGTTGTCGGTTTCCATACGGGCCTTGAGTTCGGCCTTGTCGGTGGAAATGATGCGGAACTTGGCCATCGGCATTATCATATCCATATCCAGGGTCACACGGTCGTTGCCGTTCTTCAGGCCTTCCAGGTTGGCGTCCACAATGCCTCTGAAAGCCCTCAGGCCCTCGTTGTTGCCCTCGTGGGTCCTGTACTTGAGCTTGATGCCCTGGAACTTGGAGGCGTCCCACCATCCGGCCATACCGGCGGAGTAATCGGCCCAGGCCATAATGCGGTACGAGGCCGAAGGAACCCTGAAACTGAAGGTGGTACGGTCTCCGTAGAACTCGTAACTGTGCTGAGGGGTGGCATCCTCGGGGATGCTGCCGTCCGGCAGGAGCTTGTAGACGTTGATGGTCACGCGACGGCGGACATCGGCATTGGCCCTGACATCCTCGGCCGCTACATCTTTATATATAGGTATATCTTCCTGGAACTTCAGGTTGAGATCTACCTGTATGTAGGGGTTGAGCCTCTCGCCCTCCGGCCACTCGTGGATGTTGCAGGAGGCTAGGGCAAGGACAATGCCTGTAAGTATGAGGAATCTTTTCATTTTCTACAGGTCAAACTGATAGGTTAAGCTTACTCCCACGTGGTCCGGGCCGATCCAGTTGTAACTTCCGTTTTCGATGAAGCGGCCGTTTTCCACATTGTAGAACTTGTCGTAGTTGAGAGGCAGGAGGCCTCCGCCAACAGAAAGTTCCAGACCCAGGCGACGGGTGACGCGGAACTTCCAGCCGAAAGTGAGGCCGCCGCCCAGTGAAGGCGTGTTGCTGCCGTGGTCCTGATAGCGGTAATCCCCTCCCAGGGCTATGTTGTACCAGGCCAGGGTGCCGTGAAGGCCCACGAAGGGACCCAGGAAGCTTCCGTCGCGGAACCACCAGCGGGCTTCCGGCTGGGTGGCCATCACCCTGAACTTGATGGTGGAAACGAACCAGTCAAGCGCGGAATAATAGAAAGGAAGCGAAAGGGAGATATGGTCGCCGAACTCGAACTCCACTCCCAGGTTTGGAGTGAGGGTTACGAAATAAGTGGCGAGATTGGTCTTGAGATACCAGTGGGAATCGGCCTCGCGTACTGCTGGGGCGGGTTCAACCGTGGGGATCCAGGCGGGAGCGGGCTCGGGCTCTTTGACAGGCTCGGGTTCCGGTTCCGGTTCAGGCTCTGCCACGGGTTCCGGTTCCGGCTCGGGTTGCGGTTCCGGTTCGGGTTCGGGCTCGGGTTCGGCGGGAGTTTCCACCTTCTGGACCTCGATTTCCTCCACCTCTATGGGAAGGTCCATAGCAATTTCCACCTGCTCCTCTTCGGGGTCCGGTTCTGCAACCACGAACGAGACACGGGTCATCCTCATTTCGGGGAAATAGTGCTCGTACACGTAGTTGTATACCGTCTTGTTGGAGCGAAGGCGGGTCAGGTTCTGGGCTTCGATAACCTCCAGGGCCCAGTCGCGGGAAGGAAGGTCCTGGTCCTGCTGCGCCAGCTGAAGCGGAATACCCCAGTCGGAGTCCACGAAGCGGGATTCGGTAGGAATCTCTCCGAGGCCGATATCCTGAAGATACTTGGCAAGGGATGCATTACGTTTGTCCGACAGGCGGACATTGCCCGCACGCGAGCCTTCCGGAGAAGAAGAACCGGCCAGAATCACCTGCATTAGATCGTCCTGAGGAGGAAGACTCAGGAGCAGGGAGTCCAGCCGTTTCCCGTTGTCGTGGTAGGAAGGGTCGAATGTGGATTCGCCCTGCCGGAAGTACACGGACACGGGTTCGGGTGCAGACTGGGCGTTAAGCCCTGCCGGGGCCGATACCAGCAAAACCAGCAGGGAAGCGGCCAAGGCGTGTATCTGTGCTTTTAATCTCATATTCCAACCTGTAATTGGTCTACAAATATACAAATCTTTTTGGCACTTGGCAACCACCTCCGACACTTTTTCTATAATAGTTTTCAACATTGAAAATTGTTTTGCAAATCCGGAAAAAAGCCGTAAATTTGCGGGCTAAATTAATTTTTAAACTCATTGCATCATGGCAGAATATTTACAGCCTGAGAAAAAGCAAGAGATTTTCGCGAAGTACGGGAAGTCCAATAAGGACACCGGCTCTCCTGAGAGTCAGGTTGCTTTATTTTCCTACCGTATCGCTCACCTTACGGAGCACGTGAAGAAGAACAAGAAGGACGTCGCAACGCGCCGCAGTCTTCTTCGCCTGGTCAGCAAGCGCCGTCAACTGCTGAATTACCTTCAGAGCGTTGACATCGAGAGATACAGGGCTATCGTCAAGGAGCTGGGTCTCCGCCGATAGGTTCAAGGAAAAAACACGGGGGCAGGGATCGATTGAGAGATTCCTCCCCCTTTTTTCGAAAAATGAGATTTCCGGATTGGCCGGGAATCGTTGAAGATAAAGACGTAATAAAGAAGTAATGAACATCATCAAAAAGACCATCGAGCTGCCCGACGGACGGGTAATCGAGATCGAGACCGGCAAACTGGCCAAGCAGGCCGCCGGCTCGGCGGTGGTGAAGATGGGCGGGACTATGCTCCTTGCCACTGTCACCTGCGCCAAGGAAGTGAAAGAGGGTACCGACTTTATGCCCCTCACCGTAGACTATCGCGAGAAGTATTATGCCGCAGGACGTTTCCCCGGCGGATTCCTCAAGAGGGAGAGCCGTCCCTCGGACTATGAGGTTCTCATCGCCCGCCTGGTAGACCGTCCCATCCGTCCCCTGTGGCCGGACGATTTCCACCTGGAAGTTTTCGTTAACATCAATCTTATATCGGCCGAAAAGGACATCCAGCCGGACGCCCTCGCAGGCCTCGCCGCATCGGCCGCCCTTGCAAGCTCCGACCTTCCCTTCGGAGGCCCCGTTTCCGAGGTCAGGGTTGCCCGTATCGACGGCCAGTTCGTAATCAACCCCGGTTTTGCCGACGGTGCCAGGGCCGACCTTGACCTGATGGTCGCCGCCACCGAGGAGAACATTATGATGGTTGAAGGCGAAATGAAGGAAGTTTCCGAGCACGATATGCTGGAAGCCATCAAGTTCGCCCACGAAGAGATAAAGAAGCACTGCCGCGTGCAGAAGGAACTGATGCACGATCTTGGCACCGACGTCAACAAGAGGGACTACCCTCACGACGAGGAAGACGAAGCCCTGAAGGCCGCCGTCCACGCTTTCTGCTATGACAAGTGCTACGCCCTCGCAGGCAGCGCCCGTCCCAAGCACGAGAGGGAAGACGGTTTCGAGGCCATCAAGGCCGAATTCCTTGCCACCCTGTCCGAAGAGGACCAGGAGGCCAAGGCCGCTATGGTAGACCGTTACTACCACGCCGTGGAGAAGGAAGCTATGCGCAACCTTATCCTTGACGAAGGCAAGCGCCTGGACGGCCGCGCCACCAACGAGGTGCGCCCCATCTGGTGCGAGGTAGACTACCTGCCCTGCGCCCACGGCAGCGCCATCTTCACCCGCGGTGAAACCCAGTCCCTGGCTACCGTAACCCTCGGTACCAAGCTGGATATGAAGGAGATGGACGAAGTCCTTATCCAGGAAGACCAGCAGTTCGTACTGCACTACAACTTCCCTCCTTTCGCCACCGGCGAGGCAAAGCCCCAGAGGAGCACCGGACGCCGCGAAATCGGCCACGGCAACCTTGCGATGCGCGCCCTCAAGCCCGTGATCCCCACGGCTCCCGAATTCCCCTACGCAGTGCGCGTAGTTTCCGATATCCTCGAGTCCAACGGCTCTTCGTCTATGGCTTCGGTCTGCGGCGGCTGCCTGGCCCTGATGGATGCAGGCGTCAAGATAAGCAAGCCGGTGGCCGGTGTGGCTATGGGCCTTATCACCGATGCCGAGCGTCCCAACGACCGTTATGCCATCCTCACCGATATCCTGGGTGACGAAGACCACCTCGGAGATATGGACTTCAAGGTAACCGGCACCAAGGACGGCATCACCGCCACCCAGATGGACATCAAGGTGGACGGCCTGAGCTACGAAGTGCTCGAGAAAGCCCTGGAGCAGGCCCGTCAGGGACGCCTCCACATTATGGGCGAAATGCTCAAGACCATCGCCGAGCCCCGCGAGGACTACAAACCCTTCGTTCCCCGTATGGTCCAGATCGAGGTGGCTTCCGAGTTCATCGGCGCCATCATCGGCAAGGGTGGAGAAACCATCCAGGGCCTGCAGAAGGAAACCGGCACCACAATCACCATCGAAGAAGTGGACGCCGGACTGGGCGACGGAACCACCAAGGGTGTCGTTGACATCTTCGGTACCGACAAGCAGAGTATGGATACCGCACTGCAGCGCATCAAGGACATCTGCGCCGTGCCCGAGGCCGGTCAGGTGTACCACGGCAAGGTGGTGAGCATCCTCGAATTCGGTGCTTTCATCGAAATCCTGCCCGGTAAGGAAGGCCTGCTTCACGTGAGCGAGATTGCCTGGACCAAGACCGACAAGGTGGAAGATGTGCTCAAAGTTGGCGACGAGGTGGATGTAAAGCTCCTCGAAATTGACGCCAAGACCGGCAAGATGCGTCTTTCGATGCGTGCCCTCACTGAAAAGCCCGAAGGCTATGTGGAGCCCAAGCGCGCCCCCAGGGGTGATCGCGGACCCCGCCGCGAGGGTGATCGCAAGGACCGCGGTCCCCGTCGTGAAGGCGGAGACAGAGGCCCTCGCCGCGACGGCCCCCGCAAGCCCCGTTTCCAGGAGGACAACACTCCCAAGAGTGAACCCGACGTGTTCTAAACACAACTAAACTCCGATAAGCGCGGTCTGCCCGGTGCAGGCCGTGCTTTTTTTTGCTCTTGAGCGTGGAAAAACTTATATTTGCATCTATGAAACTTGGTATTTGTAACGATCACGCCGGGGTGGATTACAAAAACCGCCTCGTGCAGCTGCTCCGGGACAGGGGCATTGAAGTTCAGAACTTCGGGACCGACACTTCCGACAGCGTGGATTATCCAGACTATGCTCACAGACTGGCCAAGGCCGTGGAAGACGGTTCCGTGGACCGCGGGATAGCCCTCTGCGGCACCGGGAACGGTATGGCCATCACCCTTAACAAGCATCAGGGAATACGTGCCGGACTGGCCTGGGCGCCCGAAATCGGGGAACTCGTGTCACGCCACAACAATGCCAACGTGCTGGTGCTCCCCGCCCGTTTCATCAGCTTCGAAACGGCAGCCGCCATCGTAAACGCCTGGCTGGACACCCCTTTCGAGGGTGGCCGTCACCAGTGCCGCATAGACAAGATTCCCCTCTGATGCTCCTTTCGCGCGACATAGCCGATTATCCCGACGGTCTGGTGCTGGCGGTGGACAAGCCCTGGCGCTGGACATCGGCCGATGTAATCCGGAAAATAAAATATGCCGCCATAAGGCACTTCGGGAAGAAAAACCTGAAGGTGGGACACGCAGGTACGCTGGATCCCCTGGCCACCGGCGTACTGCTGGTTTGCATCGGCAATGCCTGCAAGAGGGCCCAGGAGCTTCAGGACCACGACAAAAGCTACAGGGCAACGCTCCGCCTGGGAGCCACCACCCCGTCCTACGACCTCGAGAAGGAGCCGGACCGCCTTTTCCCGGAAATGCAGGCCGATGAAGCCTCGCTCAGGGCCGTCCTCCCCTCCTTCGTAGGCGAACAGGAGCAGATAGCTCCGCTATTCAGCGCAAAATCCGTTGACGGAGTGAGAGCCTACGAGATGGCCCGGAAACTCTACCGCAGCCAGGCCGGAGGTGCCGCCATAGACTCGGCCGCCCTGGAGAGCCTCCAGCGCTCCAGGATAGTGATTTCCCGCCTGGAGCTGGTGGAATGGCGGCCGGGGAAGGCCGGGGCCGCAGAGGACAGGCCGGCCGAAGGGACCGGAGCCTCGGGACGCATCCACGTGGCCGATACATCGGCCCTGGGGCTGCCTGAAGCCGTGATTGACATAGACTGCTCCAAGGGCACCTACATCCGCGCCCTTGCCCGTGACATAGGCGAAGCACTGGGCGGCGGCGCCCACCTTAGCGCCCTGGTCCGTACCCGCAGCGGAGACTACACCCTGGAAAACGCCGTTTCGCTGGAGCAGGCGCTTGAAATGTTTGAGCGAATTTGACTATCTTTGCAATATGGAAAGAAGAACAAGAGTGCGCTTTGCGCCGTCACCTACCGGACCCCTGCATATGGGAGGAGTCCGCACCGCCCTTTATAACTATCTGTATGCCAAGCAGAAAGGTGGCGATTTCATTATCCGCATAGAAGATACCGACTCCAACCGCTTTGTGCCGGGAGCCGAACAGTATATCATCGAAGCCCTCAACTGGTGCGGGATTATCCCCGACGAAGGAGTGGATGCCCAGGGCCACGTCGTGGAAACGGCATCGGCCCGTCATCCCCACGCTCCCTACCGCCAGAGCCAGCGGCGCCCCATCTACAGGAAGTACGCGGAGCAGCTGGTAGCTTCGGGCTGGGCCTATTACGCCTTCGACAGCGCAGAGGACCTGGCCTCGAGAAGGGCCGCCGCAGAAGCCTCGGGAGGCGTTTTTATGTACAATGCCGAAAGCCGCGAAAGCCTGTGCAACTCCCTCACCCTGGCGCCCGAAGAGGTTGAGCGCCGCCTCAGGGAAACCGACGACTGGACCATCCGCTTCAAGATGCCCGCCCACCGCGTGGTGAAAATGGACGACCTTATCCGCGGTCACGTGGAAGTGAATACCGACACCCTGGACGACAAAGTCCTCTGGAAACGGGCCGATGAACTGCCCACCTACCACCTTGCCAACATAGTGGACGACCACCTGATGGAAATCACGGAGGTTATCCGCGGGGAGGAGTGGCTGCCTTCGCTGCCGCTCCACTACCTGCTGTACGAGGCCTTCGGCTGGACCGACAGTATGCCCCGCTTCGCACACCTGTCGCTGCTGCTCAAGCCCGACGGCAAAGGCAAGCTCTCCAAGAGGGACGGCGACCGCCTGGGCTTCCCCGTATTCCCGCTGCGCTGGGTCAATGCCGAGGGCGAAGTCTCCCGCGGCTACCGCGAAGACGGCTATTTCCCCGAGGCTTTCGTGAACCTTCTTGCCCTGCTTGGCTGGAATCCCGGAAACGACCAGGAACTGTTCACGATGGAAGAGCTCATCCAGTCCTTCTCACTGGAAAGGGTAATCCGCTCCGGAGCCCGCTTCAATGCCGAAAAAGCCCGCTGGTTCAATAAGGAATACCTGCGCAAAAAGAGCGTCGGCGAGCTCACCGACCTGTTCATACCCGTACTGGAAAGCCACGGCATCAAGGTGGTTGACTGCCCCTGCAACGCCCTTACCGCCGGCGCCTCCTTCGAAGGTCTCGGCGCCGACTGGGCCAACCACATCTTCACCCGCGAATACGTAGAAACCGTGGTGGGACTCATTCAGGAAAGGGCCAGTTTCGTGGCCGATTTCTGGGACATTGCCGCCTGCCTCTTCGTAGCTCCGAAGGATTTCGAGGCCTACGGAATCAAGGCCGGAGGCCCCGTAAAGCCGGCCGATCCCTCCCGCCCCGCCGACCCCCGCGCCAAAGTGTACGACGACAGCCTCACCGCCCCCTTCCTGGCAAAGGACGTGGACAAGTTCTGGAAGGAAGACCACTACGAGAACTGCTTCGAACTGTGCCAGTACGTGAGCGGAGCCAACTTCGGCTTCGACGACCTGGATCCCTATTACGGGCCGATGGATGCCGCCTCGCTGGAAAAGGTTCTGGAAGACTACATAAAGATGCGGGAGTATCCTATGGGCAAGGTGATGAACAGCCTCCGCCTGGCCCTCACGGGCGCCGCAAGCGGGCTTGGCATAGCCGCCATCCTGTCTTTCATCGGCAGGAGGGAATTCGCCCGCCGTATGGGTTACGCCGCCGAAAAGCTTGGCCGTATATGAATAAGCTGAACGGGATAATTCTGGCAGCGCTGCTGCTCACCGGGCCTTGGGGCTTTGCCCAGAACCGGGGTGTGGTGGACATATCTGTGTGCAATCTTCGCGACCGGGCCCAGTTCACCGCCGAAATGGTGTCCCAGGCCCTTCTGGGCACTCCCGTTCATATTCTGGAAAGCGATCCGGACAATTCCTGGCCCCTGGTGCAGACCCCCGACGGATATACTGGCTGGGTGCACCGCGACGCCATCACCCGCCTGTCGGCCGATGATTACAGTGCCTGGAACGCCGCCCCCAAGCTGGTCATAACGGCTTTCGAAACCACGGTCCGGCAGGAGCCTTCCCGAAAGGGAGAGGCCCTGAGCGACGCCGTGGCCGGCGACCGCCTTGTCCTGGAAGGCCGGCGCGGCGCTTTTTACAAGGTCCGCTTCCCTGACGGACGCATCGGCTGGGTTTCCCGCCGCGACGCCTGCCCCCTCGAACGCTGGCGCTCGGGCCTGGACAATTCGGCCGGGGCCATCATCTCCACGGCGCTCAGTTTCCTGGGCCGCCCCTACATCTGGGCGGGGATGTCCCCCAAGGGCATGGACTGCAGCGGTTTCGTACGCTCGGTCCTTTTCATGCACGACATCATTATCCCCCGCGACGCCGGCCCCATGGCGGCAACTTCGGAGAGGATCAATTCCATTGACGAACTTAACCCCGGTGACCTGGTCTTTTTCGGACGCTGGGCCTCGGCGGGTGTTCCCAAGGTCTCCCACGTAGGTTTCTACCTGGGAGAAGGGCGGTTCATACACTGCCTCGGCCTGGTGAAAATCGGCTCCCTGGACCCTTCCAGCCCGGAATACGACGCCTATAATGCCGGACGCTACCTCTTCGGGGGCCGCTTCCTGCAGCTCATAGACAAGGCCGAAGGCTACACCACCACCGGGACCAATCCCTACTACAGTGAATAAGAAATTCCTGCTGCTCGCCCTCCTGCTCGCTTTTACGGCCGGGTGTTCCCACAAGGAACTCCTGCCTTCCGAAGGCGAGAGCACCGGCGGAGAGGTTGAGAACACTGACCCGGAGGAGCCTGAAGAGCCCCATAAAAAGGAGCGCGACGACTTAAGCTGGCACAAGGTGAGCTCCTTCCCTACCATCTATATCACCACCGACGGCGGCAAGCGCATCACCTCCACGGAGAAAAAGGACACGGTCCAGGCCACAATACGTGTGGAAGATCCGGAAAAGATGTACTCCGACAGCGTGCTCTACGAGGGACGGATGGCCATCCGCGGGCGCGGGAACACCACCTGGACTATGCCCAAGAAGCCTTATCGGCTCAAACTGCATCAGCATACCAAACTGCTGGGAATGAAGGGCAACAAAGACTGGGTGCTGCTGGCCAACTACTGCGACAAATCCCTGCTGCGGAATATCGTAGCTATGGAAATCTCCCGTATCTGTGACCTTCCCTGGACTCCGCATATGCGCACGGTGGAGCTATACCTGAACGGCTCGTACCAGGGCAGCTATGTCCTTTGCCAGCACAAGGAAGTGGCCAAGGAGAAGGTGGACATAGACGTCGCCGCCGGAGACCTGTACCTGGAAGTGGACACCACCCAGGACGAGAAGGTCTGCTTCGAATCGGAGCGCTGGCTCATCCCCTTTATGTTCAAGGATCCCGAGGTGCCGGACAACGCGGTCCTGAATGCCTTCAAAGCCTATGTCCAGCAGATAGAGGACCAGCTATACGTGAATCCGGGCGGCAAATACGCCTCGCTCATAGACGTGGATTCGTTCATCGGCAATTATATAGTGCAGGAAATATGCAAGAATGTGGACGGCAACTTCCGCAAGAGCAATTTCCTCACAAAGACGGTCGGAGGCCCTCTGCAGGTCTATCACGTATGGGACTTCGACATTTCCCTGGGGAACTGCAATTACATTGATACACAGCACGAAAACGGCGTAACCAACGGCCCCGAGGGCTGGCTCATCAAAGTCGTAGGACGGAAGAAAAAGGCCGATGGCTGGTATCCCCGCCTTTTCCTGGACCCGCCCTTCGTGGAAGCCTTGAAGAAAAAGTGGAACGAAGTTAAGCCTGAACTGGATACCGTTCCGGATATGATAGACCGCCTGGTAGAGCTTAACCAGGCCTCTTACACGCACAATTTCCAGACCTGGCGCATACTGGGCACCTATGTGTGGCCCAACCTGGTGTACCCCTCCACCTATGCCGAAGAGGTGGCCTACCTGAAGGATTTCTACACCCGCCGCATTGCGTGGCTGGACGAAAACATAAACGCACTATGAGCACTTCAAGGAGGGATTTTCTGAAGACATCGGCCCTGGCGGCCGCGGGAATGGCGCTCGCGGGCTGCAGCGGGGGTCCGGCTTTATCGGCCCTGTCCGGAGGCTTTTCCGGAGGGCCGCTCCATCTGCGCTTCTTCCCCTACGAACTGCAGCTCAGGCACAGTTTCACGGTGGCTTCCTACAGCCGTACCGTGACTCCCGACGTGCAGGTGGAAATCCGGTGGGAAGGCCTGAGCGGCTATGGCGAGGCTTCAATGCCGCCCTACCTGGGACAGAGCGTGGCTTCCGTATCGGCCTTTCTGGAAAAGGTGAAGCTGGAGCAGTTCAACGACCCTTTCCGGATGGAGGACATCCTTTCCTATGTGGATTCCCTTTCGGAAGGCGACAGCGCTGCGAAGGCGGCCATAGACATTGCCCTGCACGACCTTGTGGGCAAGATCCTGGGAGTCCCCTGGTACCGCATCTGGGGGCTTGACCCGGCCAAGGCGCCGTCCACGAGCTACACCATAGGGATAGACACTCCCGAGGTGGTGCGCGAGAAAACCCTTGAGGCTGCCGGGCGCTTCAATGTGCTCAAGGTGAAAGTGGGCCTGGACAGCGACTACGAGATGATACGCACTATACGGAGCGTGACTTCCGTACCCCTTGTAGTAGATGCCAATCAGGGATGGAAAGACCGTTCCAAGGCCCTGGACGAGATTTCCTGGCTCAAGGAGCAGGGCGTGTTGATGGTGGAGCAGCCCCTCCCCGTGGGCGCCATCGACGACACCGCCTGGCTCACCGAACGCAGTCCCCTCCCCATCTTTGCCGATGAAAGCGTCCAGCGGCTCCGTGACGTCCCCGCGCTCAAAGGCGTGTTCAACGGCATAAACATCAAGCTGATGAAGTGCACCGGAATGAGGGAGGCCTATAAGATGATTACCCTCGCCCGCGCCCTGGATATGAAGGTGATGATCGGCTGTATGACCGAGACTTCCTGCGCCGTGAGCGCCGCCGCCCAGCTGTCGCCCCTGGTAGATTTCGCTGACCTGGACGGCAATCTTCTCATCTCCAACGACCGTTTCCGCGGGGTGCAGGTGGCCGATGGCCGGCTGAAGCTTCCGTCGGAGCCCGGAATCGGCATAATTCCTTTGTAAACCTTTTTTAAATCTTAATATTATGCTTACAACAATTCTTTACATCGTCGGCATCGTTCTGGCAGTTGTCGCTGTTCTGGACATTATCAAAAAGCCCATCACCCTGGTTGGCAAGATTATCTGCTCCGTCCTGGTGCTCGCTACCAGCTGGGTCGGCGTGGCAGTTTACTTCCTCTTCGCCAAGGACCGCATCACCAAGTGGTTCAAATAGGCCGATAGGAACCTTGCAAAAGAGCCGTCCCTTTTCGGGGATGGCTTTTTTGATGGTGGCAGATAATTAACTGTGTGCCAATTGTTTAAGCACTCATCTTATGCCTCAATCGACATAAGACAAGTGCTTAAATCGCTCATTACAAGGATGTTACGTGCCACCACTTATTTTGACTACGTGTGAAAAGATATTGCCGATTCCTATTGCAAGTCTGAAAAAAGCTCACCATATTCGCTTTATATTTCATTCAATGGATTCTCCCATTGGCCTTGAACTGCTACCATATGAAACACAGACTTGTAATCAAGGACATAATAAACCATTGTTACCAACGGAGTGCCGATGGTGGATTGTTGTTCTACTCCTATTCCGACTACCTTGTTTATTTCACACTGTTCTGCACCTGCGCCAGGAAATACAATATCAAGGCAATAAGCCTGTGTCAAATGCCAGACCACATCCACGCTGCACTGACTGCAAGATCGGCAAAAGATCTTACAAGCTTTTTTCAGGAATTGAATTCCCGATTTGCCAAGGAATACAATTCTGCTTTTAAGCTGAAAGGCAAGGTCTTTGAGGCGACTTTCAACAGTGTTCCTAAAAAGGGTCCAAAGGCAGCACGCAATAACATAATATATATCGGCAACAATCCCGTAGAACGGCAACTAGTAACAAGAGCCGAAGAGTATAGGTGGAACTATCTGGCTTATTCAAACAGTTCTCATCCATTCTCAGAAAAATACGTAACTAAACTCTCTTCCAGGGAAATGCGGCGGGTTATGAAACTGGTAGAATCTCAACATTCTGCCGGGCGGCCTCTTAATTACCAGATGCTTAGGAACATATCCTCAAAACTGTCACTAGTTCAAAAACAGCAACTGATAGACAGAATAATAACATGCTATAATGTGATTGATTACGACCTTGCCGCAAAGTTCTTCAATTCTGCCGATGAAATGATTGCTAGCATGCATTACAATACGGGAAACGAATATGACCTAAACGAGGTATTCGTGGGCAGGGACGACAAACACTACGCACAAATGACATCAGTCCTGATGAAACAATGCGGATTCAATGATATTCACGAGTTCCTCTGTATGGATACCGAGGGGAAAATGGAGCTTTTCCGTATTCTTAGAAGAGAGACATACGCTATGGCTGCACAGATTTGCAAATATTTGCATATGAATATGTCTAACGTTTGAAAACCGCCTTTTTGCGGTGGCAGATAACTCGTTAATATAAAGGAACTTACATAATCTCCTTATGTTCTTAAGTGCATAAGATGATTGCATAAGCGTCATATACTCAGATAGTTATGTGCCACCACGGGTGAGCCTCACCTACGGGATTCCGCGCCCGGGGGTCGCGGCATCCCTGGGGGGGGGCTTGCAAAGCATAGAATGCAGCTGTAGGCCCTACGGGCCCACCGGCTGTTTCTGTCTTCCGACGTCATCCAAGCAAGCTTGGCTGCCGCCGAAAGACAAAAACAGCCGGTCGCTCTGCGACCAGCTGCATTCCTTTTTGCGGTGGGGAAGGGATTCGAACCCCCGATACGGTCACCCGTACACCTGTTTTCGAGGCAGGCTCCTTCAACCACTCGGACACCCCACCGTATGGGACTGCAAAGGTAAACATTTTTTCCGAGATTGCAAGTGCAGGGAAAAAATTGTAAATTTGCAGACTACTGATAAAACGACCAAATATGAACGGAATAGGCAACATACTCTGGCTGGTGCTGGGCGGCATACTGATCGCCCTTGTGTACTATCTGGTGGGCATTCTGATGTGTATCACCATAGTCGGCATACCCTTCGGCGTACAGCTGTTCAAGATAGGCACCTACGCCCTGTGGCCCTTCGGCCACGAGCTGGTGGACGGCCCCAACCAGCCCGGCTGCCTTTCTACGGTTATGAACCTGATATGGATCCTGGCCGGCTGGTGGGAGATAGCAGCCCTGCATCTTTTCTTCGGCCTTATCTTCTGCATCACCATCGTGGGCATCCCCTTCGGCCTGCAGCACTTCAAGATGGCCATAGGATCCATCTTCCCCTTCGGCAAAGAAATACGATAAAAGATATGCAACTTCAAGAACTCGAAAGCTGGTGGGCTTCCCTCTCTGTGGCCCACAAAGAAAGAATCGCCCGCAAGGGCATCAGCAAAGCATCGGCCGACGGCACCGCAACTGAGGCCCAGTACCAGTATCCCGCCTGCACCGTATGGTGGAACTCGCTGGATGTCGTGCGCAAACAGACCATACACGACCACTGCGTAGACCGTCACGGTTATCTGCAGACCGAATGGAACGAGGCTAACCCCTACGGCGACTAGGCATCGGCCTTCAAGATGAACGGAATCTGGACCATATTGATGTTGGTGCTGTCCAACGTCTTTATGACTTTTGCCTGGTACGGCCACCTGAAACTGAGCGAGATGAAAATCTCCGACGGATGGCCGCTCATCCTGGTGATTCTCTTCTCCTGGGGCATTGCGTTCTTCGAATACTGCCTTACTGTTCCGGCCAACCGGATAGGCTTTTCCGGCAACGGCGGCCCCTTCAACCTTCTGCAGCTCAAAGTTATACAGGAGGTCATCTCGCTTACCGTTTTCTCGGTGATAGTGATATTCGTATTCAAGGGACAGCCCATCCAGTGGAACCATCTGGTGGCTTTCGCCTGCCTGGTGCTGGCCGTATTTTTCGTTTTCCTTAAGTAGGAGGTCTTGCCGATGGAGCCGTTTCCCATTCAGGACAGCAGCTTTGAATCCCTGCTTCTGGGCGAAGTGAAGGCCGGTTTTCCCTCCCCCGCCGAGGGCGTAAGGGAAAAACTGGACCTGGTGAAACTCCTGGTGAGGCATCAGGCATCCACCTTCTTCTTCCGCGTGGACGGCATCTCGATGGTCGATGCCGATATGGACGAGGGCGACATACTCATCGTAGACCGCGCCCTGGACCCTTACAACCACTGCAAAGCCGTATGCTACATAGACGGGGAATACACCGTCAAGATAGTGGAGATAGGCGACGGAGTTGTCCGTCTTCTGCCTGCAAGCCAGGATCATCCCCAGTATCGGCCCATAGAAGTACATCCCGAGAACCAGTTCCTCATCTGGGGAGTGGTCACTTACATAATCAAGAAAGCCTGAGACGGCATGTTCGCCCTCGCCGACTGCAACAATTTTTTCGCTTCCTGCGAAAGGGTTTTCCGTCCTGACCTGAACGGAAAGCCTGTGATAGTGCTGTCCAACAACGACGGCTGTGCAGTGGCCAGGAGCAATGAGGCCAAGGCCCTGGGCATCAAAATGGGCGATCCCCTGTTCAAGATCCGTGACATAGTGGAGCGCAACGGCGTGGCTGTATTCTCTTCCAATTTTGCGCTTTACGGCGATATGTCGCGCCGCGTCCAGACAGTCCTGCGCGAGGCCGTGCCTTCGGTCGAAGTCTATTCCATAGACGAGGCTTTCCTGGACCTGAGAGGGCTGGACTGGGATTTCGACCGTTTCGCGAAGGAGCTGTCGGCCCGATGCTGGAAGTATACTTCCATTCCAGTCTCGGTAGGCGTCGCCCCCACCAAAACCCTTGCCAAGATAGCCTCAAAGCTGTGCAAGAAGTACCCCAAGCTGAAGGGCGGCTGCTATATGCACAAGCCGGCCGATATTGAAAAGGTGCTCCGGAACTTTCCCGTCGAGGATGTCTGGGGCATCGGCCGCCGCTCCATACCTAAGCTGGCCGATATGGGAGTCCGCAGCGCCTGGGACTTCACAAGGCTTCACGAGAACGCCGTTCGCCGGCTCTTCGCCCTTCCTGGTTTCCGGACCTGGCAGGAGCTCCGCGGCATCCCCTGCATAGAATTCGAGGACCAGCTGGAAGACAAGCAGAGCATATGCGTGTCAAGGAGTTTCGCCCACGATGTGAGCGACGTTTCACAGCTTTGCACCCAGGTAGCCAACTTTGCCTCTTCCGCAGCCGGAAAGCTCCGTGCCCAGAATTCCCTCTGCCTGGAGCTTATGGTATTTGCCTTTACCAACCGCTTCAAGGACGCCGCACCCCAGACTTACGGCAGCCAGATGGTCACCTTCCCCGACGGCACCGACGACCAGCGGGCCATTATAGCAGCGGCCGTTCAGGCCTGCCGCGAGCTCTGGCGCCCCGGCTTCGGCTACAAGAAGGCCGGCGTGGTGATTTCCCGCCTGGAACCCGCCAGGGACCACGTAGGCAACCTTTTTGCCGATTCGCAGGCCGCGGCCAGGAACGCCCGCCTCAATGCCGCCATGGATACGCTCAACGCCAGTTTCGGCCCCGGCACCGTAAGACTGGGCATACAGGGCAGCGGCGAAATCTTTATGTCCCGCGACCATCAGTCGCCCCACTATACCACACTCTGGTCCGACCTGCCCACAGTCCGCTAGTTTTTTCCAAAAACTTGGGAACAGGCTATTGCAGGATGGCCGACAAAATCTTATCTTTGCGATATGATATTAACCCTATTTAAACTACTCGGCTGCATCGCCCTACTGATGTACGGTATGAAGGTGATGAGCGAAGCCCTCCAGAAGATTGCCGGTCCCGGCCTGCGTCATATCCTGGGGGCAATGACTACCAATCGTTTCACAGGTGTCCTTACCGGTATGCTCGTATGCGTCGCCGTACAGTCGTCGGCCGCTACTACGGTGATGACGGTATCGTTCGTGAACGCCGCGCTGCTCTCGCTCGCGCAGGCCATCTCGGTGATCATGGGCGCCAATATCGGCACTACGCTGTCGGCCTGGATTATGTCGGCGGGCTTCTCCTTCAACATCACCACCCTGGTGTGGCCGGTGTTCCTGGTTGCCGTCGTGCTCATCCAGTCCAACAAGCGCCGTTATGTAGGTGATTTCCTCTTCGGTCTGGCCTTTATGTTCTTCGCCCTGGGCACCCTGAATGCCACTGGCCGCGAAATGGACCTGGCCCACAACGAGGGCGTGGTTAACTTCTTCGCCGGCTTCGACTCGGGCAGCTACCTTACCATCCTGCTGTTCATCCTGATCGGCGGACTGCTCACCAGCATAGCCCAGTCATCGGCCGCCCTTATGGCCATAACGATGGTGCTGTGCACCAGCGGAGTCCTCACCATCTATCAGGGCATCGCGCTGGTGATGGGTGAAAATATCGGCACCACCGTCACCGCCAATATCGCGGCGCTGTCGGCCAATACCCAGGCAAGGAGGGCCGCACTGGCGCACCTGGTGTTCAACCTGTTCGGCGTACTGTGGGTGCTGTGCATCTTCTATCCCTTCGTGAACGCCGCCTGCCGCCTCGCCGGAGTGGATCCCCAGGCCGCTGCCGAAACTCCCGGACGCCTGTCCTTCGTGCTGGCCACCTTCCACACTATGTTCAACGTGACCAATACGATGGTCCTCATCTGGTTCATTCCCCAGATTGAAAAACTGGTGAGCAAGCTCATACCTCAGAAACCCAGCGACGAAGGCTTCAAGCTTATGTACATCCAGAGCGGTATAATGAAGACCCCTGAAATCGCGGTCCTGCAGGCCCAGAAGGAGACCGAGCTCTTCGCCGATCGTATGCATCAGATGCTTGCCGATGTCCAGGATCTCTACGCCACCACAGAGGCCGAAGCCTTTGCCAAGAAGGCCGCCCGCGTAAAGGAGATGGAAGAGATGAGCGACCGTCTGGAAAGCGAGATCGGAGCCTACCTGGCACAGTTGGGCAACGCCCACCTGAGCGACGATACCAAACGCAAGGTGCGTGGGCTGCTGCGTGAGGTGAGCGAACTGGAGAGTATCGGCGACAGCCTGTACAACCTCTCCCGCATAATGGAGCGCAAGATAAGCCAGAAGGCCGTGTTCAACGGCGAGCAGGAAGCCGGCATATCGGAAATGTTCGAACTGGTGAACAAAGCCTTTGACCAGATGAAAGAAATCCTCCGCGGCGAAGGAGATCCGGATATCTCCGTGGAACTGGAGCACAGGATAGACAGCCTGCGCAACGACCTCCGCAACCGCAACACCGAATATGTGGACGAAGGTGTATACAGCTACTCCGTGGGCACTACCTTCTACGACTTCATCCGCGAGTGCGAGAAACTCGGAGACTATATTATCAACGTAGTCGAGGCCAAGATGGGTAAGCGCGACAATGTCCCCGAAAGCAGCGCCCTGCAGATAGATACCGTCGCCAAGCGCGCCAGCCTGGACGGCCAGCCCCTGGACCTGGAAAAGAATGAATTCGAACTCCTGAGCCTGCTCTCGTCCAACCCGGGACGCATTTTCTCGTCCGAGGAACTCCTGGAGCTGGTATGGCCCAAGGACTCTGCCGCAAGTGAAAGGACCGTGGACGTGAGCATACGCCACATCCGTTCCAAGCTTGGTCCCCGCGCCGACCATATCCGCACCAAGGCCGGCTACGGCTACTACTTTGAATAGGATATGAATCCTCTTGCCATTTACACCATCACCTCCGGACTGCACGACGAAAAGGCAGTCGCCGGACTGTCTGACGCTTTCCTTTCCAGCATATTCCCGGAAGGCGGCTTCGACTTTCCCGGAGCCGGTTTCGACAGCTTCGGCAGCCATCCCCTGAGCCTTATCTACATACGCACCGGCGGGGCCGAGGGCATCTTCCGCCAGCTCCTTCCCGGGATTCTTGCCGCCGGAACGGGGAAACTGTACCTCCTCACCTCCGGAAAAAGCAATTCCCTGGCAGCTTCAATCGAGATTCTGAGCTACCTCCGGCAGCAGGGCATCCCCGGTGAAATCCTCCACGGAAAGCCGGAGCAGCTGCGCTGCAGGATTGACAGGCTCGCAAAGGTGGCCCTTGCGCGGGAGGCCCTGAAGGGCGGGCGTATCGGCCTGGTGGGGAAACCCTCCGACTGGCTCATCGCCAGCCTTCCCGATGCCGATGCCATAAAGGAAAAGCTCGGAGCCACGCTGGTGGAGGTACCTATCGGCAAACTTCAGGAAAAGATCGAGGCCCTTCCGGAGGGTCCGGTTCCAGATGGTCTGCCGATGAAAACGGATATCAGCGCCTCCTTCCCCGGCGCGGAACGCATATACAAAGCCCTGGAGGCAATCAAGGACGAATACAGGCTGAGCGCCCTCACACTCAGGTGCTTCGACCTTCTCACCTCGGTAGGCAATACCGGCTGCCTCGCCCTGTCCAGGCTTAATGCCCAGGGCATACCGTCCTCCTGCGAAGGCGACGTCCCTGCACTTCTGAGTATGATGCTCGCCAAAGAGCTTACCGGCTGCACCGGCTTCCAGGCAAATCCCTCAAGGATAGACACGGAAAGCGGCGAAGTGCTCCTGGCCCACTGCACCATCCCCATGAACATCCCTACCAGCATCTGCTACGACACCCACTTCGAATCGGGCATAGGCGTGGGCATACACGGGGAGTTCCCGGAAGGTCCGGTAACCATATTCAAAGTTTCAGGAGACCTGGGCCGGTATTTCGTAGCCGAAGGGGAACTTGTCCGCAACCAGTACGAAGACAATCTCTGCCGCACCCAGATCCTGGTAAGACTTAAGCCTGAACAGGCCAGGTACTTCCTCACCGATCCGGTGGGCAATCATCACATAGTTATCCCGGGAGCGCATAAAGCCCTCCTGGAAGAATTCCTTACAAGCATAATATGAACAGACAGTCCTTACTCGCAGGTATCCTGATAGGCCTGGGCGCCTATGGTTTCCTGGCTCTCGGAGGCATTCCGGGCGCCATTATCTTCGCATTCGGTCTCATCGGAGTAGTGCTCTCCGGCACTCCCCTCTACACCGGACGTGCGGGGGTTATGCCCCTAAGGGAAACCGGCTCGCTGGCAATGATATGGCTGTTCAACGTGATTGGCTGCGTGCTCCTTGGCCTGCTGGTGCTGTCTATAGGTGGTGAGCCCGTGCAGCGCGCCCAGACCGTAGTGGCCGGAAGGCTGGCCCAGGGTCCCTGGCGCAGTTTCCTGAGGGCCGTTGGCTGCGGCCTTATCATCGACCTGGCCGTGTGGCTGTACCGCAGCAGCAAGAACGTGCTGCCCGTCCTTTTCGGCGTGCCCCTGTTCATCCTCTGCGGCTTCTACCACAGCATCGCCGACGTCGTTTACCTTGTGGCTGCCAAAGCCTGCAGCTGGGACGTCCTCTGGTACTACCCCGTCATCGTCCTGGGCAACTACGCCGGCTGCAACCTCCGCCGCATAGTCCTCGGCGAGAGTTTCAAGTAAGGAAGTAGACCGTCCTAATCCATATCCGGCGTTTGTTTTTTGGATAATAATGAATAACTTTGCATATATGCTTAGTATTCAATCCCAAAACAGGCGCATATGGAACAGCTCAGATTATCCTATGAAAGCCCGGCCGTGATTGTTTTCACGGTTCATTCCGGCCCCCTTTGTCTCAGCGGCGACGGTAACGAAGGCGTCGGCACCAATCCCCCTCTTAACGACAACGATTTTGAATGAGAGGAGGTCGCGCTATGTCCAGATTTTCCCCGATTATTGCAGTCATAATGGCTGCTACAGCGTTTTTGTCGTGTCAGAAGGAGTCTGACATCCAAAAGCCGGAGAGTCCCGCGAGCGGCATCGAGACCACCGTTCCAGCGGATATACAGGCTGTTTTCAGAGCCGGAACAGAAGGTCCTGTGACAAGGACTGAGCTTTCCTCGAACGGTGACGGCACTTATTCCGTGCTTTGGAAAGCCGGCGACAAGATTAACGTGAACGGCAGGGAGCTCGAACTTGCCACAAGCGATCAGCCTGACGGCTATGGCCCCGGGCAATCAAAGGGACAGTTTACCGGTGTATCACCTACTCCGGCGAGTTCCGGTCCCAAATACAAGGCCATCTACCCCTCTTCGCTGCGCGACCGCTACGGCAACTTCAATCTTCCCGCCGAGCAGCCTTACGTGGCAGCTGGAATAGGCGCCTTCCCTATGTATGCCGAATCCGACGAGCCCAGCCTTCCTTTCAAGAATCTCTGCGGAGTAATCCTTATAAAACTCAAGGGCAGCAAGAGCGTGAGCTCCATCACACTTGCCGATAAGGGCGAAACCCCCAAGCCAATGAGCGGGCGCTTCAGCGTCTCTGGGAACGCTGCTGTCCTGGCGTCCGGTGCAAACGGAACATCCCTTATCTGCGAGACTCCCGTCGCGCTGAATACGGAGACCTTCACACTCTTCTTCATTACCGTTCCCGCGGCCACCTACGGTAAACTGCAGATACTTATCGAGGCTTCCGACG
Organism: Bacteroidales bacterium; assembly: GCA_017961015.1. Classification (GTDB taxonomy): domain Bacteria; phylum Bacteroidota; class Bacteroidia; order Bacteroidales; family UBA932; genus Cryptobacteroides. The sequence goes on along the minus strand of JAGCYC010000001.1, from coordinate 7,383 downwards.
GCACTATATGCAGCCTGAAGAGCAAGAATCCGATAGAAGTGGAACGCAGTATGGTAAGTCCCATCGAGCTTTCCAACCCTAGCTTCCGCGACGAATCGGCAAAGATCACCTATACCACTTCCAACACAAGCAAGCTCAATAAATATGAGGGCGGGGCCGATGCTTCCGTCTTCGGCGACGGTCTCACGGTGGTAAGCCACGACTATGATTCAGAGACCAGGACGGGCGTCATCACCTTCTCCGGACCGGTTACCACAATCGGCTACTACGCCTTCAGGGGAAGTAATTTGAAGACCGCCACCATCCCCAATACCGTCACCAGCATAGGAGAGCGCGGCTTCGGGGAATGCGGCAACCTGGAGTCAGTCAATTTTCCCCGTTCGCTGACCGTTCTCGGCAAGCAGGCCTTCGTAAACTGCAGCAAATTCGTACCAGAGGATATGTCCCATATCACTTCCATAGGCGAAGAAGCTCTGATGGGCATCAATATCACCGGGACACTTACCATCTGGGAAGGACTGGACTATCTGGGGCCAAAGGCCTTCAAGAATTTCAAAGGGACTGAAGTTGTCTTCGAGCATACCCCAGCATCGATGGGAGGCTGGCTTTTCGAATCCAGCAGCTCGCTCACTTCAGTTACCTTCAACGACGATATCGCCATACCTGACGGGATGTTCAGCGCCTGCGCCAAGCTTGAGTCCGTAACATTCAATGCCGATGTCACTTCATTAGGGGCAAGTGCGTTTTCCGCCTGCGCGAAGCTTCAGGAGATAGACCTGCCTTCTACTGTATCTTCAATAGGAGATTCTGCATTTGCCAGTTGTAAGCTGCTTTCATCCATAGTATTGCCGGAAGGCCTTACTTCTATGGGACAAAGGGCGTTTGAAAGCTGCACTTCGCTTGAAACTGTCACCTTCCCCACAAACTCCGGCTTTACAACCATTCCCCAGTATTGCTTTAACAGCTGCACGAATCTTACCAGTGCAAGTATTCCTTCCAATGTTACGGCCATCAATCAATATGCCTTCCTGAACTGCGGCTTCACCACGCTTCCGGCAGGATGGGGCAGGGCCGGCATCACCTACGGCGAATATGTGTTCAAGGGCTGTCCGGTTACCACGCTCACATTCCCGGATACTATGACCTCCGTTCCCGCCAAGTTCTGCGAGGAATGGTCGGGCCTGGAAAGCGTCGTACTTGGCTCCGGAATTACAGAAATCAGTTCAAGGGCGTTTTACAAATGTACCAAACTCTCGAGCATCACCCTGAACGAGGGACTTATCGCTATCGGCCAATACGCTTTCTATAACTGTTCTTCCCTGTCGGCCGTTTCCTTCCCCTCGACGGTAACGAATATCGCCGGCTACGCTTTCGAACAGGCCGGAATCACAAGCGCAACTCTCCCCTCCTCGCTTACGACGCTTGAGCAAAATGCTTTCAGGGATTGTAAGTCGCTCGCAACCGTGGTTTTCCCCACCTCCGCCAGCTTTACCACAATAAGATCCAACGTGTTCTACGGCTGCTCGTCCCTTACGACGGCCGATATCCCCTCCAATGTAACAAGGATTGAAGTCAATGCTTTCCAGAACTGCGGCTTCACTTCCCTCCCTCTTGGCTGGGACCGCGACGCATCCATCTATACTACAGATAACGCCACCTCCGCCTTTGCGGGCTGCCCTATTGCTTCCGTCACTTTCCCGGATACCTGGACAAGTGTTCCCAAGGGCTTCTGCGTGGGATGGAGTTCACTGGAAGAAGTGAATCTCGGCTCCGGCATCACTGCTCTTGGCGATTATGCTTTCAGCGGCTGCGCCTCCCTTACCGACGGCAGCAGGATAGATGTTTCCAACGTAAGCAGCTTTGGCACAAGGTGTTTCTACAAGTCCAGGCTTACCAGCCTTCCCACCGGAATCAACCGCAGCGGACTCACGATCGGGAACGATATCTTCCTGGACGCCACCGCACTCACTTCGGCTAATCTTTCCAACTGGACTGATTTCCCGTATCAGTGCTTCCGCGGCTGCACTTCGCTTGCAAGCGCCGATCTATCCGGGGCAGTTACCCTTGCCGGCTATGTATTCTGCGCCTGCCCGGCCCTGGCGTCGGTCGATATAGGCAGCAATGTTACGACCATTGGCTCCGACGTTTTCAACGGCTGTACCACGATCTCGATCACGGTCCGCGCCGCCAATCCTCCGTCGGCAATGAGAATCACCAACGATCCGGGCAAGTTCGTCCCTACGATATACGTCCCGGCAGGCTCCGTAGAAGCCTACAAGGCCGCGGCCAACTGGAGCACCTGGGCCGACTACATAACTGCGATACCGTAAACTTCCCCGACAGAGTTCTATAGTTTACCCTGCAGTTCCCGGCGGCGGCGCTCGTAGTAGGCGTGCCGCTTGGGATTCTCGGGGAACCAGCCGCGCAGGACCCTTTTCTCCTGCAGGAACATCTCGTGTATGCCCCAGAGGCAGCAGAAGGCAAAACCGCCGATGATAATGGAGGCTATGTCGTTTTGTACAAGAAGTGACAGGCCGCAGAACAGCAGTCCGGCAAGCAGCCAGACCCACCAGCAGCCCCTCCCCCAACGGTATTCCATCCAGATTACCGCAGGGTGGCAGATGCCGATGCTGAGAAATACCGTAGCTCCTATTAGAATACCACTGAAATTCATATACTTTGCAAAGTTCGGGATAAGCCCCGGATTATTTTAGGCCGATAGCTCATTCTGTTAGGATAAACACGGACATAAAGCACTAAAGCCTGATTCGCCCGCGCTTGAGCGCACTCTCCAGAAGCGCTCCGGGGATTATGCTCCTGACCGCCGCCGCGACGGCGTTGATCTTGGCCTCGTGGATATAATCGCTGCGGATTATCAGCGATACCGTCCTGCTGGGGACTGGGTCGGTGATGGTACGGAGGCAATCCTGCTGGCTGTGCAGTATCAGTTTGGAATGGGTTTCCGGGATAATGGTAATGCCACCGTTGTCGCTTACCACCTGGATAAGGGTGCCTACCCTTCCGCCCTCGAAAAAATGGTCGTAGGTGAATCGGCCTTCATTCAGGTCGGAGGGATCCAGCTGGCGCAGGCCTCCCCTGATAATCCAGACACTTTGCCCCAGCAGGGAAGTGGATGTAATGCTCTCCTTGGCATAGGCGGGATTGTCCGGCGAAACGTAGGCCAGGAATGATTCGTGATACAGGGGTATTTCAAGGAAGCCGGGCTCACGGATTGGCACCGCAACTATTCCCATGTCCACCTCGGCCTTGCGAAGCCTGTCCAGAATGGTCTCGGTGAGCATTTCTTCTGTCTGAAGGCCTATGGAAGGATACTCCCTGCCGATGTATTTGAAAAGGCCTGGGATAAGGACCGGCGCCACCGTGGAAATGAGGGCAAGCTTCAAAGGGCCGGAAAGTCTCTCCTTCTCCGAGCGCGTTATCTGGCTTATCTGTTCCACATTGTACAGGACCACCTTTGCCTGGTCAATCACCCGCCGGCCCACTTCGGTGGGGCATACAGGGTGTGATTCACGGTCGAACAGGGGCGTATCCAGTTCCTCTTCCAGTTTCTTTACCATAAGGCTTAAAGTGGACTGGGTAAGGCCGCAGGCCTCGGCCGCTTTTCCAAAGTGCCGATATTGGTCTATAGCAACGACATACCTTAATTGTTGAAGCGTCATATTCCCTATTGATTATATCAATGCAAATATAGAAATTTTTGTATTGATAAATGCTAAAAGCCGCGATAACTTTGCCCCGACATAAGGAAAAAAGATGAACTGGAAGATTATTACCTGGTATACCGGCGTGGCGCTGCTGCTTGTAGCGGCACTCATGACCGTGTCCGGGGTAATAGCCCTGTTCACGCCTGGAGACGGAAGCCGGGCCCCGCTGCTGCTATCGGCCTTCCTTACCGGGACGGTGGGGGTTTTCCCGCTTATCTTCGTGAGAAAGGGAGCACATCGGCTGTCCTTCAGGGAGGGAAACAGCATAGTCGTGGGCGCCTGGCTGCTGGCCGGAGCCTTCGGCCTGCTCCCCTTCCTCTTTTACGGGCACGAGTTCTCCTTTATCAACGCGTTGTTTGAAAGCGTTTCCGGTTTCACCACCACCGGCGCATCCATCCTGAACGACATAGAGGCCCTCCCCCGCGGCCTGCAGTTCTGGCGCATATCCACAGCCTGGGTGGGAGGAATCGGCATAGTCACGCTGTTCTCGATGATAACCATCGGCAAGGACAAGAGCACCCTGTCCGGGGCCGAGATTTCCTCGCTCGCAAGGGACCGCTTCTCGGGCGAAAGGAACGGCCGGGTTGCCAACAGGATGATGCTCATCTACATTTTCCTTACCCTGGCCACCTTCTTCTCCCTCAGGCTCAGCGGCATGGGCTGGTTCGATTCGGCCACCAATGCGATGTCGGCCTGCAGCACCTGCGGATTCTGCATCAAGAATACCAGCATAGCCTTCTACGCCAATCCATCGGCCGAAATCATCCTTACCATAGCGATGCTTGCGGCCGGACTCCACTTCGGCATACTATTCCTCTCCATATTCAAGGGCAGGCCATCGGCCTTTTTCAAGTCGGAGGTGATACGGGTATTCCTCATATCAGTAGGTCTTGCGACACTGGTGGTGACGGCCGATCTCATGCTCAACGGAGGCTATTCTTCATTTGCATCGGCATTGAGGGATGCGGCGTTCCAGGTCGCATCCATCTCTACCACGACGGGCTTTGCCACCCAGGACACTACCCTCTGGCCGCCGCTGAGTATGGCCACGCTGATAATCTGCTCGCTTATCTGTGGCTGCTCGGGCTCTACTTCCGGGGGCATAAAGACGGACCGTGCCATCCTGGCGGCCAAGGGGATCAGCCGCAGGGTAAGGATGACAGTGGACCCGAATGCTGTGGTTCCGCTTAGGATAGACAGGAGGGTCAAGGGCGAGGAACAGCTTAGCGAGGCATACGGCTACATCATTTTCTACCTGCTTATCGTGGTGGTTTTCGCAGCGCTGAACATTGCCTTCGGCCTGGACTTCACCACCGGCGTAACAGCCTCTATCTCCTGCATAGGCAACGTGGGCCCGGGATTTGGCGAAGTAGGAAGTATGTCCAACTATGCGGCGTTTCCCGATATCCTGAAGCTGAGCAGCCTGATCGAGATGCTCATAGGCCGTCTGGAAATTTTCCCCGTGCTGTACCTCCTCCGCTCCGCCTCTGTGAATTAGGTGGGTGCACTGCTTTTAGTGCAAAAGGCAGGTGGATAGTTAAAGATTCTCTTTAGTTTATGAGGTCACCCCTCTTTCTGTATTATTGCAACGCCATCTGTGCTCCCCTGCCAGAACACAAATTTTGAGATTATCCGCTAAAATATTCTGCTGCAGATATATCGCATATAACTTTGGTCTACAGTATCGTCTATAACGGAAACGAGTTCCCACGCTCTGCGTCAGAGAGCGTTTTGCCGTTATACTGCACTTCCTTGAACCAATCGGCGTATCTATGTCTTCGCTCATATAACTATCACAATGCATAATCCAACCTCATCACCTTCACCGGCCTCTCACCGCCCCTATACAACTCACTCAGCCAGTTCACCTCTCCGGTATCCCGGAAACCGCATTTCTCCATCACGCGGCCGGAGGCAGGGTTGTCTACAAAGAAATCGGCCCATGGTCTGAAGCGAAGGCGACTGGTCTCTATATGGATTTGTTGTTGCATTTATCAAATAGCTTTATGGCATTAATTATCCTTCCGCACTGGACGACCTTTTTGACTGATTCCGTTGTGCATTTGTTGTGCAATTTATGGAAGAAACCCCACTAGAACGCTGTCTAATGGGGTTTCTCGGTGACTCCAACAGCAGGCTACCTTGCAAATAATTGCATAATAAGCAATTAAGACATTGCATTTGGTTGCAAAAGTCAATCCGACAGGATGGTCATCAAATCAGTGTTAAACCAGATATACTCTTTTCCTACCTTCTCTTTTGTCAGCATGCCTAAAGATTCCAGCTGGGATAAGTACTTTTTGGCCGTGTTAACACTCCTTATCTTTTCTGAGAGCAAGTTCCTCGGCCGGATATAAGGCTGTTCAAATAGTTTCGGAAGGTCCATCTTACCGACAGGTAAGTTGTTCTCCATCATCATCGTCCGGGTCTTTTCTATTAAGTCCTTAATCCGAAGAATTTTGTCGGTAGTGTATTCTACTGTTTGGGAGACGGCTTCCAGCATGTACAGAATCCAGGATTTCCAAAGAAGAGTGCCCGTAACGCCGTTCAATTTCCAATAATAGTCATCCTTATTCTGAAGAATGTATGCACTAAGGTATAAAACAGGCAAGTCCAGAAGCTGTTTCTGAATCAGATATAAGATGCAAAGAATCCTGCCGGTTCTGCCATTGCCGTCCCGGAACGGATGGATTGCCTCAAACTGATAATGGGCCATGGCCATCTTCAGAAGTGAATCTATCGGATACTTTGTATCATCATTCAGAAACTCCAGGAGCTCTGCCATCTTCTTTTCAACGACGCCCTTGCCGCGGGGCGGCGTGTATACGGTCTCGGCAACCAGAGAGCCCCACCCTCTCTTTTTGATTACTACTTCGGCCTGATAGGGGCGAATGCCGTCGTGAGTCCTTTTGACTTCCCGGTACACATCGATAATCGTGTCGATGGTCAGCGTCCTTTCTGCCGTGATCCTCTGAAAACCCTTCCAGAGCGCTTCCCGGTAGTGAAGAATCTCCTTGGCTGGTCCTTCCAGATAATCATCTTCCTGATATGACAGCGACCGATAAAGCTCATCGTCAGTAGTGAAGATGTTCTCGATAGCACTACTGGCCTTAGCTTCTCGCAGAGCTATCGTATTCACGAAAATGGATTGGTTGGGAAGCGTAGATGCCAGCCCCTTCAGCTCGGCAAGACGGCGGCTCGCAAGCATTAACTTTTTAAGCACTTCCTCATCGCGATACAGCTCGGTAGCTGGAGGAAGAGGGGGTAACTGGTTGTAAGGTATATTACGGTCGAATGCTTCCATTTTGACAGCTTCTCTTTCAACTGTCAAATTTAGCGAATTTTTGACAGAAACAAAAGAATCTGTCAAAAAGTTAGTGATAGGTCGTTTGACCTACGGTTTTTCCGCGACATAATCTCTTTTAACGATTTGCCAAAAATGTGATTTCTTTTGTATATTCATTTCCGAAAATGTGATTTTATTCTTATATTTGCTATCGAAAATGTGATATACAATGCAATTGCTTAAAAGAAAAATAGACGGATTCCTGGCTCAGTGGAAGCAGAATCCGGAAAGGAAACCTCTCATCGTCAAGGGCGCGAGACAGATTGGGAAGACGGAATCGATTCGCGCATTTGGCAAAAAGAACTATGAATC
>JAGCYC010000099.1 GCA_017961015.1 Bacteroidales bacterium | reverse complement strand
CTGCCGCCGGAAGTGACGTGGCCGGCCTTCATATTGTCCCGCAGAGCCCTCCAGAGGGCGTGCGGATTCACCCCGGGATGGTAGCGGAAGGCCCGGTCCTCGAAGAGGATTACGGCGGCGGCATAGCGGGACGGGACGCTGTCGCAGGGAGGGAAGCGCCACTGCCCGTCCGAGGCCGTGCGCGCACCCAGCAGTTCCCCGGAGCGGTCCTGGACCACCGTGGAGTAGGGCGTGGCTTTGAAAAGGTCCCGGGGAAGGCAGAACAGCCACCCCAGGACCGGAATAAGCAGAAGTAATGGCCAGTAGCGCCTCATCTTACCACATCGGCCTTGCCGGATGCAGTGTTGGCGCAGATCTCAGGCTCGTACATAGCCTCGCAGGAGGCTGCGGGAAGGATGTATCGGCCTTCATAGGCGGCACGGAGGCTCAGCTTGAAGCTCTTGGAACGGCCGTGCGGCAGGTCGAAGAACCAGGCCACGGAATTGTCGCGGATGTCGCTGTGGTCGTAGGCTTCGCCCTCGGAGGCGAACAGGCGGGCATTCATAATCTCCCAGCCTGAAGGCAGGTTCTGCGAAAGGGCCAGATTCTTGTAATCGGCGGTCTTTGAAAGGTTCTTAACCTGGAAGACGGCGCTTACGATGCTGCCCTGACGGAGGGAAGTCACATCACATTCGCGGCCGGTGTTGTCCAGGAAGCGGACGCTCAGCTCCAGACCGTTGCTGCGGGCGGGAACGGCCTCGTCGGCGGCAGGCTTCACGGTCTTCACCAGCGAGACGAAGAGCTTGCCGGAAGCCTTGTTCTCCACCTGTACCGGACCGCTTACCGGCAGGCTCACGAGCGAGAGCTCCGAGCTCTGCTCCTTGCCATTCACCCTGGCGTCGATTCCGCCGTCGCCCAGCTTGGCGTGCAGGCGGTCAAGGCCGATGGCGGCGAAAGCCGTCTCCTGGGTGGAAAGGCTGCCCGAAGCCTGGGCCAGCTCGGTAGCCAGAGGAAGGGCCTCGGAGAGCGAACCCGTGAGGGCAAGGGCCTCCAGGGCCATCATCCTGTCGCGGAGGCTGCTGCCGAGGGTAAGGTTGTACGGAGTATACTCCTCGAAGCCGGAATCGATAGTGCCGATAATCTCGCGCGCCACCGGCTGCTTGCCGGAGAGGGCATAGGCCGATGCAAGGATCCACCTGGCGCGGCTGTCGGTGGAAGCGGCCTCCTTCAGACGGTTCATAGCTGCACTCTGGCTCTTGCCTGCGACGGCGAGCGACCAGAGGCGGAAGGCCTCGTCCATCTGGGAGAAGACGCTGCTGCCGGCAATCTTGTATACCTGCGACATCTTCTTCTGATAGCGTTCCCAACTGCCCAGGACACCCTTGTCCACCGCGAATCCGGCCTTATCGGCCTCGGCGAGGAAGGCGCCGGCGAGGGAGCTCACCCAAGTGTCAGACTTGTCTCCCTTCCAGTAGGCGAAGCCGCCGTCGGCGCCCTGGCGGGCGTAGATCTGGGAGATCAGGACAGGGATAAGTTCGCGGGCTTCATCGGCATCGGCCTTATCCAGGAGCGGAATCAGATGCAGGGCAGCAAGACCGCGGGAAGAGAGCTGCTCAGTGCAGCTATAAGGATACTGCTTTACCTTTATCCAGAGGTCGCGGGCATTCAGGGACGGGAAGGAGGACAGCTGCAGGGTGCCGCCTTCGGAGGCGTCAAGGGCCACGCTGCCGCCGGCATCCAGGGTCTCACGGCTCACCAGGGTGATTTCCGGGGAAGGATTGCCCACCTTCAGGCTCAGGGTCTCGGTGGCCTTGCAGCCGTCGCCGGAAGCGTGTATGGATACCGTGGCAGTGCCTTCGCCAGTGGCCTTGAGGGCGAAACGGGCGATGCGGTCGCCGGCCTGGGCGAAGTGCAGTTTCTGGGAAGGAGCATCAATCAGCTTTACGGGACCCTTCACGTTCACGTCCAGCTGGACGTCCTTGAGCTTGTCCTCACTCACGAACACGTTCACCGCAAGGGTGCTTTCCTCGGTGGTGGAAAGGGCGCGGGGAAGGCTGCTCAGTATCATCAGGGGCGAATTCACCGGAACGGTCTTCTCGGCAGATCCGAAGGCCCCGTCGTGGGCGCAAACCAGCATTACGCGTACGCTTCCCACGTACATCGGAAGACGCAGCTTATGCACGTCCCTGCTGCCCTTGAGGGTGCGGGGAGGCAGGTACATAACCACGGGATTGAAGCGGTTGTCCTTCTTGGCCTCCACTATGTTGTCCTGGTCGCCGCCGACGCTGAAGATGGGGGCGAAACGGCCGCTGAAGCCGCCGGCTATGCGGTCGTAGAGGTCCCAGGTATGGACTCCGAGGGCCTCGGGCTCGTTCATAGCCTTCCAGGGGTCCGGAGTGCGGAAAGCGGTGAGGTCCAGAAGGCCTTCGTCCACCAGGGCCAGGGTGTAGGTTATAGGACGGCCGTTCTTTTCGGAGACAGTGATCTTGAACTCCTCTTCGGGATGCAGGCTGTCGGGCATCTTTATGACAGGCTCCAGATGCGAGGCGGGATCCTCCACCAGTACGCGCTGTACCCCGTACAGGCGCAGCGGGAGGTCGTTTTCACCGTTTCCGTAAGGCTGAACCAGGGTTACGTGCACGTAGAAGTTGGGAGCCATTGCGGGAGTTACCGCAAAGCTGTAGGGAGTATCGCCCGAAGTGAGGGGCACCCAGCGGCGCTGCATTACGCCAGAGGCATTCTCCAGCGAGACCAGGGCCTGGGCGCCGGGTGAACCGGGGATGAAGACCGTGGCCTTCTCACCTGCCTGGTACGAACTCTTGTCCATCGAGAAGCTGAGCATAGTGAGGGACTCGGGGTCGGAGCGCAGGGCCCTGCCCCTGTAGGCGGGCCAGTCGACGGTGAAGAAACGGCCGCTCACGTGTCCGCCTTCAACGTCGCGCACGAGCACGAGGTAGCGGCCCCAGTCGGGATAATCTATCCTGAAGGGGATCTTGGAATCGGCCCCGGAGGAAGTGATCTTCCCTTCCTTCACCTTCTGGACGCTGCTTCCGTTCACGTAGGAATCCAGGTCGCCGTCGGTGGAATCCCACCACCAGCTCCAGCCGGTCTTGAAGATGCGGTATTCCAGTTTACGGCCGCTCAGGCGCTTGCCCTGGGCATCCACGACTGCAATATGGATGCTGTGGTCGGCATCGGTTTCCATATCCTCGCCGTCGGGCAGGCCTATTCCCACATAGGCGTCGAAGGGGCTCAGCGGCAGGCTCACGGTGGTGAAGCTTTCGTCACCGCCGCTCTCGGCCACAGAGGTGATTATCTGGGCGCTCACGAGTCCGGGGGCTGCCTTAGCCTCGGGGAACTTCACCGAAGGATTGGCGCAGCCGGTCTCGTCCAGCTTGACTTTGAACAGTTCCTGCTCGCTCACGCGGAAGTTCTGCGAGGCGGGATTGCGGAAGCTGTACTGCTCGAAGCCCTTGAACTTGGTCTGGGAGGGCTTGAGGCTTATTGTAGCGCGGCATTCGAGTCCCGATGCCGCAGGCCCGCTGAGCCAGTTGGCCTGGATGCTCACGGCTTCCCTGGCACCGCCCCTGAGGATGGCGCCGCTGCCGTAGGCCGCGTTAATCTTGATACGGTTGGGTTTGACCGTCTCCACGTGCAGGGACTTGTGGAAGGAGTTGCCTCCAAGCTTGAAATAGGCATTCCAGAAGCCCGTGGGATCGTCTTCGCGGGTAGGGATGTCAAAGCTATAGAAGCCGTCGGTGCCGGAACGGACAAGGCGGGTATGGAAGCTGCCTTCCGGCGTGAAGAGGTCCATAGTAACGGGATGGGCCGATGGCAACACGCCCTCGGCGTCCCTCACCAGCATAGTCACGTGGAGGGTGTCGCCGGGACGCCACACTCCCCTCTCGCCGTAGATGAAGGCCTTGATGCCGTCGCGCACCACCTTGCCGCCGGTGTCGAAGCGGCTGAGCGAGCGCTCGGAGCCGTCGTCCACCTTCAGATAGCCCACGGACTCGCCGTTACGGGCTACAACCACGAAGGGCTTGCGGGCGAGCTTGGCCTCGGCAAGGCCGTCGGAGCCGCTCTTCACGAGGGCCAGGCGCTGCAGCTGGTAGTCATACACTTCCAGGGTGGCGCCGGAAACGGGCTTGGCGCTCATAATATCGCTTACGGAGAGCCAGATGCGGTCTCCGCCGGCATATTTGGCTATGATTCCGAGGTCGGAGGACAGGAGCTGCACGTAGGGGAAGCGGTCGCTGTCCATATAATAGGAAGGCTTGGTGGGATCGTCGGCCTCGCGGTAGTCGTAGCGCGACCAGTCGTAGTCGTTGTCCCAGTACCAGGCGCTGTCCTTGTCCCAGAGGGCATCGTCCTCGGCCGTGGGCTTGCCGTCGGAAACGCTCAGCGGGGCGGCTTCGCGGCCGCCGTAGAGGGAGTGTTCCTCACGGAAGGACAGGCGTATGCGGTAAAGCGCGCCGGGTTCCTTGCGGATGAGCTCCGACAGGTCTATGGAGAAGTCGTTCCACTGGTGCAGGTCCTTGCTGGCATCCAGGGGGATGTCCCTGTGATACACCAGGCGGCCGCAGCGGCGGAGTGGACCGCCGCCTCCAAGTTCGCCGTCCTGGAGGTACATAAGCACGTTCTGCTCGTATATCTTCACTATCCTTATTTCCACGGCGCTCAGGTTCACCGCCCTGAAGGGAAGCTGCAGGCGGGCCCTGTCGGGAAGGATGCTGCCGCTGAGGGGTATCTCCAGCGCGGGCTTTATCTCACCCAGCGGGAAAGTGCGCACGAAATCCTGCCCCAGGCTGTCTCCGCGGCTGTTTTTGAGGCTGGAAGAGAGGCTTAGCTTAAGGTCTCCCTTGCGGCCCTCGAAATACACCCTCAGATGGGTGTCCTTCACCTCGGTATAGAAGCGGGAGGCCCCTTCCAGCTCCACGAGGCCCTTGAGCTCTGCATTCACCGGGGCCCAGTTGAAGATTACGTCTATGTAGCCTTCCTGGAGGCTCACGCTCCTCACGCAGAAGGGGGCCGATGACTCCGGCTCCTCCGCCACCGTCTCGGGGACCGGCTGCTTCACCGTGAAGGAGAAGCGGAAATGCCTGAGGTCCTTCCGGTGGATGTCGCGCAGCTTGTAGAGGGCGAAATCGGCCTCATAGACCTTTCCGCCCTGTAGGGCGCCCTCGTCCGGAATAAAGCGCACCGAGGACGGCGTAGCCCAGTTTATGGTACCCTTCAGGGAAGGGCTGAAGCTGAACAGGCCTTCGGTCCAGCGCTGTTCCGAGGGAACGTCTTCCACCAGGTCGATGCGGATTTCGGCATCGGCGGGAATGATTCCTCCGGTGTAGGCTTTGACGTACGGGGCATAATCGCTTGCCGACGGCTCACCGCCCTTGGGGCGGCAGCAGCACACAAAGGGAAGCAGCAGCACGGCTGCAAAAAGCACTTTCTTAAACATCGTATCTGTAAGTTTCATAGCCTTTGACAAACTTTTCCATAGCCTCCATAAGGAGTTTGCGGGGGCAGGCGATATTCAGCCGCATAAAGCCTTCGCCGTCCTCGCCGTAGATGCTTCCGTCGGAGAGCGTGAGGCCGTGACGGGTCCTCAGATGTTCCCCGAAACGGGCCGAAAAGCCTTCCAGGGGCTCCCCGGGGCACAGGGCGGCGCGGCAGTCCAGCCACATAAGGTAAGTACCTTCCAGCGGAGAGGCCTGCACCTGCGGCAGCCTGCTCCCCAGGAAAGCGTATACCGCGGCGGCATTGTCCAGGAGGTAGGCGCGAAGGGCGTCCAGCCACTGCTCCCCGCCGTTGTAGGCGGCCTTGAGGGCAGCCACTCCGAACACATTCACGTCGCAGCACTCGTTGTCGTTAATGGCACGGTCCATCTTTGCGAGCACCTGCGGACTTGCCGCGAAGATATTTGCAATCTGTATGCCTGCGATGTTGAAGGCCTTGGTGGGCGAGATGCAGCTCACGGAATTGAGCACCATATCCCTTTCCAGGGTGGCCCAGGGAGTGTAGTCGTGGCCGGGATATGTGAGCTCGCAGTGGATTTCGTCGGAAATCACGAACACACCGTGCCTCAGGCATATCTCACCTACCCTGAGCAGTTCATCCCTGGTCCAGACGCGCCCCACCGGATTGTGGGGATTGCAAAGAAGCAGCACGCGGGATTCCCCGGCCGCCTTTTCCAGCTCATCGAAATCTATGCTCCAGCGGCCGCCTTCATAAAGCAGGGGTACGGAGCGCCGCACGCAGCGGTTGTTCCTTATGGCCGGGAAGAAGGCGTTGTAGCAGGGAGTCATCACCATAACCTTGTCTCCGGGGACCGTCATAGCCTTGATAGCGGCGCTGTAGGCCGCTATCACGCCGGTAGTGTAGACTATGTTTTCCTTCGCTATGCCCTTCCAGCCGTGCCTGCGGGAGAACCAGGCCGATATGGAATCGTAGTAGTCCTGCGGGACCAGCTCGTAGCCGAAGACCCCG
>JAGCYC010000098.1 GCA_017961015.1 Bacteroidales bacterium | reverse complement strand
GTAGCCCCACTCGTTGTCGTACCAGGCGCAAACCTTCACGAAGGTCTTGTCCAGCTGGATACCGGCCTTCTCGTCGAAGATGGAGGTACGGGCGTCGCCGCGGAAGTCGGTGGAAACCAGAGCTTCGTTGGTGTAGCCGAGGATGCCCTTCAGTTCGCCTTCGGAGGCTTCCTTCATGGCAGCGCAGATTTCCGCATAGGTAGCTTCCTTGGCGAGTTCGCAGGTGAGGTCTACGAAGGAGACATCGCTGGTGGGAACACGCAGGGACATGCCGGTGAGCTTACCGTTCAGTTCGGGGAGAACCTTACCCACGGCCTTGGCGGCACCGGTGGAGGAAGGAATGATGTTCTCCAGGATACCGCGGCCACCGCGCCAATCCTTCTTGGAAGGACCGTCAACGGTCTTCTGGGTAGCGGTAGCAGCATGAACGGTGGTCATGAGGCCGCGCTTTACGCCGAAGTTGTCGTTGAGAACCTTGGTAAGAGGAGCAAGGCAGTTGGTGGTGCAGGAAGCGTTGGAGATGATGGTCTGGCCGGCGTAGGTCTTGTGGTTTACGCCATAGACGAACATCGGGGTGGCGTCCTTGGAAGGAGCGCTCATAATAACCTTCTTGGCACCGGCCTTGATATGGGCCTCGGCCAGCTCGCCAGTCAGGAAGAAACCGGTGGATTCAACGACGACGTCCACGTTGAGGGCACCCCAGGTGATGTTTGCGGGATCTTTCTCGCAGAAAACCTGAATCTTGTTGCCGTCTACGATGAGGTAGTTGCCTTCCACTTTGATGTCGTGGTTGAAGATGCCGTGTACGGAGTCGTACTTGAGCATATAAGCCAGATAATCGGGATCGAGGAGGTCATTGATACCTACTACGCAGATGTCCTTGCTGAAGTTCTCCACGGCAGCGCGGAAAACCATACGACCGATACGGCCAAAGCCGTTAATACCAAGTCTGATCATAATTTTTTGTAAAATTTATTGTTAGTTAAACTATATTTCTCTCAATTGCGCCGCAAATTTACGAAAATTCCTTCACATTTCAAAGTAAAGAAAGCAGATACTGGCCGTATTGATTCTTGGCCATCGGAGCGGCCACCCGGCGCAGGGTTTCGGCGTCTATCCAGCCGTTATGGAAGGCTATTTCCTCCAGGCAGGCGACCTTCAGGCCCTGCCTTTTTTCTATCACTTCGATATAGGCCGATGCCTCCGCGAGGGACTCGTGAGTACCGGTATCAAGCCAGGCGAAGCCGCGTCCCAGTGTCTGGACCAGAAGGTCTCCGTCCTGCAGGAAGGCCTGGTTCACGGAGGTTATCTCCAGTTCGCCGCGGGCGCTGGGCTTTACGGCGGCGGCAACGTCCACGACCTTGTTGGGATAGAAATACAAACCGGTCACGGCATAGTTGGAACGGGGATTTGCGGGCTTTTCCTCAATGGAGATGCACTTCCCTTCCGAGTCGAATTCGGCCACGC
The DNA here is from genome assembly GCA_017961015.1 of Bacteroidales bacterium. Lineage (GTDB taxonomy): Bacteria > Bacteroidota > Bacteroidia > Bacteroidales > UBA932 > Cryptobacteroides. The sequence goes on along the minus strand of JAGCYC010000098.1, from coordinate 29,952 downwards.
CGTAGCGCTCTGGATCCTTCACCCAATAGCCGAAGACGGTGGCCTTGCCTCTGTCGGCATCACGCACCGCCTGGCGCAGCTGCTCCTCGAAGCCTTGTCCGTGGAAGATATTGTCGCCCAGGACCATACAGGCCGTATCGTCGCCTATGAATTCCCGGCCGATGATGAAGGCCTGGGCAAGGCCGTCGGGGCTGGGCTGGGGGGCATAGCTCAGACGGATGCCGTAGTCGGAGCCGTCGCCCAGAAGACGCTCGAAACCGGGCAGGTCGTAGGGGGTGGATATCACCAGGAGGTCGCGTATGCCCGAGAGCATAAGGACCGACAGCGGGTAATAGATCATAGGCTTGTCGTAGATGGGCAGAAGCTGCTTGGACACGCCCTTGGTGATAGGGTAAAGCCGGGTTCCGGAGCCTCCGGCGAGCACGATTCCTTTCATTGTTCTTGCTTTTTGCAGGACTAGCGTCCCTTGTACATTTCCTCGTAATATTTCTGGTAGTCGCCGCTGGTCACATTGTCCATCCAGGCCTGGTTGTCCAGGTACCAGCGCACCGTCTTCTCTATGCCTTCCTCGAACTGCAGGGAAGGCTCCCAGCCCAGCTCGCGCTGCAGCTTGGACGAGTCGATGGCGTAGCGCAGGTCGTGGCCGGCGCGGTCGGTGACATAGGTGATAAGGTCCATATCGGCCCCCTCGGGACGGCCCAGGAGCCTGTCAACGGTATTGATGAGCACACGGATGATGTCTATGTTCTTCCACTCGTTGAAGCCGCCGATGTTGTAGGTATCGGCCACCTTGCCCTCGTGGAAGATAAGGTCTATCGCGCGTGCGTGATCCTCTACATATAGCCAGTCACGGACGTTCTCACCCTTTCCGTATACCGGCAGGGGCTTGCGGTGACGTATGTTGTTTATGAACAGGGGGATGAGTTTCTCGGGGAACTGGTAGGGACCGTAGTTGTTGGAACAGTTGGTCACTACCGTGGGCATTCCGTAGGTGTCGTGGAAGGCCCTTACGAAATGGTCGCTGGAGGCTTTGGCTGCGCTGTAAGGGCTGTGGGGCTGGTATTTGGTGCCCTCGGTGAAGAACTCCGAACCGTAGGCCAGATGGTGCTTTCCGCTGGATGCCTTTGTGGTGAAGGGAGGCTCTATGCCCTCGGGATCGGTCATCTGCAGGGCGCCGTACACCTCGTCGGTGCTGATGTGGTAGAATCGGCAGGGCACATCCCCCACTTTCCAGCCCTGGGGCTCCCAGTACAGCTTGGCGGCCTGGAGGAGCGACAGGGTACCCATCACATTGGTCCGGGCGAAGGTGAAGGGGTCCTTGATGGAACGGTCCACGTGACTTTCGGCGGCCAGATGGATTATTCCGTCCACCTTTTCCTCCTGCAGCAGGGCGCAGACAGTCTCGAAATCGCAGATATCGGCCTTTACGAAGCGGTAGTTTGGCTTGTCTTCGATATCCTTCAGATTGGCAAGGTTACCCGCATAGGTGAGCTTGTCAAGGTTGATTATGCGGTATTCGGGATATTTGTTCACCAGGAGGCGCACTACGTGGCTGCCGATAAAACCGGCACCGCCGGTCACTACGATGCTGCGTTTCATATGCTCAGACATTTTTTAAGTGATTCATACCAATGGGGCACTTCGAAGCCGAAGACTTCCTTGACCTTGCTCTTGTCCAGGACGGAGAATGCGGGCCGATGCACCTTCGAAGGGAACTCGTCGCTGTGGCAGGGCAGGACCTTTGCGGTGCCGCCGCTAAGGTCTCGGATGGCAGTGGCGAAGTCGAACCAGGAGCACACGCCTTCATTGGAGAAGTGGTAGACCCCGGTCCTGGTCCACTGGCCGCTGCCTATGACGTGGAGGATAAGATCGGCCAGGTCGCCGGCATAGGTGGGGGTTCCAACCTGGTCAAAGACAACTTTTACCACAGGCCTGGTTGCGGTGAGTTCCTTCATCGTCTTGACGAAGTTCTTTCCGTAGGTACTGTACAGCCAGGCTGTGCGTATTATTATCCAGCTGGAGCAGCCGGCCTCGATGACGGCCTGCTCTCCCTGCAGTTTGGTTGCGCCGTAAACTCCGGTAGGATGCACCGGGAAGTCTTCCTTCAGGGGTACGGGTACGTCGCCGCCGAAGACATAGTCGGTGGAAATGTGGATTATGCCCGCACCGCAGGCCGCAGCAGCAGCCGCGAGTATGCCTGGGGCCTTCGCGTTCAGGAGGGCGCAGAGGGCGGTGTCATCCTCGGCCTTGTCTACGGCCGTATAAGCCGCGCAGTTCACTATCAGGTCCACCTTCTCCGACTGGCAGATAAGCCTTACGGCATCGGCGTCGGTGATATCCAGGTAGACGGTCTCTACCTCGGGACTGCGGGTGACATCGGTGAATATAAACCTGTGGTCCGGATATTTGGCGGCCCTGTCCCTGAGGCAGTTTCCCAGCTGGCCGTTGGCACCTGTCACTAGAATGTTCATAGCAGTTCCCCCATAAGCGGACGCAGCCGCTCTATAGTTTTTTTGTCAAGCACCTTGGCGGAGTACTGCTCCTGTATCCTTTGGAAGCGGTGGCAGTCCGACCCGCTGATGCTGTAATAGCCTTTTTCCAGCAGCCAGGCGGCGCGCCTGGCAACGTCCTTCCCGTAGAAGCCCAGGATGGAAGGCAGGTTCAGCTGCAGGACAACGCCCTGCGAAACCAGGCTCTCATACTGCTGGGGCTCCATATAAAGATAGCGCTCGGGATGGGCGAATATGGGTTTGTAACCGGCCGACAGTGTACGGAAAATAAGCTCGAAGACATTTCCTACGGGCAGTACCGTAGAGGTTTCCACCAGTACCTTCCCCTCCCCGTGACACAGCAGGTCGCGGGCATTCAGGCGCTGAAGGTACAGGTTGTCCAGCATATATTCAGCTGCCAGGTGAAGCTCTATCTTCCCCTTGTACGACTCCTGCAGTTTTTCAAAGCGTCTTTTCAGGGTATCGCTCTCGTTGGGCACGTCTTCCATTATGTGGGGCGTGCACCATAACTCCTTCAGGCCCAGGCCTTCCAGCCACTCCAGGATTTCGAGGGTGGTCTCAATACGGCGCACTCCATCGTCCACCGCAGGGAGAAGGTGAGAATGATTATCGACAGCTCCCTGGAGGAGGGAACTGCCGATAAGCGATTTTTTACCGAGAGAAAACATCCTTATTCTGACTTGTCGTCCTCGGAATTGCCGTAGCCGTAGCCGTAACCATAACCGTAGCCATAGCCGTAACCGTAGCCGTAACCATAGCCGTAGCCATATCCATAACCGTAACCGGCACGGCTGGCGTAGGTATCCACACCGTTCAGGATAAGGGCCATACGCTTGTAGCGGTTCTCCTGGTACAGCTGTTCAACTGCAGGCAGGGCCCTCTTGTCGAAGAGGTTGGCACGGATGACGAAGATGGTAAGATCGGCATAGGGGGCGATGATGGAGGTATCGGCAACCAGGTCCACGGGAGGGCAGTCCATAAAGATGTAGTCATACTTGCCCTTGAGGAGCTCGATCATCTTGCTGAAGCGCTCAGAGACCAGGAGTTCGGCCGGGTTGGGCGGGATGGAGCCCACGGGGATGAGGTCCAGATTCTCGGAAAGCGATACCGCGTGGCCCAGGATGTCGTCAGTCTGGCCGCTCAGGTAGGCCGCGATTCCGGTGTGGTTCATACCGGTTGCCTTGGAAAGGGTGGCCTTACGGATATCCAGGTCCAGGATTGCGACCTTGGTGCCCTTCAGGGCCATTGAGGCCGATAGGTTCAGCAGGGTGAAGGTCTTACCTGCATTGGGGTTGAAGGAGGTGAGCATTATCACCTGCACCTTCTGGCCGCCGCTGTGGATCATCGTATCCAGGTTGGTACGCAGTACGCGGAAGGCCTCGTTGAGGGCGTCACGCTTGCCTGCACGCACCAGGATACGGGTATTGGAAGCCTCGAAACGGTTAACCCGCAGACGCTGCCAGTAATTCTTGGTAAGGCCAAGCTGGGGCATTTCGGCCAGGAAGGGAACCGTGAGACCGGCGAGGTCCGAACGGGTCTTGACCGAGGTATCCAGCAGGCTCATCAGGTAGAGCACGCCGAAAGGAATGCCCAGACCCAGTACCAGGGCTACCAGGAGTATCATCATCGCCCTGGGAGCCACGGGAGCCGAGGAGCCGTTGGGCCTCATAATAAGACGGGTATTGGCCACGTTCAGCAGGCTCTGGAGCTCGTTCTCCTCACGTTTCTGGAGCAGGAACACATACAGCTGCTCCTTAACCTTCTGCTGACGCTCTATGGAGAGCAGTTCCAGCTGCTGGCCGGAGGTGTTGGACACTTTGGAGAGGATCTCCCTCTCGCGGCTTTCCAGCTGCTGCACCTCTATGGTGAGGGTGGTTATGAGGTTCTCAATGGAACGGTTGATGGCAAGGCGCAGGCGGTCCAGGGTGGAGGTGAGGTCCTGCACCAGGGGGTTGTTCTCACTGGAATAGCTCAGGGTGCGGTCCCTTTCCAGCAGGACCCTGTTGTACTCGGCAATCTGGGCGGCCACGCTGGCGTTGGAAAGGCCGGTATTCGCGGGCATCAGGTCGCCGGAGTGCTGGGGATCGTTGATAAAGTCGCGGATCATCTTGGCGATTGCCAGCTGGCTGTTCACCTCGAAGGCCTTGTTGCCATAGTTGGTGGACTGCTGCGAGAGCACGTTTCCGGTCTGGCTGATATCGGTGATCTGATGGCTCTGCTTGTAGGATTTAAGGTTGTTCTCGATGCCGGAGAGTTCCGATTCGATAACTTCCAGACGGTCCGCTATGAAGGCCGATGTAGCCTGCACGCTCTTGTTGCGGTTGGCCAGCCATTCCTCGTTGTAAACGTCCAGGAGGGTGGTGAGAAGGGCCTCAGCCCTGGCGGGGAACACATCCTGCATAGACAGGTTCACCACCGTGGTCTCCTTGCCGGAGAAGCTCACGCCCAGGCGAGAGCAGTAGGACTTTGCGCGGGAAGCCGCACGTGCCCAGGAGACGCGGATATCGTCGTCCCAGGAGTCTATCCTGGCGGTAGGGACTATCATCATAGGGCCGATTGCGGTGCTCAGGGTGTCGCCCAGTTTGCCGCGGATGTTATCGGCCTTGATCTTGCGGCCGCCCACGCGGAAATCGGTGATTTCGAAGCTGTCGGGGCCCTTCTTGACGATGTAGTATGAGAAGGACGATACGGCGGGCTGCTCGGGAACCAGCATTTCCACGGGAGAGTTCTTGTACATTTCCCTCTCGCGGAGGAACTGCTTGTCCACATAGCTGGTTTCCAGGCCGAGACGGGCAACCACCAGCTGCATAAGGTCGGGCGAAGCGAAGGCCTCCAGCTCGTTGCTCACGTTGGAGCCGTAGAAGCCGCGGCGGGCGCCGCCGGTGAACATTGTGAGGTCCCTCACTGCCGACTGGGTATCCTCGTCCAGGATCACCTTCTCGCTGCGGCTGAAGGTCTTGGGCGTCTTGTACAGGTAGAACATTGCCAGAAAGACGCACACGGCCAGGGAAAAGACGTACCACCACTTATGGTTCCAGACCAGGGACCAAAGGTCGGCCAGGGAAATTACGTGTTCTTCCTCGGCGGGATTGCTCTGCTGCGCCTGGGGGGTGAAGGTAGTGTTTATCTGGGTTTCCTGCATTGCTTAATTGCTATTGTTTTTTGCTGAAAGTGTGATGATCAGGTTGGTTACCGTGATGGCCAGGGAACCGGCCGACATCCAGAAGCTGCCGCTCTTGAAGTAGTTCTCGTTGATGGTGGACTGGCCTGAACGCTTACTGTTGGGCGTCACGTAGATAACGTCGTTCTGCTGGAGGTAGTATGCGGGAGAATTGAAGATATCGCTGGAACGGGGGTCCAGGTTGAAGATATCCCTCCGGCCGTTCTTTTCGCGGATTACCTTGATGTTGCCGCGCTGGCCGTCGATGGTGAGGTCACGGGCCAGGGCGAGGGCCTGGAAGACGGTGATCTTGTCTCCGGCAACGGTATAGGTTCCGGGGCTGGCGACTTCACCGAGCACGGAAATCTTGAAGTTCAGGAATTCCACGGTTACGTTGGCATCCCTGAGCAGGCCTTCCGAACTGAGCTTGTCTTCGATCAGGCTCTGAAGTTCCCAGCGGTTCAGGCCGGCCACCTCGATCTTGCCCAGCTGCGGGAAATTGATGAAGCCGTCGTTGTCCACCACATAACCGGTAAGGCGGTTGGTGGTCATACCCATTTCGGTGCCCTGGTAGTAGGTGGCCACGGTCTTGTTGAACAGGGCCGACATAGTGGGATTGCCGCTGGATACGATGATGGAAAGCTGGTCCTGGGGCTGGATAATGATACCCTCGTTTGTGATCATCTGCATTGTGGTATCGGCCTGGACATCCTGCAGATAGTTGATGTTTTTCCAGGTATTGGGGCTGCAGGAGGCAAGCTGGAAAGCGAGCCAGGCGGCAGCAATGAACTTAAGTATATATTTCATCTTGCAAACTTTGCTTTCGTGCGCCCATACGCACAGTTCTGCAAAATTACGAATTTTATCCAAGCTAAGCAAAATTATTTCTATCTTTGCACGGTATGAACGCCTCCAGACCACCCATCTACCTCTACACGGACGGCGCCGCAAGCGGGAACCCCGGTCCCGGCGGCTACGGGGTGGTGCTGCGCTGCGATTCCCGCGAGAAGGAAATCTCGGGCGGCTTCGCCCTCACCACCAACAACCGTATGGAACTGCTTGCGGTGATAGTCGGCCTGGAACAGATACGCTGGGACAATGCCGAAGTACACGTGGTGAGCGATTCCTCCTACGTGGTGAAGGCCCTGAACGAAGGCTGGTTGCAGGATTGGCAGAAGAAGGGCTTCAAAGGCAAGAAAAACGTGGACCTGTGGCTGCGCCTGATGCCCCTCCTGGGGCGTCACCGGGTGGCGTTCCACTGGATAAAGGGGCACGCCGGACACCCCGAAAACGAGCGCTGCGACCGAATGGCGGTGGCCGCCTACCATATGCCGGACCTGCCGGAGGATACCGGATACATTCAAGAACAGACAACACTGATATGAGCCTACCAAAACTGGTCGTCGGCATCACCCAGGGTGACAGCAACGGCATCGGATACGAAGTTATCATAAAATCCCTCTCGGACGAAAGGATCCTGGACGGCTTCACCCCCGTCATCTACGGCTCGTCCAAGCTGATGGGCTTCTACCGCAAGACCATCCACAATATCGGCCCGATGGACATCAACGTCATCTCCTCGGCGGCCGATGCCCGTCCCCACCGCATAAACCTTGTGAACTGCCTCCCCGACAGTATTTACGCAGAGCCCGGCCAATCTACCCCGGAAAGCGCGAAATCGGCCATCAAAGCCCTTGAGGCAGCGGTAAAGGATCTGGAAGGCGGCCTTATCGACGTACTGGTGACAGCCCCCATCAACAAGAGGGCGATGCACGCCGAGGGCTTCTCGGACACCGGCCATACGGAGTTCCTCCAGGAGCGTTTCAAGGCCCCGGACGTGACTATGATTATGGTGAGCGACCAGCTGAAAGTGGGCGTGGTCACCGGACACATTCCGCTCCGTGACGTACCCAAGGCCATAAGCAAGGAAAGCATACTCGGGAAACTGCGCATTATGAAGGCCTCCCTGGAGCGCGACTTCGGCATCACCAATCCCAAGATTGCCGTCCTTGGCCTGAACCCCCACTGCGGCGACGGCGGACTCCTCGGAGACGAGGAACAGACCATCATCCTCCCCGCCGTGCAGGAAGCCGTACGCGAGGGCATCCAGGCCTTCGGCCCCTACTCCCCCGACGGCTTTTTCGGCCTCGGGAACTATTCCCGCTTCGACGCCACCCTCGCGATGTACCACGACCAGGGCCTGGCGCCTTTCAAGGCCATAGCCTTTGCCGACGGCGTGAACTTCACCGCAGGGCTGCCCATCGTGCGTACTTCCCCGGACCACGGCACCGCCTATGATATGGCTGGCCGCGACGAGGCCGATCCCCGCTCTATGATGCAGGCAATCTACACCGCCATAGACATCTTCCGCCGCCGTCTCCAGTGGGACAGCCTCCAGGAAAGTGTCCGCGAAAGGAAATAATCAGGAAATCTGGGAATAATCCTTCATCAGATATTTGTCCCTTCTGAGCTCCCGGGCCAGAAGGGCATTTTTTTCGCTTGACAGGCCCGGATCGGCATCCAGGACTATCTGGGCGTAGGCGCGGGCATCGGAAAGGATCATCCCGTCCTTTGCCAGGGAGGCTATGCTCAGCTCTATGGGGAGGCCGCTCTGCTGAGTACCTTCAAGGTCTCCGGGCCCCCTGAGTTTCATATCTTCCTCGGCCAGGGTGAAGCCGTCTTCGGTGGAGCAGAGAAGGTCCAGGCGCTTCTGGGAATCCTTGGAGACCTTGGTCCCCCGCATCAGGATGCAGAAGGACTTTTCGGCGCCCCTTCCCACACGGCCCCTCAGCTGATGCAGCTGGCTCAGGCCGAAGCGTTCGGCGCTCTCAATCACCATTACGGAGGCGTTCGGGACGTCCACCCCCACTTCGATCACAGTGGTGGATACCAGGATCTGCGCCCGTCCGGCCACGAAGGCGTCCATATTGAAGGCCTTTTCCTGTGGTGTCTGCTGGCCGTGGACTATGGCCACCTTGTACTGCGGCAGGGGGAAGGCCTTCACTATTTCCTCATAACCCAGCTGCAGGTTCTTGTAGTCCAGTTTTTCGCTCTCGAAAATGAGGGGATAGACTATGAAGGCCTGGCGCCCCCTGTCTATCTGTTCACGCACGAAATTGTGCATCGCGTGCCGCTTGTTCTCCCCTACGCAGAGTGTCTGGACGGGCTTTCGGCCGGGAGGCATCTCATTGATTATGGATACGTCCAGGTCTCCGTACAAGGTCATTGCAAGGGTGCGCGGTATGGGGGTTGCCGTCATTACCAGCACGTGCGGCGCCACTCCTCCGGGGCCCTTGCTCCAGAGACGGGCCCTCTGGTCCACCCCGAAGCGGTGCTGCTCGTCCACAATCGCAAGCCCCAGGGCCTTGAACTGCACGGTATCCTCTATGAGCGCGTGAGTGCCGATGAGCACGCCGATGCTGCCGTCACGCAGCCCCGAATGTATCTTCCGCCTTGCCGCGGCCGTAGTGGAGCCGGTGAGTAAGGCAACCTGCACCCCGGTAGGGGCAAGATAGCGGGACACATTGGCAAAGTGCTGATGCGCAAGCACTTCGGTAGGAGCCATAAAGCAGGCCTGATAGCCGTTCCCGACAGCAATCAGGGCGCTCAGCACGGCCACCATAGTTTTCCCGGAGCCCACGTCTCCCTGCAGCAGGCGGTTCATCTGCCGGCCGCTGCGAAGGTCCTCGCGTATCTCCCTTATCACCCGTTTCTGGGCAGTGGTAAGTTCATAGGGCAGGGCATCGTAGCAGCGCCTGAAGGGGACTCCCACAGAGGGCATCGGAAGGCCGTGGGCGTTGCTGCTGCGTATGTATTTCTGGCGTACCAGGGAGAGCTGAAGGAGGAAGAGTTCCTCGAATTTAAGCCGATAGGAGGCCTTGGCAAGGGCATCCTGGCTCTGGGGGAAATGCATCTGCCGGAGGGCGAAGCTGAGGGGCACAAGCCCCTTTTCCTTAAGGATATAGTCCGGAAGAGTATCCTCCAGGGTGGGCAATACGCCCTCCAGGGCCTCGGCAACCAGCTTTAGCATCACCCTTCCGGTAATGCCTCCGTTCTTGAGTTTTTCGGTGGAAGGATACACCCCGCTCAGGCTGCCGGCGCTGCCGCTGTCGGGAGCGTCCACCTCCGGATGCACCATATTCATCCTGCTGCCGAAGACCGTGGGTTTGCCGAAAAAGATGAACACCGAGCCCGGAAGGAGCCTGGAGTGCATCCATTTGATACCCTTGAAAAATACCACTTCCATCTCCCCGGTGGCATCGGCCACCGTGGCCACCAGGCGGGAGACGGCGTTGTACTTGAGCTTTTCTGCGGGGAGCTCGGCCCCGTTCTTTGCAAAGAGCTTTACCTTGAGCACCTGCGCCCGAACCTGGACATAGGCCTGGTCCGGATGCAGTGAGGCTATGGTCTGTATGCTGCTACGGTCGATGTATCTGAAAGGATAGGTGCGCAACAGATCTCCGACCGTGCTTATCTGCAGTTCGGAAAGCAGGAGCTGCGCCCGTCTGGGCCCGACTCCGGGGAGATACTGTATGGCGGTATCCAGGTTCATCCTATTCCGTATCGGAAGCTTTCATCCAGCGGTCCAGCCAGGCAAAGTAGTTGCGGTGCCAGTAAAGGGCGTTCTGGGGCTTGAGAATCCAGTGGTTCTCATTGGGGAATACCACGAGGCGGGAAGGCACTCCCATCATCTGTGCGGCATTGAAGGCTGCCATACCCTGGTCGTAGGGAACGCGGAAATCGCAGCCGCCGTGTACGCACATAATAGGTGTGTGCCAGTTCTTTACGAGATTGTGCGGAGAGAGCGCATAATGGCGTTTAGCCTTGGGCGCCGAGCTCCAGGGAGAACCGCCCTGGCGTATTCCGCCGAAGGTCTCCCCGTCGCTGCCGGGACCGGTTTCGCCGGGGGTATAGGCGTATTCGTGAAGGCCGCCGTTGTCCCAGTTGGGGAACCACATCTCCTCGGTGGTCATATACATATGTTCCTCGTTGAAGATGCCGGCGTGGGCTATGAAACAGTCGTACACGTCGCCGTGGACACCTGCCAGGTAATAGACCGAATATCCGCCGTAGGATGCACCGCAGGCGGCGACTCCGCTGATGTAGGGCTCGGCCTTGATCATACGGGCGGCGCTAAGGTAGTCCTGCATATTAAGGCCGGGATAGTCGCCGCTGATCTGCTCGCACCAGGGCTGCCCAAAAGCAGTGGTGCCCCGCCTGTTGGGGAGCACCACTACATAACCCTGATGAGCCATAAGCAGGTAATTCCATCGATAACTCCAGCCCTGGGAAAGCGTCCCCTGCGGGCCTCCCAGGCAGATTTCAATCGCCGGATACTCCTTGGTGGGGTCGAATTTCGGTGGAAAAAGCACCCAGGTGAGCATCTTTTCCCCGTCCACGGTCTCTACCTGGCGGGAGATGGTCTCGTGCTTGTCCAGCTGCTTGAGGATATGCTCGTTCTCGTAGCTTATCTGCCGCACGGCATTGTCGTTCACAGCTGCCAGTTCCGGAGGGAAGTCCATAGACATATAGGTGGTGAGAAGGGTGCCGTCCTGGAGCACGCCGAAGGGCGAGGCAAAGTCGAACCAGAGTTTGTCGGAGGTAAGGCGGAAGTAGGCTGTCTCCATATCGGCAACTACCGAGAAGAGGGCCTGGACACCGTCCACGAGGGAGCAGAAATACAGGGATTTGCCGTCCTCGGCCCAGAGAGGGGCCTCCACGTTGTAGGGGAAGTCGGTGGTCAGATCCACCAGATTGTCAATCACGGGGTTGAGGGCCTGTCCGTCCTCCTCTTCATCGGCCGGGATTACATCGGCCATAAGCAGGCGCACTTTGTCGGCCTCGTAGCCGTCGCGCTCCATCGAGCACCAGGCTATGCGGGAACCGTCGGGGCTCCATACGGGGTGGGTGTCATATCCGCCGCCGTAGGTGAGCTGCGAGGTTTCGCCGGTGAGGATGTTGTACAGGTACAGGCAGCTGTTGGTGGAGAAGGCATACTCCTTCCCTTCCAGCTTCTTGCAGGCATACAGGATATAGCGTCCGTCGGGGCTCCAGGCAAGGTCGTCGATATCGGCGAAGGGACCGTTGGGAAGCTGGTATTTCACCTCTTCACCGCCCAGGATATCCAGACCGTCTGTGATGACGCCGTTGCCCAGCGAGGCCACGAAACTGTGGCTGATTTCCTTCACCCAATGGTCCCAGTGACGGTACATAAGGTCCTCGGTAGCATAGGCTTCGGCCTTGTCAAGGGCGGGATCGGAGTCGGAGGGGACTTCCACTGCGCTGCGTACGTAGGAAACATAGATGATGGCGTTTCCGTCGGGCGAGAGCTTATAGTCGTCGATGCCTCCGGGAACCTCGGAAAGCTTTTCCCTGCGTCCCAGGCGGCCATCCTTGAAGGGAGCCTTGAAGAGCTGGCCTTCCCTGAGGAAGTAAACCGCATCCCCTTCCGGAGACCAGCGGGCCGATGAAATGCTCTTGCCGTCCTTTGTGAGTGGTACGGCGGGACCGCCTTCCACGGGGATGGTGTAGAGGTTGCGTACGCTGCGGTTTTCAGCGATGTCGGTATAGCTCACCCCGTAAAGGATGGTTTTGCCGTCGGGAGAGAGCTGAGGGTCGCTGAGCCGGCCGAGGGACAGCAGGACCTCGGGGGTCATCTTACCATCGGCAACGACAATCTGAGAAGGGCCGATATAGCCTTTTTCCTCTTTCATTTCACTTTTGCATGAGAGCAGCGCCACTGCGGCGGCCGCAAGGATTAAATACTTAGGGTTCATATTGTTGCAGAGCTTTTACAAGTTCATTTTTAACTGTCTGTCTAAGGCTTTCCGGGGCCAGCACTTCCACCCTGTCCCCCATCTTGCACAGTTCCATTATGAAGTTGGGATTGGGGATGAGCCGCATCACGAATTCGGCGTGGCCGGCATCGGTTCCCACAAGGCGCTGGGTGGGATGCAGGGGAAGGTCCTCCAGATAGGCGGCATTCCGGAGGCTGGTACGTATCCTCACCAGCGAGGGCTGCTCCCCTTCCGGCAGATACACGCCGTAGCTGGATTCGAACAGTTCATCCACCCGGAATCCCGGCTCCATACGGAAATGCTCACCGCTGCGCCTTACCGCCTTTATGCGGTCCAGGCCGTACACTCTCATCGCGCCGGCCTCAACGCTGAAAGCTACCAGGTACCAGCGTTTTGCAAACTCCTTGAGGGCATAGGGATGGATGCGGCGGTGTTCCGCCTCCCCGCTCATATATTTAAGGTAGTCTATCTCGAGTATCTCGTTGTCCAGAAGGGCCTGCATCAGGCTCACCAGCCACTTCTGGCCGGAAGGCACATCCTCTACTGCCACCCTGCCCCTCAGACGCTGCTCCGAAAGGGAAAGCAGGCTGTTCACGGTGAAGGTGTTCAGCAGATAGTCCACGGCCTGGCGCCGGTCCACGGCATCGGCCGCGTCGGATATGTAATAGCGGTTGGTGGAACGGGAGCAGATTATCTCGATACCGAAGATCTCCGCTATGGCTTCGCGGTGGTTCACGAAACTCCGGCGGGCATAGGGACAGCCGTAGCGCCTCTCCCAGAGGGTCTGGACCTCTTCCAGGGAAAGGCCGCCGTCGCCAGCCTCGACGAAGGTCTGGACAAGGAAAATGTATTTGCCGATAAGTTCGGATACCATTTTGCTCCGGTCTGTATTCGCAAATATACGAAATAATTCGTATTTTTGCAGAATAGAGATATTTAAACGGACAAAATGGATCAGTTTACCCAAAAGTATGTACAGGGTTTTATGGGAGACGTCATCGCCCGCAATCCCGGTGAAAGTGAATTTCACCAGGCTGTAAGCGTGGTCGTGAACAGCGTAGCTCCCTATGTAACCGCAAATCCCCAGCTAATGGACCAGAAAATCCTGGAAAGGATGGTCGAGCCCGAAAGAATAGTCATTTTCCGCGTTCCCTGGATGGACGACAGGGGCCAGGTACAGATAAACCGCGGTTTCCGCGTACAGTGTTCCAGTGCCATCGGCCCTTATAAAGGAGGAATCCGCTTCCACGCCAGCGTGAACCTTTCCATAATGAAGTTCCTGGCCTTCGAACAGACCTTCAAGAATGCCCTCACCACCCTGCCGATGGGCGGCGCGAAGGGCGGTTCCGACTTCAACCCCCGCGGCAAGTCGGACTCCGAGGTGATGCGTTTCTGCCAGAGCTTTATGACCGAACTCTACCGCCATATCGGGGCCGACACCGACGTCCCCGCAGGCGACATCGGCGTGGGAGGCCGCGAGATAGGCTATCTCTTCGGCCAGTACAAGCGTCTCCAGAACCAGTTCGACGGTTCCCTTACCGGAAAAGGCCTTGCCTGGGGCGGTTCCCTGCTCCGTCCGGAAGCCACCGGTTACGGCCTCTGTTACTTCACCGAGCAGATGCTGGCCACCCGCGGCCTGGCCTTCGAGGGAATGAAGGTGAACATCTCCGGCGCCGGCAACGTGGCCCAGTACGCGGCCCAGAAGGCAATGCGCCTGGGCGCTACCGTCCAGACCCTCTCCGACTCCGACGGCTTCGTCTGGGATCCCGAGGGCCTGAACGAGGAGAAGATGGCCTATGTGTTCGAGCTCAAGAACATACGCCGCGGCCGCATAAGCGAATACGCCAAGGCTTTCCCTCAGGCCAAATACTTCCCCGGGGAGCGTCCCTGGAAGGTTCCCTGCGACATAGCCCTCCCCTGCGCCACCCAGAACGAAATTGAAAGGGCCGATGCCCAGGCCCTTGTCCAGGGCGGAGTGCGCTGCGTGGCCGAAGGCGCCAATATGCCCTCCACCCCCGAGGCTATCGGCATATTCCAGGAGGCAGGCCTCCTCTATGCTCCGGGCAAGGCTGCCAACGCCGGCGGCGTAGCCACTTCGGGCCTTGAGATGAGCCAGAACTCGATGCGCCTGCACTGGCGTTCCGAAGAAGTGGACCAGAGGCTCCGCGGTATAATGCAGGACATCCACGAGGCCTGTGCCGCCCACGGCACACAGCCCGACGGCAGCATCAACTACGTCCAGGGAGCCAATATCGCCGGCTTCATCAAGGTTGCCGGCGCGATGAGCGATCAGGGTCTGGTATGACGGAGAGCACTTCACTTATGTCCCGGCGCATACGGCGCATCCTTGTCGTATGCAATAATTTCGACCACTTCTCACTTGAAGAGGACGGCCGGCTGGATATGCGCATAGCCAGGGAGTACTCGGAACTGAACCTGAGCAATCCTCCCATATTCGAGCGCGTGGAATCCACCTCCGAGGCACTTGCACTGGCCCGTGACGGGGAGCGCTGGGACCTGGTGATAACTATGTACAATGTGGGCGAGATGGATGTCTTCTCCTTCGCCTCGCAGATGAAGGCCCTTTCGGCCGATACCCCCGTGGTGCTGCTCACTTCCTTCTCAAAGGAGATCTACCGGCAGATGGAGGGCAAAGACCACTCCTGCCTGGACTATATCTTCAACTGGAGCGGCAGCACGGACCTTATAATAGCCATAATCAAACTGCTGGAGGACAGCCTGAACGCCTCCGACGACATCCTGGGCTCGGGCGTACAGTGCATACTGCTGGTGGAAGACAGCGTGCGCTACTACTCCACCTACCTTCCCCTGCTTTACAAACTGGTGCTCCAGCAGAACGTGGACGCCGCCCGCGACGCCCTCAACGAGGACCAGCAGATATTCCGCAAGAGGGCCCGTCCCAAGATACTCCTTGCAACCAACCTGGACGACGCCGTCCAGATGTACCAGACATATAAGGACAACCTCCTGGGCGTGATTTCCGACATCGGCTTCGTGCTGCACCGCGGAGATCCTTCCTCCTCCGAAAAGCTGGATGCCGGCGTGGACCTATGCCGACTCATCCGGAAGGAGACTCCCCGTATGCCCATCCTTATGCAGAGTTCCCAGGAGAGTATGCGCCCTGTAGCGCAGAGCCTCGGGGCCGGCTTCATAATGAAGCGTTCCAAAACCCTTACCCACGAGCTGTCGGAATACATCGGCCGGGAGTTCGGCTTCGGAGACTTCGTCGCAGTGGGCAACCGCGGACGCGAGATAGCCAGGGCAAGGGACCTGCAAGGGGCAGAAAAGATAGTGGCCACGCTTCCGGAAAAGGTCCTGGAGTCACTCAGGGCCAAGAATTACCTTTCCCGCTGGCTGCTTGCAAGAGGTTTATTCTCCGTAGGAAACGAACTCAAGCGGGCCACCTACCCCTCCACCGAGGCCTTCCGCAGTGCCGCCGTGGAGGCCATCCACCGCTACCGCACCATCCAGGGACTGGGAGTCGTAGCCAGGTTCAGCCCGGAGACCTACAACGACAGCATCTGGTTCTCCCGCTTCGGCGAAGGTTCCATAGGCGGCAAGGCACGAGGCCTGGCCTTCCTTAACCGTATGCTTGACAGGTACGGACTGTACAACCACTGGGAAGACATACAGGTCCTGGTTCCGAGAACCCTCGTGATAGGCACCGAATACTTCGACCGCTTCATCCAGGAGAACGGCCTGCACTATGTGATCAATTCCGACGTCTCCGACGACGAGATCCTCTCGGAATTCGTATCCTCCACCCTGCCCCAGGATCTCTCCGACGCGCTGCGCGTGTTTATCCGCCAGGTCAGGGCCCCTCTTGCCGTGCGTTCCTCTTCCAAGCTGGAAGACTCTTATTACCAACCGTTTGCAGGAGTGTATTCCACCTATATGCTCCCCTGCGTAGAGAATGAGGACCAGCAGCTGAGGCTGCTTGCAAAGGCCATCAAGAGCGTGTACGCCTCGGTGTACTTCGCCTCTTCCAGGGCCTATATAACCGCCACCGCCAACGTGATCTCGGAAGAGAAGATGGCTGTCATCCTCCAGGAAATCTGCGGCTCCGAGGACCAGGGGCACTTCTTCCCCACCCTTTCCGGCGTGGTCAGGAGCGTCAATTTCTACCCCATCGGCTATGAGAAGGCCGATGAAGGCATAGCCAAGCTGGCCTTCGGCCTTGGAAAAGCCGTAGTGGACGGAGAGCAGGTGCTGCGCTTCTCCCCCCGCTATCCCAGGAACGTGCTCCAGACATCCACCCCGGACCTGTGTATGACCCAGACCCAGCAGGTGATGTACGCGCTGGACCTCCAGCCTGAGCGCTTCAAGACATCGGCCGACGATGCCGTGAACCTGGAGCGCATCCCCATCACCGAATGCGGCCGCTTCCACGCCCTGGAGCAGGTAGTATCCACCTATGACGCACAGAACCAGAGGATTACGGACTCCCCCTCCGTCCCCGGACCAAAGTTCGTAACCTTCTCACACATATTACGTTACAACACCTTCCCCCTGGCCGATATCCTCTGCACCCTGATGGATGCCGCCTGCCGCGAGATGAACTGCGACGTGGAGCTGGAATTTGCCGCCGACCTTGACCGCAAGCTCTTCAATGTGCTCCAGATCCGTCCCATCTCTTCCGACAGCCTCCATACCGAGGTGGACTGGAGGACCATCCCCGAAGACAATGCCATAGTTCGCTCCGACAGCGCCCTGGGCACGGGATGGATAGAAGGGATAAGCGATGTGGTGTATCTCAAGGCCGATGCCTTCGACAAGATGAAGACCGTGGAAATGGCCGCCGAGCTACGCGAACTGAACGCCCGTATGAGGGCCCTGGGCCGGCAATACGTCCTGATAGGTTACGGACGCTGGGGCTCCAGCATCCCTACCCTGGGCGTTCCGGTGAGCTGGAGCGATATCTCCGAGACCAAGGCCCTCGTAGAGTGCTGCCTGCCCGGATTCAGGGTGGATCCCAGCCAGGGAACCCATTTCTTCCAGAACCTTACCTCCTTCAACGCCGGATATATCAATGTAGATCCCTACACCCGCAGGGGAGACTCGGTGGACCTCACCGCCCTTGACGCACTCCCGGCCGAGGAGGAGACACAGTGGCTGAGACACGTACGCCTGGACGCTCCGCTGCAGATCTGTGTGGACGGGCGCTCCTCCAGGGCAATAATAAGAATCAATCAATAACTGCATAATTATGGGCAAATACAAGAATGACTCACGGGTGGTACTCACCCTCGATGCCGGTGGCACGAATATGGTTTTCGGCGCAATGCGCTCGGAAGAGTACATCATCGATCCAATTACCCTTCCTTCCAACGCCAACGACCTTGACCTGTGCCTGGAAACTATGGTTACGGGCTTCCGCAGCGTAATCAACCAGCTGGGCGGAATCAAGCCTTCGGCCATTTCCTTCGCCTTCCCCGGCCCTGCCGACTATGCCGCAGGCATCATCGGCGGCTTCCTTCCCAACTTCCCCAGCTTCCGCGACGGCGTGGCCCTGGGACCTTATCTGAAGGAAGTGTTCGGAGTCCCCGTATTCATCAACAACGACGGCGACCTCTATGCCTTCGGCGAAGCCCTCGGCGGCGTCCTGCCCGAGGTGAACGAAAAGCTCCTTGCAATGGGAAGCTCCAAACAGTACCACAACCTTATCGGCTATACCTTCGGAACAGGCTTCGGTATGGGCTGCGTTATCAATGACCAGCTTAACCGCGGCGACAACTGCTGCGCCGAAACCTGGTGCCTGCCTCATCCCTTCATCAACGGAGTTATAGTGGAAGAAGGCGTGGCCATCCGTGCCGTCAAGAGAGTCTATGCCGAGCAGTCCGGCGTCCAGGACGCCAGCCTCACCCCCAAGGATATCTTCGACATAGCCGAGGGCCGTCGCGAGGGCAACCCCGAGGCAGCCAAGGCCGCCTTTGCCGAGATGGGCCGCACTGCAGGCCGCTGTATGGCGGTTGCAGGGCAGCTGATGGACGGACTCATCGTCATCGGCGGCGGCATCACCGCCTCGCACAAATACTTTATGCCGGCCCTGCTGGCCGAACTCCGCGGCACCGTGCGCACCCTTTCAGGCGACACCCTCCAGCGTATGCAGATGAAGGTGTACGACCTGGACGACGAGGCCGAATTCGCAGCCTTCGCCAAGGGCGATGCACGCGAGCTCAAGATCTATGGCACGGACAAGACCGTCACCTACGATCCGCAGAAGCGCATCGGCATAATGATTTCAAAGATAGGCGCTTCCAAGGCCATTTCCGTGGGAGCTTACGACTTTGCCCTTTCGCAGCTGGATGCCTAAGGAATTCGATTTTGCCTGGAAGATAGGGAAGGAACTCCCGGACGCCGCAGTCCGGGAGGCCGCCGCCCGTGCACTCGGAATCAAACCGGATGCAGTGGGACAGGTAAAGATCCTGCGCCGAAGCGTGGATGCCCGCCAGGACATCCTGTACCGCTACCGTATGCAGGCTTTCAGGGCCGGTGAAACGCCGGAGGAATACTCGGTGCCCCCATATCAGGACGTCTCCGGATCCCGTCCCGTAATAATAGTGGGAGCCGGTCCGGCAGGTATGTTCGCCGCGCTCAAACTGCTCCAGAGAGGCCTCAAGCCGATAATCCTGGAACGGGGCAAGGACGTCGAGAGGCGTAAGGTGGATATGGCCCGCCTCTCTGTCCAGGGAACTGTGGATCCAGATTCCAACTACTGCTACGGCGAGGGCGGAGCCGGTGCCTTCAGCGACGGAAAGCTCTACACCCGTTCCACCAAAAGGGGCGACGTGAGGGAGGTACTCCACCAGTTGGTGGTCTTCGGCGCCAGTGAAGACATCCTGATAGACGCGCATCCCCATATCGGCACCGACAGACTTCCGGAAATAGTGAAGAACATACGCCGCTGCATAGAGGATCACGGCGGAGAATACCATTTTGACAGCCGGGTTACGGACATAGAGAAGCTTTCTGACGGCAGTTTCAGGCTCAGCTGCGGAGAACGCTTCTTCGAGGCATCTAAAGTGATACTCGCCAGCGGCCATTCGGCAAGGGACATATACGAGATTTTTGCCCGCAGGGGCTGGGCCCTCGAAGCCAAGGGCTTTGCTATGGGAGTGAGGGTGGAACATCCGCAGTGGCTCATCAACCAGATACGCTATCACGGCAAGTACCAGAGCTTTATGCCCACGGCCGAGTATTCCTTCGTGCAGCAGGTCGATGACAGGGGCGTATTTTCCTTCTGTATGTGCCCCGGAGGCATACTTGTCCCCTCCTCCACCCAGGACGGGACCGTGGTCCTGAACGGAATGTCCAATGCCGGGCGCAATTCCAAATGGGCCAATGCCGGGGTGGTGGTACAGATAGAGCCCTCCGACGTAGGAGCCCCCTATTCCGGCCCCTTCGCCTTGATGGATTTCCAGCAGGACGTGGAAAGGGCGATGTACCGCTGGGCCCGGGAAAACGGCGCCAGACATCCCCTGAGCGCCCCTGCCCAGAGGATGAAGGACTTCTGCAGGGGAATAGTCTCAAAGGACCTTCCCAAAACCTCCTATCACCCCGGAGCCATCAGCGCCCCGCTTCACGAACTGCTCCCGGAGCACGTCTCCAGGCGGCTCCGCAGGGCTTTCCCCCAGGTGGACCGGCAGATGCACGGCTACTATACCAACGACGCCCTCCTTCTGGGTGTGGAATCCCGCACATCCTCACCCGTAAGGCTTCCCCGCGACCCCGAAACCCTGGAGCATCTGGACCTTCCCGGCCTCTATCCCTGCGGCGAAGGAGCAGGCTATGCCGGCGGGATAGTCTCATCGGCCCTGGACGGGATCAACTGTGCGGAAAAATGTTAGAGAAAGACTATGGCAGACCTCATACTTGGCATTGAATCGTCCTGCGACGACACTTCGGCGGCAGTACTCCGCGACGGGGTGCTCCTTTCGAATGTAATAGCGTCGCAGCAGGTTCACAAGGACTATGGCGGCGTGGTGCCCGAACTGGCATCGCGCGCCCACGAACAGAATATCGTCCCGGTGGTTTCCGAGGCGCTCCGCAAGGCCGGAGTCAGCGCCTCCGAGCTTACGGCGATAGCCTTCACCCGCGGCCCCGGCCTGCTGGGTTCACTGCTCGTGGGAACATCCTTCGCGAAGGCGCTTTCCCTGTCCCTGGATATCCCTATCGTAATGGTGAACCATCTCCAGGGCCATATCCTGGCCAATTTCATAAGGGAGGAAGGCGTTCCTGTAAGGGAGCCCTCCTTCCCTTATCTCTGCCTCCTGGTTTCCGGCGGCAACTCCCAGATCGTAAGGGTGGACGGCCCGCTGGAATACACCATCCTGGGACAGACCATAGACGATGCCGTGGGAGAAGCTTTTGACAAATGCGCCAAGATGCTCGGCCTGGGTTATCCCGGAGGACCGGTGATCGACCGCCTTGCAAAGCAGGGCGACCCGGAGCGCTTCCATTTTGCCAAGCCCAATGTCCCCGGCCTGGATTACAGTTTCAGCGGCGTAAAGACTTCCCTCCTGTATTTCGTGCGCGACCAGCTGGCCCTGGACCCCGACTTCCTGGAAAAGAACAAGGAGGATCTGTGCGCCAGCTTCCAGAAAACCCTGATCGACGTCCTTATGGGAAAGCTTATCAGGGCAGCCAAGAGCACGAGGATCAGGGAGATAAGCATAGGCGGAGGCGTATCGGCCAACAGCGGCCTCCGCGATCGGATCGTAGCCGAAGGAGCTGCCCGGGGATGGAACACCTACCTGCCGCCGTTCAAGTTTACCACCGACAACGCCGCTATGATAGCGGTAGCCGGCTGGTTCCAGTACAAGGCCGGAGTCAGGACCCCGCTGGACGTAGCTCCCGTTTCCCGTATGGCCGATTTCTGAGCCCCTTCTTTTAAGCCCCAAAGCCCTTGATTCTACAAAAATTATTTATAATTTTGTAGATTGAATAATTGTGGCCTCACGGCAAACTGAATGAAAAAAGGGCTTAAGACAGGACTTCGCATAGGCGCGCTTCTGCTGCTTATTCTGGCGGCAGGAGCCATTGCGTTGCAGTCTCCCGCCGTCCAGGGCGGCATAGCCCGCCGTGTGGTTGACAGGCTCACCCGCGATCTAGGGGTCCCCGTCTCCTTCTCGGACATTTCCATCAAGCCCTTCGAGGCCGTAGTCATCAAGGACGTCCTTGTGCTGGATCCTTCCCCGGTGATAAAGGATATGGATACCCTGCTCTGGGCCGGGACCTTATCGGCCAGATTCTCCCTCAAGGGGCTTACTTCCTCCGAAGGCATCCACCTGGGTTCCCTGGCCCTGGACCAAGGCTGCTTCAATCTTGCCATAGAGCCCGATTCCCTGGCGCCAAAGGGCGTTTCCACCAATCTGCAGCGCATCTTCGGCCTTCCCTATCCCGATCCCAATAAGAAAAAGGAGCTCAAGCTCAGGCTGGAAGCCGGGAGCGTGGATGTCCGCGATTTCTATTTCCGCCTGGAGAATCCCGTGGCCGCCGCGAAGATGGAAGCCAAATATGCCAAGAAGGGACGCCGCCCCGTCGGGGAGCACTGCCTGGACTACAACAGCCTGGACCTCGGCGTGAAGCGTCTCAAAGCCCACGGCATCTCCGTGAAGGACGCCATCATCCGCGCCACCGCCGACAGCATACGCCTCAGGGACAATGACAAAGGCCTGGCGGTGGAGCAGCTCAGCGGCAAGGTAAAAGTCGGAAAGGGCCGGGCCCAGATTCAGGATATTGAGATCAAGGAAACCGACAGCCACATCCTCGTGGACCACGTAATCCTGGACGGCAAGCTCAAGCAATATGCCGATTTCGAAGAGAATATCGGCCTGGACGTCCAGGTGAAAAAGGGCAGCCGCGTATCGATGCGCACAATCTCCCACTTCGGGCCCGGGCTGGACAAGATACGTTTCCGTGGCCAGCTGCAGGGGCGTTTCAAAGGTCTGGTCAACGACTTCTCGCTGGAGAATATCAAGGTGAAGGACCTTGACAGCGGCGTGGAGCTGGAAACTTCGGGCTCCCTTACCGGACTTCCGGACATAGGCTCTTCCCTTGCCGATTTCCAGGTGAAGCGCCTGCAGTTCACCGTCCCCGGCCTGGGCCGGTTCATTCGCGAATGGGCCCCCGCCGTAAAGCTGGACCTTTCCAAGCTGGCACCCGGCGTCCCCTACCGCTTCATCGGCCGCGTTAAGGGACCTATGAACCGCCTGGGCGTAAAGGGAACCATATACGACACCAAGAACTCCGGCAACGCAAAGGCCGATGTCATCCTCCGCAATATGCTTGACCCCAAACGGGCCATCATAGCCGGCGGTACCCTTGAAACCTCCAATCTGGACATCAAGCCCTTCACCGGGGCCGATGCCGTACGCCAGATAAGCCTCTCCACCAAACTGGAGGCCACCCTTATTCCCGGCAATCCCAAGCTCAGGATAGACCGGCTGGACATTTCCCGCCTGAACGCCCTGGACTACGACTACAGCGGCCTTTCCGCCGTGGGAACCTATGAGGACAGCGCCTTCGACGGCCGTATAGTAGCGGCCGATCCCAACCTCCAGTTCATCTTCCAGGGACTGTTCAACCTCTCGCAGCGTACGAAGAATGCCGCCTACCGCTTCTACGCATCGTTAGGTTATGCCGACCTCCACGCCATCCACCTGGACAAGCGGCCGCGTTCGAAAGTGAGCCTGCAGGCCGTATCCAATTTCATACGCACCCAGGACCGTGAACTCATAGGAGACGTCAATCTCCGGGACATCGCCTTCGAGAGCGAAGGCGGACAGCACAATCTGGGCGACCTGAGCATCCAGGCCCACTCGAACGAAAACCTTCACAGGATACGCCTGAGTTCCGAATTTATGGATGCCCACTTTGTGGGTGACAGGTCCATAGCCGCGTTCGTGAAAGACCTCAAGGGACTCCTGGAAAGCGAGCTGCCGGCTCTCGGAAACGGTGAAAAGCGGGAGTGGAACGGTGCCTCCTACGACCTTGGCGTAAACGTAAAGGATGCCCGCGACCTCCTGAATTTCCTCGCCCCCGGAGTATATGTGGAGAATAACACCAGTATGGACCTTCAGCTTAGCCGCAGCGGCGTGCTGGAAGCCAGCCTGAACTCCGGCCGCCTCGCCCTGAACGACAATTATCTGAGGGACGTTGACCTGGAGCTGGACAACCTCTCCGGACGCATCCTCGCCAGCCTTGGTTCTTCGGTTGTGCGGCTGGGCGGCGCCGAACTGAGGGGCAACAAACTGGTGCTCCTTGCCGATGACGACCATATCGGCCTGGGATATAATTTTGACAACGAAAGCGACACCCCCACCAAGGCCGAACTGTACCTCAACGCCAATCTGAGAAGGGACAAGGACGGACTGTTCATAAGCGGCCGCGCCCTGCCTTCCAACATCTACTACGGCGGCGACGCCTGGGCCCTGTCTTCAGACACCGTAAGCTACAAGAACGGGAACGTGAAGATAAACGGGTTGAGGGCCACCCACGAAGACGAATCCCTGGTCGTTAACGGAGGCTTCTCCCCCGACCGTGCCGATACCCTGAGCATACAGCTGCAAAGTTTCAACCTGGGGCTCGCCAACACCGTTACAGGAGGCAAGCCTTCACTTCAGGGACGCGCTACCGGACGGGCCCTGATACTGTCCCCTTCCAAGCCCTCGCCGGGGCTCCTTGCCACCATACGCTGCGACTCCACTATGGTCGCGGGCGAAAGACTCGGAACCCTGAACCTGAGCAGCCTTTGGAACGAGGCCGAGCGCCGCTTCGACTTTGCCGCCGTCAACGACCTGGACGGAAAATGCAATCTGGACCTGGGTGGGTCCATAAAGCCATCTTCGCACGAGCTGAACGCCAGGGCCCGCCTGGACAGCCTCAACCTGGCCTATGCGGCACCTTACCTTGAAAGCGTATTCTCTACTTTCAAGGGCTATCTGAGCGGTATCCTGGAAGCCAGCGGTCCCGTTTCCGATCCTGCGCTCAAATCCGACAGGCTGCGCCTGGACGGAGGCCGCATAGCCCTGGACTTCACCGGCGTATCCTACAATGTGAACGGCGACCTGTCCCTGGACAGCAAGGGACTGCACTTTGACAGCGTCTCCGTCAACGACGGGGTACGCGGAAAAGGCAGCATAGGCGGAAGCGTGCTCCTGGACGGCCTCAAGCGCTACGGCCTGGATATGCAGATAGGAGTGAGGGATATGAAGGCCATCTCCCTGTCCCGCGGCCAGAATCCCCTGCTGTGGGGAGAGCTTGCAGCCAACGGCAGCGTAAACATAAGCGGCTGGAGTCCGGACCTGGTGCTTGACCTGGACGCCGCCACGGCCGGACAGGGCAACATACACATCAACCTGGGCAATTCGTCATCGTCCAAGAACAGGCATCTGCTCAGCTTCACCCAGCCCATACAGCACGAGATGGAAGACCCTTACGAGCAGATGCTCCTCTCAAAGCCCGGGAAGGGAGACAAAGCCGACGGAAACCTCACTGTCCACCTGATTGTGCGTGCCACGCCCGACCTTACCGCCTACATCGACATAAGCAACGACAACTCGCTTAACGCCACCGGAACCGGCCGTCTGGAGATTGACTTGGAAAGGGGCAACCTGAATCTGAACGGTATCTACAATCTCAATCAGGGCCACTTCCACTTCTCTGCCGCCAACCTGGTGAGCCGCGACTTCAGCGTCCAGGACGGCAGCTCGCTGCGCTTCAACGGCGAGGCGATGGACACCGACCTGGATATCCGTGGCCTCTACACCACCAAGGCCAGCCTTGCGAACCTGATTTCCGACGAAACCGCCACCTCCCGCCGCACCGTGGATTGCGGAATCCACATCACCGACAAGCTCCGCAACCCCCAGGTCCAGTTCTCCATAGACATACCCGACCTGAATCCCACCACCCAGGCTATGGTGGACGGAGTGCTCAATACCGAAGACAAGATCCAGCGTCAGTTCCTGTATCTGCTCCTGGCAGGCTCCTTCCTGCCCGAGGAGAACTACGGTATTACCACTGACGGCTCCGAGATGCTGCTTTCCAATGTGAGCAGCATAATGGCCGGCCAGCTGAACAATATCTTCCAGGCCCTTGACCTGCCCCTTGACCTCGGCCTCAACTACAAGGCCCAGCAGAGCGGCAGCGATCTCTTTGACGTAGCCCTCTCCACCCAGCTGTTCAACAACAGGGTGATAGTGAACAGCTCCGTCGGAAACAAGCAGCAATACGGCACCACCACCTCCGAAGTTGCCGGAGACGTGGATATAGACATAAAACTGAACAAACGCGGTTCGCTGCGTCTGAATCTCTTCTCCCATTCCGCCGACCAGTACACCTCCTACCTGGACAACAGCCAGCGTAACGGTGCCGGTATCAGCTACCAGAAGGAATTCAGCAGTTTCGGCCAGTTCTTCCGCAACCTGTTCCGCAAGCGCAGCGACAGGCTCCCTGAGGATGACGGCCGGAGGCGTACCCTGCAGCTGGATTCCACCGGTCGCGCACACATACTGACAGATGAGTAAATACGGCAGACTCTTCCTTATACCCGCTCCTTTAGGGGACGGCGAACCTTCCGAGGTCATACCGGCTCCGGTCCTGGAGCGGCTTCAGTCCCTGGACCGCTTCGTAGTGGAAGAAGTGCGTACAGCACGCCGCTACCTTTCCCGGGCTGGGCTCAAAGGACATATCCAGGAGCTGGAATTCCGCACTCTCAACGAGCATACGCCCCCGAGGGAGGCCGAAGGCCTTATCGGCCTTTTCGAAGACGGGCACGACGTAGGCTATATTTCCGAGGCCGGACTTCCCGCCGTGGCCGATCCCGGAGCCCTGCTGGTAGAGCTCTGCCATCGGCATTCGATAGAGGTGATTCCCCTTGTAGGTCCCTCCTCCCTTATGCTGGCCCTGATGGCTTCCGGGCTTAACGGCCAGTCCTTCGCCTTCGCCGGCTACATCCCGGCAAAAACCGAAGAGCGGCGGAAGGCTATCCGGGAACTGGAGAAGCGCTCGGCATCCCTGCACCAGACACAGATCCTGATAGAAACCCCCTACCGGAACGATGCTCTCCTGGCCGATATGCTCCAGATCCTTAATCCCCGCACCCGGCTTTGCATAGCCGTAAACCTCACCTGCCCCGACGCCTTCGTCCGGACCCTGAGTGCAGGAGAGTGGAAGAAGGCCGTACCCGTAATAGGCAAGCGTCCCTGCGTATTTTTAATCCTCGCCTGAAGATGAAAATCGCATTCACCACGCTTGGCTGCAAGCTCAACTACGCCGAAACCTCCACCTACGAACGCGGCTTCGTGGCCGCCGGCTGGGAGGCAGTTCCCTGGAGCTCACAGGCCGATATCTACCTGATAAATACCTGCGCCGTAACCGAGACCGCCGAGAAAAAATCGCGCAACCTGATACGCCGCGCCCACAGGACAGCCCCCGAGGCCCGGATCGTAGTTACAGGCTGCTATGCGCAGCTGCGCCGTGATTTCCTGCTTTCTATGGATGGCGTCTGGAAGGTTTTCGGGGCCGATGAGAAAGCCTCTCTGGTGAAAGACGTCCTCTCCGCAGAGGACAGAGGTCCCGGCCGAGGGTGGCCAGAGGTTTCAGGACCTCTGTCCCCTGCGGAAAACCCTACCTTCGGGGCTTATTCCTCCGGAGAACGCACACGCAGTTTCCTTAAGGTCCAGGACGGCTGCGACAATTTCTGCGCTTACTGCACCGTGCCCTTCGCAAGGGGCCGCAGCCGCAGCATCCCCATCTGCGAGGCGGTGCGTAGCGCCGCTGAGATATCGGCAAAGGGAATCAAGGAAATAGTCCTTACCGGGGTTAATACCGGGGACTTCGGCCGGACAGGCGGCGAATCTTTCCTGGATCTGCTGAAGGCCCTTAACGAAGTGGAAGGCATAGAGCGCTATCGCATTTCTTCCATCGAGCCAAATCTACTTACAGACGAAATCATCGACTGGATAGCCTCCGGCACCAAATTCCAGCCACATTTCCATATCCCTCTCCAGAGCGGCAGCGACACCTTGCTCAAAAGGGTGGGAAGGCGCTACGATACCGCCCAGTTCGCCGGCCGCATAGACTATGTCCGTTCCAGGATGGAAGGGCCCGGAAAGCTTCCGGTCTTTTTCGGCATAGACGTAATAGTGGGGCTTCCCGGCGAAAGCGAAGAGCTCTTCCGTGAAACCCACGATTTCCTGAAAAACCGCATCAGGCCTTCATACATCCACGTTTTTCCCTATTCCCGCCGCCCTGGTACAAGAGCCGCCCAGTGGCCCGACCAGATAAGCGAGGCGGTAAAGCAGGAAAGGGTGGCCGTACTTGAACAGCTTTGCAAGGAGTGCCACGATGCCTTCACGGCATCCTGCAGGGGTCTCAGCGCGAGGGTCCTGTGGGAATCGGCCTGCAAGGACGGGAAGATGGGAGGATACAGCGACAATTACCTGCGGGTGGAAAGGGACTTCGACCCCTCCCGCGTCAATACCCTGGAGGAGGTTGTGCTATGACAAAACTGACTTTCCTTGGAAGCGGCACCTCCCAGGGCGTTCCTATCATAGCCTGCCGCTGCCCAGTATGTACATCGGCCGACAGCCGCGACAAGAGGCTGCGCTCGGCGGCATACGTGCAGTTTGACGGGCTGAGCATAGTAGTGGATGCAGGACCGGATTTCCGCGCCCAGATGCTTGCACAGGGCATTACCCATCTGGATGCAATACTCCTGACCCACAACCATAAGGACCATACCGGAGGCCTGGACGACGTGCGTTCGTTCAACTATATAGACCGCAAGGCAGCCGAGATTTACTGCGAGGCCCCGGTACTGGAGACTCTTCGCAGGGAATATGGCTATGCCTTTGCCGATTTCAAATATCCAGGAGCTCCCGAATGGCATATACATCTGATAGATGAACGGCCTTTCAGGATAGACAGCAACGCCGGGAAAGGCGATTTGGAATGGGTTCACGACAAAGGCTATTTCTACCGTCAGAGCGACGGCTCGCTGCTGCGCTCATCCAACGAAATCCTCCAGGCCCCCCTGGACAGACCGAACGTGATTCCTATCCGCGGAATGCACGGGACTATGCCTGTGCTGGGCTTCCGCTTCGGCGACATAGCCTACATTACGGATATGAGCAGTATCCCGGAAAGCGAGTTTACCAAACTTAAAGGTCTTAAACACCTGACACTAAATACGGTCAGTTACCATCCCCACCATTCGCATTTCTCCCTTGACGAGGCTCTGGAGCTTGCCGGCCGTATAGGGGCTCCCCGCACCTGGCTCACCCATCTGAGCCATACCTTCCCCAGTCATACCCTTTTCTGCGCCCAGCTGGAACAGCTTTGCCGGGAAAGAGGTATCAAATCCATAGTCCAGCCAGCCTGGGACGGACTTACAATCAGCGACGAAAATGAGTAAAGTAATCATTGTTGGAGGCGGAATCTCGGGACTTACCGCCGGTATCTACACCCGCAGGGCCGGGCACGAAGTCCTCATCCTTGAAAAATGCGCCACTCCCGGCGGTGTATCAACCTGCTGGAAAAGGGAAGGCTACCTTTTCGAAGGCGGCGTCCACTGGCTCAACGGTTCCAATCCCAAACACGACCTGCACCGCATCTGGACTGAAACCGGTGCACTCGGAAGCAATAATCCCATTTATTTCAAGGATCCGGTCTACGTACTCAAGAACCGCGGCCGGGAAATTGCAATCCACCGCGACTGGAAACGTACGCTGGACGAGCTCATCGAAGCTTCTCCCGAAGACGCCCGCACCCTGAGGCGCATCTTCCGCCAGGTAAACGCCTTCCGCCATTTCCAGGCGCCGGTAAAAGGCGTGACCAGCATATGGAGCTACATCAGTATGACTCCGTCGGTACTGCTCACTCCCTTCCTTTGGATGCAGTCCATCAAACACTACCTCTCCCCCATCCGCAGCGACAGCGTGAGGATGCTGCTGGAGAGTGTCGTTGACCCCGTAAACAACGCAGTGACCTTTGCCTACACCCTCGCCGCCTTCTTCTGGGGCGACAGCGGCTATCCAACAGGAGGCTCGCTGCGGATGGCCCTGAATATGGCCAAAACCTTCACCTCCGAAGGCGGCGTAATCCGCTACAATACCGCCGTGGAGCGCGTAGAAAAGGGTGCCGTCCACCTTTCAGGCGGCGAACGCCTTGAGGCCGATGCCATCGTCATAACCGTAGATGCCCGTACCGCCATTGACCGCTTCTTCGAAAAACCGCTTCAGGACGGATGGGCCTGCCGTATGCGGCAGGAGCTTCAGACCAGCCAGTGTATGTTCATCGGCCTGGGAGTAAAGGCCGATCTGAACTACCTTCCCAAATCTATGGTCTATGCCCTGGACGAGCCCTTCGAGGCCGGAGGACTAAGACTTAATTCCTTCATAGTGAACAACTACGCCCGCGACGGCTATGCACCCGAGGGCTGCACTACCGTCACCGCCCT
>JAGCYC010000097.1 GCA_017961015.1 Bacteroidales bacterium | reverse complement strand
GGGCCGATGGACTCCTCCGTATAGGAAGGAACGGGCAGCAGATCCGCTACAGCAAACCGGAATCTGTACAAACCGTCCTCGCCGATCCGGATGGGACCATTTGGGTGCTTGCCGATGACGGCTCCCTGATGACCTACCGCTCTACCGAAGGATTCTCTTCCTTTGAACTCGGCAGCCCTGTAAAAACTATTGCACTCTCGGAGTCCGGAGAACTTTTGGCTGTAACCCGGAACCGTGAGTTTTTCCGCTGGAAACCCGGTTCCAAACCGGTTGCAGCCAGCCTGCTTCTCCCAGTGGATACGGAGGAGATAATCCCCTCTCCGGACGGGGCGGTATGGCTGCTATCGGAGGGCTCAAGTATGAGGATTTCCCCTGATGGAATACTCTCGGAATGGGCCGCCGAAGGCGCTAAAGTGGCTGATTCAAATCTGTTACCATATAGTTTCAAAATCGAAAGCGAGCTCAAACAGGAGCCACTGGAAGGCCGATTCCCTGTCCTTCTCTTCTGCCTGGCTATCCTTCTTTCCCTGGCATTGGGAGCCGCTCTTATGCTGCTTCTTAGGCCCAGGGAGACAACCCGCATACCCGCTCCTGTTCCCGCTCCTGTGAAAGTCGCGGCCCCCGCTCCAGTGCACTCTCCTGAAAAGGAAGAGGCACAGGCCGTGCAGGCAGAAGTGCCCCGTACTGCGCCTTCTCCGGAGAGCGCACCCAAACCCGCACCCAAACCCGCTCCCGTCCCAGTCACCGCACAGAAGCCTGTCGTCCCCGAAAGGAATCCGAACGCCCTTCCTACCCGGCGCGGTGAATTTTACGAGAAGGTTATGGCTGTTGTCCGCAGCCGTTATACCAACCCGGATTTCGGTGTTGAAGACATTGCACAGGAACTTGGAATGAGCCGCATCCATCTTAACCGCAAGTTGCAGGCAGAGGCCGGAGTCTCTCCCTCCCAGCTCATAAAGGAAGAGCGTATGCAGCAGGCCGTGCGTCTGCTGGAGGAAAGGCGGCTCACCGTTGCCCAGATATCGGCCGCCTGCGGGTTCTCAAGGCACGCGTATTTCTCCACCGCCTTCAAGGAGTTCTACGGAAAAACGCCCTCGGAGTATCTCGAATCGGCAATTTAATTTTTGATACCTGTTTCAATTTTGGAAACACCATACATTTGGTGCTTTCCTCTTTTTGATGTATCTTTGTAGTCTATGACTCAGATTCGGAATTTTTGCATAATCGCCCATATCGACCACGGGAAATCAACCCTGGCCGACCGCCTCCTGGAACTCACCAGCACCCTCAGCTCGAGGGAGATGGAGAACCAGGTCCTGGACGATATGGACCTGGAAAGGGAGAAGGGCATCACCATAAAGAGCCACGCCATTCAGATGGATTATCTCCGCGACGGTGAGAGCTACAGGCTTAATCTTATCGACACTCCCGGCCACGTGGATTTCAGCTACGAAGTTTCCCGTTCCATAGCGTCCTGTGAAGGTGCGCTTCTGGTAGTGGATGCCTCGCAGGGCATACAGGCCCAGACCATATCGAATCTCTATCAGGCTATAGACCACGGCCTGGAGATCATTCCTGTCCTGAATAAAATCGATATGGAGAGCGCCCAGCCGGAGCTGGTTACCGACCAGGTGTGCGATCTGCTGGGCTGTGAGCCCGAGGAAGTGTACCGTGTGAGCGCCCGTACCGGTGAGGGCGTCCAGGCTGTCCTGGATGCAATCGTGGACAAGATTCCGGCACCGAAAGGCAATCCTGACGCGCCCTTGCAGGCCCTCATTTTCGACTCCGTTTTCAATCCCTTCAGGGGGATAATCGCCTATTTCAAGGTTGTGAACGGCAGCATCGGCAAGGGGGATAAAGTGAAATTCTTCAATACCGGCAAGGAATATGAGGCCGAGGAAGTGGGCGTACTTAAACTAAAACTTCAACCGGCCGACAGGATCGGGACAGGAGACGTGGGATACATAATTTCCGGCATAAAGGCCGCCGTAGAGGTGAAAGTAGGCGATACCATCACCCACACTGACCGTCCCTGCGACCAGGCTATCGCCGGCTTCGAGGAAGTCAAGCCGATGGTTTTCGCCGGCCTGTATCCCGTTGACGCCTCAAAATTCGAGGAGCTGCGCGCCACGCTGGAGAAATTCCAGCTCAACGACGCCTCCTTCGTGTACGAGCCCGAAAGTTCGCTTGCCCTTGGCTTCGGCTTCCGCTGCGGCTTCCTGGGCCTGCTGCATCTCGAAATCGTGCAGGAGCGTCTGTTCCGCGAGTTCAATATGGATGTAATCACCACCGTCCCCAACGTGTCCTACAAGGTTTACACGACAAAGGGCGAAGTGGTGGACGTGCATAACCCTTCCGGCCTTCCGCCGCAAACCCTGATTGACCATATCGAAGAGCCCTACATCCGTGCCCAGATTATCTCCAAGGCCGATTTCTACGGCCCCATAATGAAGCTGTGTATGGACAAGAGGGGCACCCTGATAGGTCAGCACTACATCACCACCGACCGGGTGGAACTGAATTACGACCTTCCCCTTTCGGAAGTGGTATTTGACTTCTACGACAAGCTCAAATCCATTTCCAAGGGCTATGCATCCTTCGACTACCACGTGACGGATTTCCGTCCGGCAAGGCTGGTCAAGCTGGATATCCTGCTCAACGGGGATCCTGCCGATGCCCTTTCCACCCTCATCCACGAGGACCACGCCTACGACTTCGGCCGCAAGATCTGCCTCAAGCTTAAGGACCTTATCCCGCGCCAGCAGTTCGACATAGCCGTCCAGGCGGCGATCGGCGCAAAGATCATCGCCCGCGAGACTGTGCGCCAGGTGCGCAAGGACGTTACCGCAAAGTGTTACGGAGGCGACGTCACCCGTAAGCGCAAACTGCTTGAAAAGCAGAAGGAAGGTAAGAAGAGAATGCGCCAGATAGGTACCGTACAGGTGCCCCAGAGCGCGTTTATGGCTGTTTTGAAACTAGACTGATGACTGTAAGAGCTGCCGTTAAATCGATGCGCCTGCGCACCCTCCCGCTTTCGGTGGGCGGAGTGCTCCTGGGCATACTGCTTGCCGCGGCCGACTGGAAGGTGGATCCCTGGACCGCCGTGCTGCTGGTGCTTACCGCCGTTTCGCTCCAGATCCTTTCCAATCTTTCCAACGAGCTGGGCGACGTCCTTCACGGGACCGACGGGGCCGACCGCCAGGGCCCCAGCTATGGCCTGAACGGAGGGGAAATGACCATCCCCCAGATGAAGGGCCTCATCGCCGGCGCCGTCGTAATGTGCATAGTGTTGGGCACCGCAATGACCTGGAGGGCCTTCGGCACCCTTTTGGACCTCACTCCCATCCTTGTACTTATGCTGGGCGCCGCCGCTATAGCCGGAGCAATGAAGTATACCCTGGGCCGAAACCCCTACGGCTACAACGCCAAGGGAGACTTCTACGTCTTCCTCTTCTTCGGCCTGGTGGCCGTTCTGGGCTCTGTTTTCGTATGCACCGTCGGAGCGGGGATGCAGTGGAAGCTGCTGCTTCCGGCATCGGCCGTGGGTTTCCTGAGTATGGGGGTGCTGAATGTGAACAATATCCGCGATATGAAGACCGACGCGCCCAATCGCCGTACGGTTGCCCTGAAACTGGGGCTCAGGGGCGCCAGGATATACCAGAGCGTGCTCATAGCGCTTGCCGTGGCCTGTATGGCGGCGTATTGCCTGCTGCGCTGGCCCAGCCCCTGGCACTGGCTCTGGCTGCTGTGCCTGCCGCTTCTGGGGCTGCATCTGAAGGGAGTCTGGACTCGCGAAGACCGCGCCCTCGATCCTATGCTGCCCCTGCTGTCGCTCACAACCCTGCTTTTCTGCCTCCTCGGGGGCATCGGCTTTTGCGTGTATCTGCTGTAAATGGAGAAGTTCCAGGAATACATACAGGTTAGGGGAGCGCGGGCCAACAACCTGCAGAATATGGACGTGGACATTCCCCGCGGCAAGTTCGTAGTGCTGACCGGACTCAGCGGCAGCGGAAAGTCCTCGCTCGCCTTCGACACCCTGTATGCCGAGGGACAGCGCCGATATATGGACACCCTCTCGCCCTATGCCAAGCATTTTATGGGCATCCTGGAAAAGCCTGAGGTTGAGGAAATAAAGGGCCTGAGCCCGATAATAGCCATCGAGCAGAAGACCACCGGGAGCAATCCTCGCTCCACGGTGGGCACCATAACCGAAATATACGACTTCCTGCGCCTGCTCTATGCCAGGGGCTCCAGAGCCTATTCTCCGGAGACCGGAAAGGAGATGGTGCGCTACAGCGACTCCCAGATAGTGGAGCTGATAATGGAGCGCTACAAGGGCCGCCGCTGCTATCTGCTGGCGCCGCTGGTAAGGGGCCGAAAGGGCCATTACCGCGACCTGTTCGACCAGATGCGCAAGCGCGGCTATACCCAGATCCGCATCGACGGGGAAATCCTGGACCTGCAGGAGGTGAGCGAACTGGACCGCTACAAAATCCATTTCATAGAGCTTGTGGTGGACCGCCTGAAACCGGACGGTACCGACCCTGCCCGCATCCGGGAATCCGTGGCCAGGGCCCTTCAGACAGGCAAGGGTTCAGTGGCCGTGATGGATGCCCAGGACGGCAGCCTGAGCCATTTTTCCAAGCATCTGGTGGACCCCGAGAGCGGCCTTTCGCTGGACGAACCCCAGCCCCACAGCTTCTCCTTCAACTCGCCCCAGGGCTACTGCCCCCACTGCAAGGGCCTCGGGAGCATAGTGGACGTAAGCCTGGACAGCATTATCCCCGACAAGAGCAAGTCCGTGGCCGACGGCGCCATCCTCCCGCTGGGCCGGGTAAGGGAAAACCGCAAGTTCGACATTATCCGTTCCATTGCCAGGCAGTATGGCTTCAGCCTCTATGACCCTGTGGCGGCTCTGCCCGACGAGGTCGTGAGCCTTCTGGTTTACGGTTCCGAGGACCTTTTCCGCGTAGGGGAGGGGAACCTTTCCCAGATGGAGTCCTGGGGCGGAGTCATCGACAATATGGAACGCAGCGTCACCTGCCCGGTGTGCAAGGGCAGCCGGCTCCGTGAGCAGGCCCTCTGGTTCAGGGTGGGAGGAAAGACCATAGCGGAGGTATCGGCAATGGAGATGGGGCAGCTGCGCGCCTTCCTGGAGGAACTTCCCTCACAGTTGAACGAGAGGGAGAAAAACGTCGCCCGGGACATCCTGAAGGAACTCAGGGAAAGGGTTCAGTTTATGCTGGACGTGGGCCTGGACTATCTTTCGCTGGACCGCCCCACAGCCAGCCTTTCCGGCGGCGAAGGGCAGCGGATACGCCTTGCCACGCAGATAGGATCGGCCCTGGTGAACGTGCTTTATATCCTGGACGAGCCTTCGATAGGCCTGCACCAGAGGGACAACCGCAAGCTCATAGCCTCGCTGAAGGCCCTCCGCGACGAGGGAAACTCGGTGATGGTGGTGGAGCACGACGCGGAGACTATGCTCAATGCCGATTGGCTGGTGGACGTGGGCCCCGGCGCAGGTCAGCTGGGCGGACGGGTTTGCCTTAGCGCGCCCCTCGGATATCTTCTGAAAGGAGAGCCGATGGACCCGGAAACCCGGAGCCATACCGTTGCAGGAGAGTCGCTTACGCTGGATTACCTGAAGGGGGTGAAAAGCATCGGCCTGCCCGCGAAGCGTCGCAAGGGAAACGGAAAGATGCTCACCGTCAGGGGAGCCCGCGGCAACAACCTCAAGAATATAGACGCCTCCTTCCCCCTGGGTACCCTGGTGGGAGTCGCCGGCCTTTCCGGCTCGGGTAAGTCGTCGCTGGTGAACGAGACCCTGATGCCCGCCCTGAAGGAGCATTTCTACCGCAGCAAGGAGCGCCCCCTGCCTTACGACAGCATCGAGGGAATGGATTACATAGACAAACTCATCGAGATAGACCAGAGCCCCATCGGCCGCACTCCAAGGTCCAATCCGGCCACTTTCACCGCGGTTTTCAACGACATAAGGGCCCTTTTCGAGGAAACCCCCGACGCCAAGGTGCGCGGCTTCAAGGCCGGCCGATTCTCCTTCAACGTCCCCGGAGGCCGCTGCGAGGAATGCAAGGGCGCTGGCATCAAGCTCATCGAGATGAACTTCCTGCCTTCGGTGAAGCTCTGCTGCGAGGCCTGCGGCGGAAAACGCTACAAGGAAGACACCCTGGCGGTACGCTACAAGGGCAAGAACATAAACGACGTGCTGGAGATGTCCATTGCCGATGCCTACGAGTTCTTCAAACCGGTGCCCAGGATAGCCGCAAAGCTCAAGACTCTGGTGGACGTCGGCCTGGGCTATGTCCGTCTGGGGCAGAGTGCGGTAACCCTGTCCGGCGGCGAAAGCCAGAGGATGAAACTGGCCGCCGAGCTCTCACGCCCTTCCACCGGAAATACCCTCTACATCCTTGACGAACCCACCACCGGCCTGCATTTCGACGATATAAAAGTGCTTCTGGGTGTGCTCCAGCGCCTTGTCGATGCCGGCAACACGGTGATAGTGATCGAACACAACCTGGACGTTCTCAAAAGCGTGGACTGGATCCTGGATATGGGTCCGGAAGGAGGCCGGCGGGGCGGGCAGATCGTCGCCTGCGGTACTCCGGAGCAGCTTGCCCGCAACAGGAAGTCCGTCACCGGCCCCTTCCTCAAGGAAGTTCTTTAGGCGCGCGCCCGTTTAGCTCCCACATAGAATATAGGATATTAGCCAAAAAATGCGTAATTTTGCAGACTATTGACTTGAAACAATATGACTGCAAAAGAGATTCGCCAGAAGTACCTGGATTTTTTCGCCTCCAAGGGGCATACTGTGGTGCCGTCTGCACCGATGGTTGTGAAGAACGACCCTACGCTTATGTTCACGAATGCTGGTATGAACCAGTTCAAAGATATATTCCTGGGCAATACCGCGCCCAAGTTCCCCCGTGCTACCGACAGCCAGAAATGCCTCCGCGTGAGCGGCAAGCATAACGATCTGGAGGCGGTGGGCCACGACGGCCGTCACCACACTATGTTCGAGATGCTGGGCAACTGGAGCTTCGGCGACTATTTCAAGAGCGAAGCAATAGACTGGGCCTGGGAACTTCTCACAGAGGTCTACAAGATTGATCCCAAACTCCTGTATGCCACCGTTTTCGAGGGCAGCGAGGAAGACGGGACACCCCTCGATACCGAGGCTATGGACGCCTGGCGCCGTCACCTTCCTGAGGACCATATCCTCACCGGCAACAAGCACGACAATTTCTGGGAAATGGGCGACACCGGCCCCTGCGGCCCCTGCTCGGAGATACATATCGACCTCCGCAGCCCCGAGGAGATTGCCGCCGTTCCCGGCCGTGAGCTGGTGAACACCGACAACGACCAGGTAATCGAGATCTGGAACCTGGTGTTTATGCAGTTCAACCGTAAGGCCGATGGTCACCTGGAGCCCCTCCCCGCCCGCAATATCGACACCGGTATGGGCTTCGAGCGCCTCTGTATGATACTTCAGGGCAAGCAGTCCAACTACGAGACCGACGTATTCAGCGGCATTATCGGCAAGGTGGAGGAATTCTCCGGTCACCGCTATGCCGAAGGCGGCAACGTCCAGGTTGCAATGAGGGTTATCGCAGACCACATCCGCGCCATCGCCTTCTCCATCGCCGACGGCCAGCTGCCCTCCAACGTGAAGGCCGGCTACGTGATACGCCGCATCCTTCGCCGCGCCGTCCGTTACGGCTATACCTTCCTGGGCTTCACCGAGCCCTTCCTCACCCGCCTCATCCCCCAGCTGGTGGACGATATGGGCGAGGCCTATCCCGAACTCAAGGCCCAGCAGCAGCTTATCGAGAACGTTATCCGCGAAGAGGAAAACGCCTTCCTGCGTACCCTGGACCGCGGAATCAGGATGCTGGAAGACAATATTGCCCGCAATGCCGATACCAGGCTCATCCCCGGGGCCGATGCCTTCGTCCTCTACGACACCTACGGTTTCCCCATAGACCTCACCGAGCTCATAGCGGCCGAAAAGGGCTACAAAGTGGACCTGGAAGGTTTCCAGAAAGAGCTTGAAAAGCAGAAGGAGCGCGCCCGCAACGCCACCGCCAACGAATTCGGCGACTGGCAGGAATTCGCAGCCGGCGACGAGGTAGTCTTCGAAGGCTACGACACCCTGAAGGTGGAAGGCGCCACCCTCCTGAAGCAGCGCACCGTGAAGCAGAAGAACAAGGAGTACTTCCAGCTGGTGTTCGACCGCACCCCCTTCTATGCCGAAATGGGCGGACAGGTAGGTGACACCGGCTTCATCACCGGAGCCGACGGCGAGCGCATCGCCATCCTGAACACCGTGAAGGAGAACAACCTGAGCATACATCTGGCCGAAAAACTGCCCGCAAACCCGTCCCAGAGCTTCACCCTGGAGGTGGATGCGGCCCGCAGGCAGAAGATAATGAACAACCACAGCGCAACCCACCTGCTGCACCGTGCCCTCCGCGAAATCCTGGGCACCCATGTGGAGCAGAAGGGCTCCTTCGTTTGCGCCGACTACTTCCGCTTCGACTTCTCCCACTTCCAGAAGGTCACCGACGAGGAAATCGCCCGCGTGGAGGCCCGTGTGAACGAGCTGATCCGTGCCGACGAACCCCTTCAGGAGAAGCGTGACGCCACTATGGACGAGGCCCGCGCAATGGGCGCTATGGCCCTGTTCGGCGAAAAGTACGGCGACCGCGTGAGGGTGGTCCGTTTCGGAGATTCCGTAGAACTCTGCGGCGGAACCCATACCCCTTCGACCGGCCGCATCGGCCTGTTCAAGGTCACTGCCGAAAGTGCCGTCGCCGCCGGAGTCCGCAGGATTGAAGCCGTCACCGGAGAGGCCGCCGAAGCCCGCGTGCACGCAATGGAGGAGATGCTCCGCACCCTCAGGGGCCTGGTGAACAATGTCCCCGACCTTGCCGGCGCCATCCGCAAGCTGGTGGAGGACAATGCCGATGCCCGCAAGCAGCTGGAGGCCGTCGCCGCCGAGAAAGCCGCCGCCCTGGCCGATGCCGTGGCCTCGCACGCCCAGACCATCGGCTCCGTCCGCGTGGCCCGCTTCGAGCAGAGTATGGATCCCGCAGTCGTGCGCAATATGGCCCTGCTGCTGCAGAAGAAGGCCCAGAACCTGGTCCTTGCAGGCGCCTTCGCCTGGGAGGGCAAGCCCAACCTGGTGCTGATGTATTCGCAGGACCTCGTTGCAGCCGGCCGCAATGCAGGCAAGGACATACGCGAAGCCGCCAAGTTCATCCAGGGCGGCGGTGGCGGACAGCCCGGCCTTGCAACCGCCGGCGGACGCAACGCGGACGGCCTTGCCGATGCCCTGGAAGCCCTCATAGCAGCAGCTACCGCGTAGAATGAAACGACTGGACCGGTTTATCCTGAAATCCTTCATAGGACCGTTTTTCGCGATCCTGGGGATTGTCATATTCATACTGGTCCTGCAGTTCCTCTGGCTGTACATCGACGAACTCGTGGGCAAGGGCCTGGAGTTCAAGGTAATCCTGGAGTTCCTTATGTGGGGAAGCTGCCAGGTGCTGCCCCTGGCGATGCCGCTTGCCACCCTGCTCTCGTCTATGATGACCCTGGGCCAGATGGGCGAGCAGTTCGAGCTCACCGCCATCAAGGCCTCGGGCATTTCGCTCACCCGCATACTTATGCCGATGATAGTGGCCAGCGTGATCATAAGCATCGGCGCATTTTTCATCGGCGACCGTCTGGTGCCCTATTCCATCAACCAGATCTTCACGATGCGCGACGACATCGGCCGCACAAAATCGGAGATCAAGATACCCACCGGCACCTTCTATGACGGCATCGAGGGCTATATCCTTCGCGTGGAGAGCCGCGACAAAGCCAGCGGGATGATGTACAACATCCAGGTGTACGACCATACCGAAGGCAAGGGCAACACCCGAATCACCGTGGCCGACAGCGGTATGATCCGTATGTCCAAGGCAAAGGACTACCTTACCTTCCAGCTTTACGACGGCACCAATTACAGCGAGGACAACAAGCGCCGCTACCGGGACACCACCCTGGCCCTGCAGCGGGTGCGCTTCCGCCGCCAGGAACTGGTGATTCCGCTTGAAAACTACGCCTTCCACCACTCCGATTCGGCCCGTTACGGCGAGCAGGTGAAATCAATGAACCTCAAGCAGCTCCAGCACGGCCGCGATTCCCTTTCCGGCCTGGTGGACGAAGACATACACCGTCACGTGGACGAATTCCTGCACAGTGCAGGCCTGAATTTCCGCTACCAGCTGGACAGCAGCTGGAAGGAGAAGAAGGACCGTCTGATGGACCTTCCCAGGGCCGATTATCCCTGGCGCTCGCTCTCCGAGGAGCGCCGTGCCTATGAAAGCGCCGCCACCAGCTCGCGCCAGCTCCAGACCCTTGTGAGCGGCCAGAGTATGGATACCTACGGCTACGTCCATCTGGTATACCGCACCGACGTGGAAATATGGAAAAAGTACGCCCAGGCGCTGGCCTGCCTGCTGCTTTTCTTCATCGGCGCGCCCATCGGCGCCATCCTCAAAAAGGGCGGCCTGGGCACCCCGGCCATTGTTTCGCTCCTGTTCTTCGTCCTCTACTGGGTGGTTGACATCACGGGCGAGAGGCTGGCCTCCAACGGTGCTACGACGGCCTTCGTGGGCAAGTTCATATCGGCCTTCGTGCTGGCGCCCATAGGGGCGGTGCTCACGGCATCGGCCATAAAGGATGCGGCTCCGGTGAATATGGACCTGATAAAGGCGGCGTTGCGTAAATTCAAGAGCAAAGTGATTCGTATGTTCCGACAGACAAGAATAGTTTATATGGGTACCCCGGAATTCGCGGTGGCACCCCTCGATGCCCTCATCAAGGGCGGATACAAGGTGGTTGGCGTGGTAACAGCCGTGGACAAGCCTTCCGGACGCGGGCTCAAGCTGAGCGAATCGGCCGTGAAACAGTATGCCGTGGCCGCCGGAATCCCGGTGCTGCAGCCCGAGAAGCTCAAGGATCCCGCCTTCCTGGAAGAACTGGCCGCCCTGAAGGCCGATCTCTTCGTGGTGGTGGGCTTCCGGATGCTTCCTGAAGTGGTGTTCACTATGCCCCGTATGGGAACCTTCAACCTGCACGCAGCCCTGCTGCCGCAGTACCGCGGAGCCGCTCCCATCAACTGGGCCGTGATCAACGGGGAGAACATCTCCGGCGTCACTACCTTTATGATAGACAAGAACATAGACACCGGCGGCATAATCCTCCGCAGCGAGTGCCGGGTAGAACCCACCGACACCGCCGGCGACCTGCACGACAAGCTTATGACCCTCGGCGCCGACCTGGTGGTCCAGACCGTGGAGGGCCTCATCCAGCACAATGTGGAACTCAGGGTCCAGCGCAGCTTCATCCAGGGTTCGGAGCTCCTCAAGCCTGCTCCCAAGCTCTCCCGCGAGCTTCAGCACATAGACTGGAGGGATACCACCAAACACGTCTACAACCTGGTCCGAGGCCTGTCACCCTATCCCTGCGCCTTCACCGAACTGGTAGGGGAGGACGGCAATCCCCAGATGCTCAAGGTTTTCTTCGGCGAGCAGCGCTTCGACCTTCCCAAGGCCGATCCCGGAACCGTCCTGTCCGACGGCAAGACCTACTTTGCCATTGCCACCGAAGACGGCGCCCTTGCCATCACCGACCTGCAGCTTGCCGGTAAGAAGAGGATGGACGTGAAGAGCTTCCTTCTGGGCTTCCGCGATCCCGCTTCCTACCGTACCACCGAAGGCACTTCCCGCCAGGAGATGGAAAAGGCCAAACCCGTGGAAGAATGAGCCGCGCGGTAATCCTCTGCGACGGGGCCTATCCCACCGAAGCCTATCCGCTGTACCTTCTGTCCAGCGCCCCGCGCCTGGTATGCTGCGACGGAGCCTTTGCCAAATACCTGGAACACAATCCTTCCGGCCGCCTTCCCGACGCCGTGGTGGGGGATATGGATTCCCTTCCGCAGGAGCTTAGGGAAAAGTACGCCAGTCTTGTCTTTCCCGTTGCCGAGCAGGACTACAACGACCTTACAAAGGCAATGCGCTTTGTCCTGGAGCATTTCCCCGACTGCGACCAGATAGATATCCTTGGCGCCACCGGAGAGAGGGAAGACCACACGGTGGGAAATCTTGGCCTGCTGATGGAGTATACCCGTATGTTTCCGCAGGAGCTGCGTATCCAGATGGTCTCCGATTACGGGACGGCTTTCGCCGTTTCCGACAGCTGCGAACTGCATCTGGGCGAGGGCCGGAGGGTCTCCCTTTTCAGCGCCGACAACAGCCTCAGGCTCCATTCCGAGGGGCTTGAGTGGCCCACCGACGAGGTGGTTTTCGACGCCTGGTGGAAGGCCAGCCTTAACCGCAGCACGCAGCCGGTGGTCAGGCTCACGCTTTCCCATCCGGCGCCCGTCCTGGTAATGATAGACTGATATGCCCAATCCCAGCGTACTTCTCCCGGACCGCCCCGGCGTCCCTCCGATGGCAGCCCTCCCCGAGGCCGAGGAGCTGGACGTGGAGGCCCTGCGTGCGGCTGTCGGCAGGGGAGAGGTGGACCTGGTGTGCGTCATCGGCCCCACCGCTTCAGGGAAAACGCGCTATGCGGTAAATCTTGCCAGGCTGCTTGCCCCCGCGCACATCCTTTCGGCCGATTCCCGCCAGGTGTACCGCGGTATGGACATCGGCACGGGGAAGGACCTCTGCGAATACGGCGAAATTCCCTACCATCTCATAGATATAGTCCCTGCCGGAGCTAAATACAATATCTACCAGTATCAGGCCGATTTTGCCCGTGAATGGGCCGCCGTGCGTGCGATGGGCGCCGTGCCCATACTCTGCGGCGGTTCGGGCCTGTACATCGAGGCCGCCTGCAGGGCCTACCGTTTCGAAAAGGACAACGGGGTTCCGGCCTCCGAGCTGCCCCGAAGGCCGTTTTTCATCGGCACCCTGGTAAGCCGCGAGGAAAGGGTCAGGCGCATAGACAGGCGCCTTGATGAGCGTCTGGGACAGGGTATGGTGGAGGAGATAAGGGGTCTCCTGGAAACTGTCCCCGCAGAGGACCTTATGTATTACGGCCTTGAATATAAGTTCGTTACGCAGTATGTCCTGGGGCAGTTGTCCTATGAAGATATGAAGGTGCTCCTCGGCAATGCCATACACCAGTTCGCCAAGCGGCAGATGACCTGGTTCCGCGGTATGGAACGGGACGGCGTGCACATCCACTGGGTGCGTCCCTGATTTTTGGGCCGCTCTATTGTCCTTTTGAAAAAATAGTATTACCTTTGCCGTCCCAAAAGGATGTGGAAAGATTTGACTGCTTGCAACCACGTTAAAAAATGCTAAAATACATAACGCAATGTATCTTGGCACATCCGCATCCCGGGGGTGCTTTTTTTATATCCAGAACTGTATGAACTATTTGTTTACATCCGAGTCTGTGTCGGAGGGACATCCCGACAAAGTGGCCGATCAGATAAGCGACGCCATCCTGGACCAGTTCCTGAGCCAGGATCCTGAGTCCAAGGTAGCGTGTGAGACCTTCTGCTCCACCGGTATGGTGGTGGTGATGGGAGAGGTAAAATCCGAGGCCTATGTGGACATCCAGGCCACCGTGCGCGAGACCATCCGCCGCATAGGCTACACCAAGGCCGAGTATATGTTCGATGCCTCCAGCTGC
The DNA here is from genome assembly GCA_017961015.1 of Bacteroidales bacterium. Classification (GTDB taxonomy): domain Bacteria; phylum Bacteroidota; class Bacteroidia; order Bacteroidales; family UBA932; genus Cryptobacteroides. The sequence continues at coordinate 19,429 of JAGCYC010000097.1, read as the reverse complement.
GGCGTCCTTAGCGCCCTCCACGAGCAGAGCCCGGACATAAACCGCGGCGTGGACCGCACCGACGGCGGCGAGCAGGGTGCCGGCGACCAGGGAATGATGTTCGGCTATGCCTGCCGCGACACCGAGGATTATATGCCCCTGCCCCTGTACCTGAGCAACAAGCTGCTTGAGGTACTGGCCGATATCCGCCACAACCACCTGGAGCTTATGCCCTACCTGAGGCCGGATGCCAAGAGCCAGTTCACCATCGAATACGACGGCGACAGCCATAAGCCCGTAAAGGTCCATACCATAGTTCTGAGCACCCAGCACGATGAATTCGTCCCCGACAGCCTCGGCCATATGAGCTATGCCGATGCCGTGGCCGAATACGGCCAGTCGGCCGTGGACCAGGCTATGCAGGGCAAGATCCGCCACGACGTGGAGACCATCGTGATTCCCCGCCTCAAGGCCGTCCTGCCCGAGGAAACCGCAAGCCTCGTGCACGGTTTCGTGCTTCACGTGAATCCTACCGGAAAGTTTGTCATCGGCGGTCCCCACGGGGACACCGGTCTTACCGGCCGTAAGATCATCGTGGACACTTACGGCGGCAAGGGAGCCCACGGCGGCGGAGCCTTCTCCGGCAAGGATCCCTCAAAGGTGGACCGCAGCGCGGCCTATGCAGCCCGCTACATCGCCAAGAACCTGGTGGCTGCCGGCGTGGCTTCCGAATGCCTGGTACAGCTTTCCTATGCCATCGGCGTCGCCCAGCCCGTCAGCGTTTTCGTAGATACCTACGGCACCGCCGCCAAGGGACTGAGCGACAGCGAGATAGCCGCCGCACTGCCGGGAATCTTCGATCTCCGTCCATCGGCCATAATTGACAAATTCCAGCTCAAGAATCCCATCTACGCACCTACGGCCGCCTATGGGCATATGGGCCGCAAACCCTTCACCCGCACCGTAAAGGTCCAGGGTAAGGAGCGCATAGTGCAGTTCTTCGGCTGGGAACTCCTGGACAGCGTTCCGGCCGTCAGGAAGGCTTTCAAGCTTTAGACTTATGCCCAAAGCCAGGAGTAAGATACAGATCAACAACCGCAGGGCCTCGTTCGACTACGAGTTCCTGGAGACTTACGTGGCCGGCATCCAGCTGGTGGGCACCGAAATCAAGTCCATCCGCGCCGGCAAGGCTTCGCTCCAGGATGCCTACTGCTATTTCTCCGGCAATCAGCTCTTCGTGCGCGGGATGAACATTGCTGCCTATCACTGGGGCAGCTGGGGACAGCACGAACCCGCAAGGGACCGTCGCCTGCTGCTCAACCGCAAGGAGCTCAATCACCTTCACGCCCAGGACAAACTCAAAGGTCTCACTATCATCGCCGTACGCCTCTTCATTGCCGATAACGGCTACGCCAAGCTCCTGATAGCCCTTGCAAAGGGTAAGAAGGAGTACGACAAGCGTCAGAGTATCAAGGAGAGGGATGTGCGCCGCGAGATGGACCGCGGAGACTACTAGTCCAGCGACTGGGCCGTCCTTACCGACATATACAGCATTCTGGAATAGTCTTCGGGATTAACCGAAGCGCCCAGGTAGTGTACCGGGTCGCAGGTCTTGCCTTTGAACAGGACCTCGTAGTGGAGGTGCGGCGCCGGTGCCTGCATAGTTATTCCCACGGTGCCTATCTGCTGGCCTTTCTTTACGTTCCGGCCTTTTGTCACAAGGACATCGGCAAGGAGGCAATATTTTGATTCATAACCGTTTCCGTGGTCTATCACCACTACGTTGCCAAGTCCCTTGCGGGAATGGGTGACGTTCGAAACCGTACCCGAGGCGGCCGCATACACGGGTGAGCCCTGGGGGGCTATGAGATCCAGTCCGTCGTGCTGCAGGCCCAGCTTGTGAACCGGATGCTGCTTCACTCCCACCGAGGCTCCTGTCTGAACGTAGGACATATCCTTAAGGGGCAGGCTGAGGGGCGGCAGGGAATCCGGATGCTGGGCTATGCGGCTGAAGATATCGGCAAAATTCGCGTCCACGCTGGAGGCCATTTTCATCAGGCGCTCGGAGGCGTCGGCGGTGGAATTCAGGTAGAAGCTTTCCGATAGGGTGTCACTGTCGGCGATAAGGTCGGCGGCGCTCAGGTCGCCGGGCGAGGGGGCGTGGGTCCGGAAGAGTTCGGTATAAATGGCGTTGTCCTGCTCCTGGAGGCCTTTTACGGCATCGGCAATGAGTTTTTCCTGCCTGGAAAGCCTGCTGTAGGTGGAACGGTACAGGCGGTTCTCCCTCTGCAGGGCCTTCTCTTCGCGGGTGGAGAAAACGAGGGCGAAGAGCAGGTACAGCACTATCGCCATCGAAACGGAGGCAATCATAAAGCGCACGGCCGCCCCGACAAAACGTCTGGTCTTACTTTCCTTCTTCATCGCTTCACTATGTTTTCGTACTCCTCGGGAGGAATGTCAAGATCCATAAACAGGGCCGGGTTCACGTACTCTTTGCGGTAATGCACCTCGTAGTGGAGATGCGGTCCTGTGGCCCTTCCGCTGCGGCCGCTCAGGCCCAGCATATCGCCGCGCTTTATGCTGTCGCCCTCTTTCACGTAAATGTCGGACATATGGGCGTAGCGCGTCTTGTAGCCGAAGCCGTGGTCTATTTCCACGTGGTTGCCGTAGCCCTTGTGTTCGTGGGCCACCTTCACCACCACGCCGTCGCCGGCAGCGTAGATGGGATTACCCACGGGGCAGGCGAAGTCCATTCCGGTGTGCCGCTTGCCTATGCCCAGGATGGGATCGGCCCTTAAGCCGAAGGGGCTGGAAAGCCGATAAGTCCCCGGCGCCGTGCTCATTGGCGGAATGGCGGGGATGTGGGCGGCCAGGTCGCCGGCGGTGCGCTGCAACAAGGCTATGTCTTCGAAGGACTTGGACTGGATGTAGGCGCGCTTTTCCAGCTGGTCCAGGCGCATTGCCACGTCCTTTATGGAAGTTCCCTCAAGTGAGGAACCGTCGTCGCCCAGGCCGGAGCGCCTTACCGCCTGCGGAATCTCGTCCAGGCCGTAGACGCTGCGGTATATGCGGTCATCCCTCACTTCCAGCATCTGGAGCAGCTCGTCGGAGCGGTCCATCTGGGCCCTCATCCTGTCCATCCGTGAGCTCCAGTCGGCGTTCTGCCGCTTCAGGATGGCGGTCTTGGGAAGGTCGTTTCCAAGTACGCCCACAGTGACCCACATATACAGCAGAAGCATTACAAGTGCCGTGGCCAGCATACCGGCAATGAGCCAGCCCCGGTGACGCGGCTCCTCACGGAGCTCGGCCATCAGGGTCTCGGGGTTCAGTATGTATCGCTCTGTGCGCGGCATCTGTTCTGTTTGCGCTCTTTGGTTTTGCGGCTGCAAAGATACGGAATCTGCGGCTCAGATGCAAAAACCCGGCCAGCTGCAAAAAAGGGACCGGCACGACGGCCGGTCCCTTAAAGCAATCCAACAGTAATCTGTTAGAAGTTGTAACGCAGTCCGAGCTGTACCTTCCAGCGGGAGAGGTAGTCGGAGTAGGAGCGCATGTTGTAGTCGCTGCCCTGGATGAACTGGAACTGGCCGTTACCACGGTAGGAAACCGGGTTGTAGTAGCTGTTCAGGCCCATTCCGTAGCTGCGGCCCCAGGCGGGGTTCAGCAGGTTGGTGAAGTTGATGATGTCGGCGGTGATTTCCACGCTGTGGATCTGCTTGCCCACGCGGAAGCCGAACTTCTGGCCCACGTGAACGTCGATGTGGTTCTCGAAGGGCAGGTTGTCGGCATAGCGCTCGAAGTATTCGCCACGGTGCTTGCTCATATAAGGATCGCTTCCGAGCCAGGCATTCAGGTCGGCGGCCTGGTCGGCGGCGGGCTTGTCAGTGGTGGCCTGGAAGGTCATCTTGTCAATCTGGGCGTCGGTGGGGATGAACATAAGGTCGTTACCGTTGGAGGAGTCGCCGTTGATATCGCCGTTGTAGTACACGCTGTAGGCTGCGCCGGAGGTTCCGATGTACACGGCACCGACGGTGGTGGTGAAGAGCTTGGACGGACCGTAGTCTATGTGGTAGAAAGCGGAAGCCTTGATCTGGTGAGGGATGTTGAAGGCGGAGTTGCCCAGCTCGGGATCGTTGGCGTTGCCGCGGGTGTAGTTGTAGGCGAAGTTGGACTGAGCCACGGAGGAGGTGCCGTTGAATGCGCTCTTGGCCTGGCTGAAGGTGTAGGAAGCGTCCAGGTCGAGTCCGAAGCCGAAGTGCTTGCGGGCCTGGGCCATCAGGTTGTAGCTGTAACCCTTGTTGGTGTTGGTCAGGTAGTAGATGTTGGCAAATGCCGATCCACCGGTGACGCGCTCGAACATAGGACGGTCGTCGAAGCTGAGGTCGGGATAGACCTTGCCGAGGGTGCTCTTGGTCTGGTCGGCCACGAGGTCGTAGGCCAGCTGCTTGTACTGGACGTCGTTGATGTTCTTGGAGAAGATTCCTTCCACGGTCCAGTCAATGCCCAGGAGCTCGAAGTCAAAGCCGATATCGGCCCTGAAGTTCTGGGCTACCCTGAACTTGGGATCGATCAGGTTGAGGGTCTGCGAACCTGCGGCTGCGGCGATCTTGGCCTCGTTGGCTGCCTGGCCGGCGGGATCGAGGATCACGGAGAGCTGATCCATAGTGGCAGCTGCGCTGGTGCGGTTGATGTTGATGGCAGTGAGCTGTACGCCGGTGTTGGAGAAGTTGTTGGAGAACCAGACGAAGGGGATACGGCCGGTGAAGAGGCCTGCACCGCCGCGGAGGATGTATTTGCCGGTGCCGTCAATGTCCCAGCGGGCGCCGAAGCGGGGCGATACCAGAGGCAGGGACTTGGGCATATTGTTGGTGCGCAGGTTCCAGTCCTTGGTTGTGGAGGCATATTCGGTGAAGGGCTTGTTCTCGTCCGGAACGTCAAGATAGACGGGGGTGTCTACGCGGATACCGTAGGTGAGTTCCAGGTTGGGGAGCACGGCCCACTTGTCCTGGATGTACTCGCCGATCTGTCCGGCGTGGAAGGTGGGCTCCCAGTTCTCGTCGCCGGTGACGTCCACGTTGGCGTGGGCTATGCGGTACTGCTTGATGACGCCGTTCAGGAGGTCGTCTTTGGAGTCGAAGTAGTAGGTACCGTACTTATCCTGGATAAACAGGTTGGTGAAGGTGTAGAGCTCTGCGTGGATACCGCCGGTGATGTTGTGGCTGCCCACGGAGACGGTCACGTTGTCGGTGATGGAGAAGATGTCCTGGTCCAGGCGGTTGGCCTCGGAGGAACGCTCGTTACCGATATTGACGGTACCGCCGGTGACGGTCACGGAGACCATCGGGAAGGGATCGCCCAAAGGGTTGCGCTTGTCACGTACGCGGACGTAGGAGACGCGGGCCTCATTGGTCACTATTGAGGACAGACGGCTCTGGAGCTCACCCACGAAGGTGTTGGTGCGGGAGAGGAAGTCGTAGCTGTAGTCGGTGGAGTTGAGGGCGCTGGCGCCGCTTACGGAGTTAAGCTGCTTGGCATCGACCAGGGACCAGCGGAAGGAAGCGTGGTGGTTGTCGTTGATGTTCCAGTCCAGCTTGGCGGTAGCCTTGTTGGAGGTGGTGTAAACGTTCAGGTCGGAGGGAAGGTCTCCCGTGTAGCTGGAGTGGCCCTTGATGTAGTCGAGGACAGCCTGAGCCTCATCCTTGTTCACCTTGGAGCTGCTGGAACCCAGGCCGTAGGCGTTGGGGTACTGCTTGTCGGAGCGCTCGAAGCTGGCGAAGAAGAAGAGCTTGTCCTTGATGATGGGGCCGCCTACGGTCACGCCTGCCTGGTACTCGAGCTGGTCGGTCATAGCCTTGGAGAGTTCGTTCTTCTCGGTCATGTACCTGCCGGTGAGGGCCTGGTTAAGGCCGTAGCCGTAAACGGAGCCGTGGAACTGGTTGGTACCGGATTTGGTGACTGCGTTCACGGCACCGCCGGTGAAGCCGCTCTGACGTACGTCGAAGGGAGCGATGTTCACCTGGACCTGGGCGATGGTCTCCATAGAAACGGGCTGGGTACCTGCCTGGCCGCCGTTGGAACCGGAAGCGGTGAGACCGAACACGTCGTTGTTCATCGCACCGTCAATCTGGAAGCTGTTGTAGCGGTTGTTGGTACCGGCGAAGCTCATTGCACCGTCGGAGTTGGTCCTGACGAAGGGGTTGATGCGGGTGACATCGGCAATGCCCCTGGTGATGGAAGGCATATTCTCGATGGTACCGCGGTTGATGGCCTGTGCGGCACCGGTCTTGCCGGCGTCGGAACGGGCGGTGACGACAGCCTCGTCCAGGAAGGTTGAGGACTCGTTCAGGACGGGGGAGAAGTTACGGGTTTCACCCAGGCCAAGATAGAGGTCCTGGATGGTAGCTTCCTGGTAGCCGAGGAGGCTCACAGTCACGGTGTAGGGGCCGCCGGGACGCAGACCCTGCAGGGAATAGGAACCGCTGGCGTTGGTCAGGGCGCTGTAAGTGGTTCCGGAAGGAGTGTGGACGGCAATCACGGCGGCGCCGATGGCGTCCTCGCCGGAAGCATCCTTGATGCGGCCGCTGACGGCCGAAGTTGTCACCTGGGCATAGGCGACAGTACCCGCAAACAACGTAGTGAATGCGAGCAGTAGGCTTTTAAAAGCTTTTCTCATAAATAGATAAAAAGATTGAATAGTTCGTGCGGAAGTCAAGGTAAAATGAACCGCAGTGCAAAGGTACATTTTTTTGTTTCTCAATCCAAAAAAAAATGCTATCTTCGCAAGACAATAATCCTATTGGAAAAACAATAAAATATCCCATATCCGAAAGCTTATGAAGAACGCTTTTAAGAAACTGACACTCGCGGTATTTACACTACTCGCGGGCGCGGTTGCGTATGCACAGGTGACCACATCGGCCCTGTCGGGGCGTGTGACGGACCAGGACGGAGAGCCGGTTCCCGGAGCTGCCGTGCTTGCCAGCCACGAGCCCTCCGGCACAGTGTACGGCGCGGTTACCAATGCCGATGGCCGCTACGCCATCCAGGGTATGCGCCCCGGCGGCCCCTACCGCGTGGACGTTTCCTGCCTGGGCTACCAGGACGCCTCCTACACGGACGTCACCCTGCAGCTGGCCCAGACTTACAGCCTGAATGCGAAGATCGGCGAATCCTCGGAATTCCTTGAGGCAACCGTGGTGGTGGCAAGTCCAAGCTCCCGCTTTGCCGCACAGGAGAAGACCGGCGCGGTCACCAATATCAGCGGCAACCAGATTGCCGCCATCCCCACGGTGAACCGCAACATTACCGACATCACCCGCGTATCGCCCTACGGCGGCAGCGGGATGAAGTTCGCCGGCACCGACGGCCGTACCGCCAACTTCACCGTTGACGGCGCCAATTTCAACAACAACTTCGGCCTTTCGGACAAGCTCCCCGGCGGCGGCAGCCCCATCTCCATCGACGCCATCGAGGAACTGCAGGTGGTGATTTCACCCTATGACGTGCGCCAGACCAACTTTATCGGCGGCGGCATCAACGCCATCACCAAAGCCGGTACCAACAAATTCAAGGGATCGGCCTACGTGTACCACAAGAACGAGAATATGAGGGGCGACTCGGTGTACGGCGAACAGATCACAACCGCCCGCGAGACCGACCGCAGCACCACCTACGGCTTCACCCTGGGCGGTCCCATCGTAAAGAACAAACTCTTCTTCTTCGTCAACGCGGAGTTAACCCGCATCCCCACCGTCGCGGTACGCTGGAGGGGCTCCGAGGACGGAGAGGCCGATGAAACCAACTATATCTCCCGCACCACGCTTTCGGATCTGCAGGCGATATCGGTTTTCACAAGGCAGAAGTACAACTACGACACCGGTTCCTGGACCTCCTTCCCGGCCGATGAGAGCAATGCCAAGATCCTGGCCCGCCTGGACTGGAACATAAGCGACCGCCATCATCTGGCAGCCCGTTACAACTACACCAAGAACACCGCCTGGAACGGCCCCAACGCCACTTCGATGGACGGCGGTGAAAGATCGGCCTATGCCCGTACCTCTCTCTACGCGATGAGCTACGCCAACTCTATGTACTCCATAGACAATCTGGTGCACACCGTCTCCCTGGACCTGAACAGCCGCCTCAGGGACAACCTGTCCAACCAGCTGCTGGTCACCTGGTCCAAGCTGGACGACATCCGCGGCACCGGATCGGCCGAATTCCCCTTCATCGACATCCTTGACGGGACCGGCGGCACCGGCAACTACATCTCCCTGGGTTACGAGCTCTTCACCTGGAACAACGCCGTCCACAACACCATCGTAAACGTAAAGGACGACCTTACCCTCTACAGCGGCAACCATAAGCTCACCGCCGGCCTGTCCCTGGAATACCAGATGGCCGACAACCAATATATGCGTAACGGTTCCGGCTATTACCGCTACGCCTCGATGGACGACTATATGCAGGGCGCCGCTCCCGAAATCATCTGCCTCACCTACGGCTACTCCCCGGACGGCAATCCCCTCAACAGGGAACTCTTCCCCGCCGCCCGGGTGCAGTTCTACAAGGCAGGCCTCTACCTGCAGGACGAATGGAACGCCAGCGACGAATTCAAGCTCACCGCCGGCATCCGCGTGGACGGCCTCTTCTTCAACAACAAGGACCTGATGACCAACAAGGCCATCCAGGACATTACCTACTATCCCAAGAGCTACAACTTCCAGGAAAAGCACATCGACACCGGCAAGTGGCCCACGGCCAATGTGAGCGTCTCGCCCCGCGTAGGCTTCACCTATGACGTATTCGGGGACCGCAGCCTCAAGATCCGCGGCGGCACCGGCCTCTTCTCCGGCCGTCTGCCCCTGGTTTTCTTCACCAATATGCCCACCAACAGCGGTATGGTGCAGTATCAGGCCCAGCTTAGCGCCAAGACCAAGATCTACGATTCCAAGAAAGGCACGGTCAAGGGCTTCGAGAACTACAGCGGCGCCTACACCGAAGACAACGGCAACCGCTATATTGATATGAGCCAGTTCGCCGGCGGCCTCATAAGCGAGAACGGAAAGGTCTCGGTGGACGCCCTTTACAACAAGCTGGTCTCCCTGGGCTATCCGGTTTCCATATCTCCGGAAAAAGGTTCGGTACCCTCGGCCGTGAACGCCGTGGATCCTTCCTTCAAGATGCCTCAGGTATGGAAGACCTCCCTGGCCGCCGACTGGCAGCTTCCCGTGGACTTCCCCCTCACCCTCACCGCCGAGGGTATCTTCAACAAGACCCTGAACGCCGTGACCATCTCCGACTGGAGTATGCTCCCCGTGGAGGGCTTCGCCCGCTGGAACGGGGCCGATAACCGCCCGGTCTATCCCGCCGAGTTCCGCAACGCCACCAAGGCCTTCGTGCTGGAGAACACCAGCAAGGGCTACGGCTGGTCGGCAAGCGTCTCCCTGGACGCCCAGCCCGTCGAGGGCCTGGATCTCTTCGTGGCCTACACCCATACCGTGAGCAAGGAAATCACCGGTATGCCGGGATCGGCCGCCGAGAGCGCCTTCACCTATGTCCCCACATCGGCAGGTCCCAACTACATTCCCCTGCACAATTCGCAGTACGTGACCCCGGACCGCGTGATCGCTTCGCTCACCCATTCCGACAAGAGCGGCAACCACTACAATATCATATATGAGACCTGGAGGGGCGGTTACAACTACTCCTATATGCTCTCCAACGATATGAACGGCGACGGTTACAACTACGACGCCCTCTACATCCCCACGGACGAGGAAGTTGCCTCCGGGCGCTTCCGCTTCGTCTCGCAGGACGATGCCGGCCGCTTCATAGACTTCGTCCACAAGGACAAGTACCTGAGCACCCACCAGGGCTCCTATGCAGAACCTTACAGCGTCTATTCGCCCTGGGTGCACCGCATAGACCTTAGCTACAAGCACGACTTCCGCATCAAGGCCGGCAAGTCCACCCACACCCTCCAGCTGAGCCTGGACGTGAAGAACGTCCTGAACCTGTTCAACTCCAGCTGGGGCGTGAGCAAGTGGATGAACACCGACTTCTCTCCTTCTTCGGGCGAGGCCCGTATCCTCAAGTATGAGAACACCGACGCCGAAGGCTATCCCGTGTTCTCCACTCCCAAGTCCGTGAGCGGCGACGCCCAGATCTGGACGCCCAACCACGGAATCGGCCAGTGCTGGTATGCTTCCGTAGGTCTCAAATATATGTTCAACTAATAAGTCCTTCGCCATATGAAATTGAAATCCATTTTCTTAGCTCTTACGGCCCTCACACTTGCAGTGGCCTGCCAGAAGGACAACAAGACTCCTGTTTTCAAGGATATCGTCCTGGACAAGTCCTACCTGAGCATTCCGGAGGAAGGCGGCAGTACCGTGGTGGTGATAAAAGCCGCTTCGGACTGGCAGATGAACAAGATCTACTCCGTCAAGACCGGAGAGAAGGACGACGACGACAAGGACATATACGAGGACCGCGCCCTGCCCGAATGGCTGAACGCCAGCCAGACTTCCGGCAGCGCCGGTGAGACCCGCCTCGAATTCACCGCCGATCCCACCTCCGGCGGCCGCGAAGCCGAGGTCCAGCTGCAGATCGGCCCCAAGACCCAGTTCCTGATAGTCCGCCAGGGCTCGATGGCCGCAGTCACCGCCACCTGCAAGGAGGTAGTGGAAGGCCCGGAAGGCAAGACCTACAGGGTGAAGGGCGTGTGCAAGAATATCTACAACACCACCTACGGCAACTGGCATCTGGACGACGGCACTGCCGATATCACCATCTACGGTACCCTCGATGCCAATGGCAAGACCAAGAACTTCCTTTCCCTCGGAATCAACGAAGGCGACATAATTACCGTGGAAGGCCCCAAGAAGCTTTACGGAACCACCGTAGAGCTTGTGGACGTGACCGTGGTGGAGATTGAGAAGTCCCTCATCAAGATAACTTCATCGGCCCCCGCCACCGTGGACGCCAACGGCGGAAGCTTCACCGTGGATGTTTCCTACAAAGGCAAGATAATGTGGGCCTCCCTGCCTGAGGACTGCAACTGGATAGTCAATACCGGCACCCAGTACACCCACGTGGAACCCGACATCTACGACCGCGACCCGATGGACAAGGCCGTGGTATCCTTCACCGTGACCGCCAATCCCACCAAGCAGGCCCGCGAGGCCGTGATAAGTTTCTGGGCTTCGGACGGAGAGTCCTCCTCTTCTTCCACCATCACCGTGAAGCAGAAGGCCGGCACCGGCACTACTCCGGGCGGCGACACACCTGGTGGCGATACCCCCGGCGGAGATACCCCCGGCGGTGATACTCCGGGCGGCGACACCCCTCCCGTTCCCGAGAACATCCTCACTCCTGCGCAGGCCTATGCCCTTGTCCTGACTATGCCTGCCGATGTGAACAGCACCGAGTCCTACTATATAAAGGGTAAGATCTGCCGCGACATAACGGCTAACAACCAGTTCGGCACCCAGTTCGGCAACTGCACCTTCTATATCTCCGAAGACGGCACCGATGCCGACAACGCCAGCGGCAGCGTCTTCCAGGTGTTCCGTACCTTGTACCTGGGCAACCGGAAGTGGGAAACCGGCGACAAGACCCTCGCCAAGGGCGACGAGGTGGTGGTTTACGGACCTGTAGTGAACTACAAGGGCAATACTCCGGAAACCGTTGCCAACGCCTCCTACCTCATATCCATAAACGGAGCTACAGAATAACAATTAAACTATCATAACTTATGCGTTTGAAATACGTTCTTACTGCATTGGCCGCGTCCCTGCTGGCCCTGACATCCTGCCAGGAAGAGCCGGATCTGGGTCGCGCGCGAATCACCGTGAGCCCATCTGACGTCCTGATGGCCCAGGGCGACGGCATCACAATGACCAGCATTACGGCCACACGCGACTGGAGAGTCAAGTCCAAACCGGACTGGCTGGCACTCAACCGCGAAAAGGGTGAGGCCTCTGTGGATCCCCAGATGATTTCCATTTCCGTTATGGAAAACGACGGCTATAACCGTACCGGCGAGATTATCTTCACCATCAACCTGGCCAAGGCCCACCTTGTTGTAAAGCAGTTGGGACCCCTGGGCGAGAGGGCCGAAGGCAGCGGCACCAAGGAAGATCCCTACACAGTCTACGGCGTAGTGAAGTTCCTCAACGGAATGGCTGCCGACGTGAACAGCGACTACGTTTACGTCAAGGGTAAGGTGAGTTCCATCGTGGAGGCCTTCGCCACCCAGTTCGGCAACTCCACCTTCTATATTTCCGACGACGGCTCGGCAGTGGACGTACAGTTCCAGGTGTTCCGCGCCCTGTACCTCGGCAACAAGAAGTGGACAGCCTCCGATCCCGCCCTCGAACTTGGCGATGACGTCATCATCTACGGTAAGGTAGTGAACTACAAGGGCAATACTCCCGAAACCGCCCAGGGCACCGCTTTCGTGTATGAGCACAAGGGTGTGAGCAAGGGCGGCGACGAGGGCCAGTCCTCCGACTATGCCGCCGATTCCGGTGACGGTACCCAGGCCAATCCTTACAACGCGGCAGCCGCCTTCCACGCGGCAAGCAAGCTCGCCGCCGATGCAACCTCGGCCACCGATGTCTATGTGAAGGCAAAGGTCGCCGAAGTGGGCGAAGTGAACCTGGACTACGGCAATGCAACCTATACCGTTGCCGATGACGGCCACAGCGGCACCTTCTCCATCTACCGCGGCAGCTATATCAACGGCGCCAAGTTTACATCGGCCGACCAGCTGGCCGCCGGCGACGAGGTGGTAATCGTGGGCAAGCTCGTGAACTACAGGGGCAACACTCCCCAGATGAACCAGGGCAGCAAGATCGTCTCCAAGAACGGCAGCTCCGACAGCGGCGAAACCAGCGCAACTCCTTCGGGTACCGGCACCGAGTCCGACCCCCTGAATGTCGCAGCCGCCATCGAGAAGGCCAAGACCCTTACCTGGACAGCCAACGACAACTTCGAGAAAGTAGGTCCCTTCTACATCAAGGGTAAGATAAGCAAGATTACCAACGCGTACGACGCCAACTTCGGCACCGCCCGCTTTGAAATAGTGGACGAGGGTTACACCGCCGTCTTCACCGGTTACAGCGTGCTCTTCCTCGGAAACCGCAAGTGGGTTGAGGGTGACACCCAGATTGCCGTAGGCGACGAGGTCGTAATCCATACCGAAATCCAGAACTACCACGGCGACACTCCCGAAACGGTGACCGGAGCCTACCTGTATAAGCTCAATGGCAGCACCGAGGGCGTTACCCAGCCTGTCATACGCCTGACATCCTTCCGCCAGACCCTGGCAGGCTTCACCGCCGGCTTCGTCACCAACCAGACAGGCAACCTCAGCTGGAAGCTGTATGCCAATGCCGTGGAGGGTTCCACTCCCGTTGCCACCGGTCAGGTGGCGGCCGCCGATAACAGCATCACCGGCACCTATGCCTCATATCAGGTGGGTACTACCTATCTGCTCACCCTGTCCAATGCCGACGGTTCGGTGGTATCGGCCCCTATGAGCTTCGTGGCCAGGGATCTGAGTGCCGGCGGCGAGGAAGAGTTCACCATCGACCTCACCAGCGCCACCACTTGGACTGCAGCTACCGACGCCACCTACGGTGCAGGCTTCTCTGCCTCGGCGGAGGGCTTTAGCGTGGGCTTCTACAAGCACGAAGGCACGACGACTCTGCTCACTCCCGGCCAGAGCCTGCGTCTGTACAAGAAATCCGTCTTCGTGATTGAGCCCCCTGCAGGCAAGACGCTGAAGAAGGTCGTCTTCAATGCCGATCCGGTCACGTCCAACGGTACTTCCTATGTAGTTGACCTTACCGTGATCCTGCCTGCCGACGGCGGCAAGATGACTGCCGACAAGACCGCCAACACCATAGGTCCCTGGGAGGGCAGTGCCACCAAGTTCGTGGCTCAGGCTGTCGATGCCCAGGCCAGACTCAAGGGCGTTGTAATTACAATTGAATAGCATATGAAAAGCAAGCGTTTACTGAGAACCATAGCTGCCGCCATACTTCTTTCCGCAGTGTTTTCCTGCGGAAAGAATGAGGCTGCACCCGAGGCCCCCGTATTCTCCGTCAAGATGAAAGAGAGTTCCGTGCTAAGCGCACAGAAGGGTTCCGCCTGGGTCTCGGTCGTGGCCGATGGCACCTGGACTCTTGCCCTCAAGTTCGAAGAGGGCGTAGCTCCCTGGGCCAGCCTGAATATGACAGTGGGTACGGGGAATGCAGAAAACGTTATGCTTAAATACGATGCCAATCCCGACCAGACCGGCCGCGCCCTCTCCCTCGTCCTCAGCTCCGGCACCAAGGAAAGCGAATCCGTGGTGCGTCAGAGGGGACTGGGCGAAGGTGACTTCGGCCAGGATGTGGCCCGTATGGACTGGCTGGAACTCCCCGCAACCAAAGCCGGAGACGGACGTGAGGTGCTGGTACACAATTACCAGGGCGGCGTCTACCGCAACCGCAATACCGACGGAGTACGGAACTGGACCTGCTACTGGGACAGCAAGGAGCATATGTCACTGTGGGTAGCCTATCCCCTCAATCCAAACCTGAAGGGGAGTGGCTCCAGGATAGACGGCTGGGGCGCCATAGACCCCTGCCTGCCTGCCGACAAACAGCCCTTCCTTGGCGGCGGTTCCTACGGCGGCGGTATGACCAGGGGGCATCAGCTCCCCGCAGCCGACAGGGCTTCGTCCCACGCTGCGGCCCACCGTTCCACCTACTATTCCACAAACCAGACTCCTCAGGATTACGACTTCAATTCCGGAATATGGTTGGCCCTGGAGAACCAGGTCCGCGGCTTCGCCCAGAAGGCCGATACCCTCTATGTGGTTACCGGCGCCCTCTTCTCCGGATCTACCAGATGGACCTGGGGCAACTCCGGTTTCGAGGTAAAGATACCCACCCACTACTTCAAGGCCCTGCTTTACCGCGGATCGGCAGCAGGTACCATAAACGGCTTTATGGCCGCCGGCTGGTTCTTCGACCATAATCCTAATCTGCCCGCCTCGTCGGTGAACTCCTACATTATGTCCATCGACCAGCTGGAGCAGAAGACCCAAATAGATTTCTTCCCCAATCTGGCAAAGCAGATAGGTCAGACCAATGCCGATAAGGTAGAGGCCGCCGAGCCCGCCACATTCTGGAAATAAAAACAAAGTTATATGAAACGCATACATCTCGTCGCACTGATCCTCGCCCTTGTGCTGCTTCCCCTCACGGGAGCCGCCCAGGCTTCGCGTTCACACGTGATAGGCTTCTACAACCTGGAGAACCTCTTCGACACCTATCACGACGAGGGAAAGAACGACTATGAATACCTTCCCGACGGCGGCAACGCCTGGACGGAGGCCAAGTACGCCATAAAACTCAGGAATATGGCGCGCGTGATAGCCGAAATGAAGAAGGACAACAAGGTATGGCACACGGTGCTGGGCGTATCTGAAATCGAGAACCGCCACGTACTGGAAGACCTGGTGTGCGAACCCGCCATCGCGGCCGCTAACTACCAGATCGTGCATTACGAGAGTCCCGACCGGCGCGGTGTGGATGTAGCGCTCCTCTACGATCCCTCCAAGATGAAACTGGTGGAATCCGAGGCCATACCATTCGACTTCAATTCCGACATCGAGTTCTCCCTGGACGATGAAGGTAAGGCCCGTTTCCGCACCCGTGACATCCTTATGGTCCACGGCATCATCGACGGCGAGCACTTTGCCTTCTACGTATGCCACCTGCCTTCCCGTCTGGGCGGCAAGGGTCAGGACCTGAGGGCCCGCGGCGGCGAGATCGCCTACAACCACGCAAGGGGTATGATGGAGAAATATCCCGGAATCAAGTGCGTGATTATGGGCGATATGAACGACAATCCCTACGACGACTCTATGGCCAAGTATATGAGGGGTCGCCGCAATATAGACGAGATGAGTCCCGAGGACTTCTTCTCTCCCTTCTGGAGTATGCTGGACGACGGCTACAGCACCCTGTACTACCGCGGTGAAGCCAATATCTACGACTGCATCCTGGTAAATTACAGCCTTGCCCACGCCCCCAAGGGCACGTTCCAGATCCAGCCCATCGTCAAGAAGAAATACTACGGCAGGGTGTTCAACCGTCCCTTTATGACCAATCAGAGCGGCCAGTACAAGGGAACTCCTTTCCGCACTTTCTCCAACGGTGCCTTCGTGGGCGGCTACTCCGACCACTATCCCACTTACATCGTCATTAAAAAATAATCAACCCATATGACTAAAAGAATCCTTCTGGCATTTGCCGTACTCTTGGCTTCGGTGGCCCTGCAGGCGCAGGACTACACCGGCGGCGTGAAGGGTACGGTGGTGAACCGAAACGGCCGGGTTCCTGTGGAGAAAGCCAGCCTCACCCTGCTGCAGGGTGCAGTGCAGGTGGCGCAGGTGGAATCGGCCGCGGACGGAACCTTCCTCATCGGAGACCTGGCCGACGGAGCCTATACCCTGGTAATCACGGCCCCGGACTTCCTGGAGACCCAGGTGCAGGTGACGGTGAACGACGGTTTCGTGAAGAATATGTTCAACCTGGGTATCACTGCCACCCAGCAGCTGTCGGAGATGGGCGACGATTCCTTCGCCGCATTCGATATGGACGACAGCGGGTACAATGACAACCCCACCATCCTTTTCGGTTCCAACGACGTGTTCAACAGCATTGCCGGATACAATTTCTCCGCCGTGCGCTTCCGTACCCGCGGTTACAATTCCGAGACGCAGGACGTATACCTGGCCGGAGTGCGCCTGAACGACGCAATCACCGGTTACGGTCCGTTCTCGCTCTGGAGCGGCCTCAACGAGGCTATGCGCTCCAAGGAATCGGTTAACGGCACCGAGGCCGCCGATTTCGGCCTTGGCGGATACAACGGAGCCACCAACGTGTTCGGAACTGCGTCCCACGTACGCAAGGGCCTCAGGGGAAGCGTGCTTACCAACAGCGCCCTTTACCGCCTGCGTGTAATGGCCTCCTATGCCACCGGGTTGATGGATAACGGATGGGCCTTCGCCGCGAACGTGAGCGCACGTCTGGGAGGCAACGACTGGGTGAAGGGTGTATACTACCGTTCCCTGGCCTACTACCTGGCCGCCGACAAGGTGCTCGGTGATTACAACAAGCTCAGCTTCGTGTTCTTCGGCACTCCCGGCGAGCGCGGCGCCCAGAACGCTTCCACCCAGGAAGTGTACGACCTGGTGGGTGACAATATGTACAACTCCAACTGGGGCTACTTCAACGGCAAGGTGCGCAACTCCCGAGTCCGCAAGACCCACGAGCCCATCGCCCTGATAAAGTGGGATTTCACTCCTTCCGACAAGTTCGAGAGCTCGCTCACCGTGCTCTACCGCTTCGGCAAGAACGGCTACACCGCACTTGACTGGTACGATGCCCAGGACCCCCGTCCGGACTACTACCGCAACCTTCCCAGCTACTACTACGGTACGGTCAACGGCGAATACGTCTCCGACCTGAACCGCAACAACGAGATGAAGTATGCCTGGGCCAAGGAAATCTGGTCCAATCCTTCCAAGCATCCGGAACTGGTCCAGATAGACTGGGACCGCCTGTATATGATGAACAGTATGCAGGCTGACGGCCGTTCCAAATACGTCATCGAGGAGCGCCACGTAGACCAGAAGGACCTGAACTTCGCCTGGACTTTCAAGGCCCGTCCCGCAAACTGGCTCACCCTCACCGGAGGCCTCAACGCCCGCCTGAATCGCACCGAGTATTATAAAGTGCTTGCCGATCTTATGGGCGGCAGCTACTTCCTCAATACCGACAACTTTGCCGAGCGCGACTTCGCCGCAACGCCCTGGAAACTCCAGAACGACCTTACCTACTATCAGATTCACGGCTTTGCCCAGAAACTGAAGGAAGGCGACAAGTACGGCTACGACTACTACGCCCACGTACAGAACTACGGCGGCTGGATCAACGGCCACTTCACCTTCGGCCGTCTGAGCGCCGATCTGGGCGGCCGCATCGGCTACGAAAGCTTCTGGCGTGAGGGCCTTCTGAGAAAGGGCCTCTTCCCCGGCCGCGACCCCTACGGCAACAAGCTTGTGGTAGACGGCCAGACCGTGGAGCCCAGTTATGATTCCCAGGGCTACCTTATCACATCCAAGGGCAACTCCCGCGTTTCCCAGTTCCTTACCTATGCCGGAAAGGCCACGCTCAATTACGTTATCGGCGGCAATATGAGGATCTATGCCAATATGGGCTACTTCAACGACGCGCCCCGCTTCAACCAGGTATTCCTCTCGCCCCGTACCCGCAATACGATGGTGACTTCGGTAAAGCCGGTGAAGACCTTCACCTCCGACATCAACTGGCAGTTCAGCGGGAACGGCATCAACGTGAGGGCATCGGCCTACTACACCACCATCAAGGACCAGTCCAAGGTGATGAGTGCCTACGACGACCTCCAGAACGCCTTCTCCAACTTCGCCATCAGCGGAATCAGCGAGCGCCACAGCGGTATCGAGCTGGGCTTCAAGGTACCCACCTACCTGGTTCCCAACCTGAGCCTGCAGGGTGCCCTTGCGCTGGGCGAGTACGTTTACACTTCCACTCCCCGTATGACCCAGACCGTGGATAACAGCGACGAACTGGTAATGGACAACATCCTGGTACCCTTCTGGCGCAGCACCGAATACGAGGACGGCACAAAGGTACGCCACTACGTCCCCTCCACTCCGCAGACGGCCGTGAGCCTGGGACTCAACTACAACTACAAATACTGGTTCATCGATGCCGATGTTGAATACTTCGACAGGGCCTACCTGGATATGAACCCCTTCTACCGCACGGACTACGCCGTAGCCGGCCTGGACAACCAGATGAGCGACGCCGAAGTGGAGTATATGACCTCCCAGGAGAAGTTCGACCCTGCCTTCCTGGTGAACCTTTCCATCGGCAAGTCCTGGTACATCCGCTACAAGTATCAGCTGGGCTTCTCGCTCAATGTGAAGAACCTCCTGAACAACAGGAACGTAAAGACCGGCGGTTACGAGCAGACCCGTCTTGTGGACAACACCGTCTCCAAGTCGCAGTTCTACCGCTTCGATTCCAAGTACTTCTATATGTCCGGAATCAACTATATGCTTAACATTTACTTCAGATTCTAATGCTTATGAAAAAGACACTGATTATCATCGCAGCGCTTTTCTCCCTCGTGGCCTGCAAGAGTCTGAAGGAAGAATGGCAGCCCGTGTTCAACTTCTCCAAGGGAAGTTATGAAGGCTTCACGCCTTATACCGAGGGTTTCCTCAAGCTTCATTACGGCTTCAAGGAATTCACCACCATCGCGGACTTCAAGAAGATGTACAAGCCCGGCGGCACCTATATCTACGACGATATCTGGATCAAGGGGCAGGTCATTTCCG
>JAGCYC010000096.1 GCA_017961015.1 Bacteroidales bacterium | reverse complement strand
GCCTTTTTCTGGAAAAGCGCGGTGAACGACAGCTGGACTATGTGCTTGGGGAGGTTCAGCCAGGTCTGGGCGGGGACAGCCTCGCCGCTGCGGCGCTCCTCTTCCTCGTCAAGGGTGGGAAGAAGGATGTGCTCCGCGCCCGGAATTACTTTGTCGGGGGCCGATTCGGCCTCGGGATAGGTGCGGAAATCGAATATCTTGCGCAGGCGGTACTCGTTCTGGAGCCTGCTTATGTCGGAGGGGCTGGCATCGGAAAGATGGGCCGAGCGGAGCAGCCTCATGGGCCTCACGGTCTTTTTCCCGACGGGAAGGCCGCCCAGATCCCTGAAATTTATGATATTGTCGAAATCAGTCATCGGATTCGCCCATTACAATGAGTAAGTGGTCGCCGGCCTGAAGCTTCATGCTGCCGTGAGGGACCAGGAATTTCCCGTCGCGGCGCACCATCATAACCCGGATACCATGGGGAAGGCTAAGCTCGCGGAGGGTAGCGCCTGCCGACAGGTCTTCCTCTGAGACCACATGGTCGCGGAGCATTCCCATTTCCTCGGGAAGTTCCATGCCGAAGCTTTCCACCTGGGGTTCATCGTCATAGGAGAGGCGGAGCCAGCGGGATACCGGTATAAGCGTACTCCCCTGCACCACAAGTGAAAGCAGGGTTATGCAGAACACCAGATTGAAGATGGCGCCTGCGCCTTCCAGCCCGGCAACTACCGGAGAAAGCGCAAAGAGTATGGGACCGGCGCCCTTGAGGCCCACCCAGGAAACCATCAGCTTGGCCCTGAAGGAAAGGTCCTTGAAAGGTGCCAGACATATAAAAACGCTGAGCGGACGCGCCACGAACATCATGAACAGGCCGATAAGCAGCGAAGGAAGCGCGCTCACCCCCATCATGGAAGGCCTGGCCAGCAGGCCCAGCATCAGGAACATGGACAGCTGCATGAGCCAGGTCATGCCGTTGAAGAAGCTGAACACTTCCCTGGTGAAGCTGCCCTTCATGTGATTGCCGATGATAAGGGCCGCGACGTAGATTGCAAGGAGGCCGTTACCGCCCAGCACGCCGGCAAGGCCATCGGCTAGGAAGCCGAGGCTGAGGATGAGGATGGAATAGAGGGAGCCGCCGGGGAGCTTGATCCTGGAGAGGAGCCAGCTGCCAAGGGTACCTGCCGCCAGGCCCACTGCAAGGCCGATTCCGACCTGCAGGACCAGCATCACCGCCATGTTGAGCCATTCCGGGCCGGGTATGCCTATGGAATAGCTTCCGGGGGCCATATACTGCACCAGAAGGAGGGTGAGTATGAAGGCCATGGGGTCGTTGCTGCCCGATTCCAGCTCCAGCAGCTGGCCCAGGTTTTCCCTCAGGCGCAGGCGCTTTTCCCTTAGCACCGAGAACACCGAGGCCGAATCGGTGGACGACATTACCGCCGCTACAAGCATGCAGCCTGCCACGGAGGCCTGAAGCCCGGTATCGGCAAAGGGCCTGAGGACGAAGAATACGAAAAGGCCGGTAAAGATAACGTTCAGGAACACTCCCGCCGACGACAGCAGCATTCCCTGCCTCATCACCGGCTTGACGTTCCGGGCCGATGTTTCCAGACCGCTCGCAAACAGGATTACGGTCATGGCAAAATGGCCCATGGATTCGGCCAGGTGATAGTCCTCGAAATTGATGCCGAGTCCCTCGCTGCCTACAACGACGCCCAGTACAAGGAAGAGGAGCAGGACAGGCACGCCTATCCTGGCCCCTATCTTGGACAGGAGTATGGCCGCGAAGAACAGCAGCGCTACCAGCAGCAGCATATTCTCCGACAGCAGGTCAAGTGAAAAGACAGCAAGCGGCATCGGCTAGTCCTCTACCTGGAACAGATTCAGGAATCCGGTCATCATAAAGACGTTGCGGATTTCCGGGGAAATGCTCCTCACGATAACCTTTCCTCCCTTCACGGCTGCGGCCTTGCGCAGGGTGAGGAAAAGACGGAGACCGGAGCTGGAGATGTATTCCAGCTTCTTGCAGTCCAGGATAATGACGCCGTCGGCCTTGTCCTGGAGGCCTGTCATCTGGGGGGTAATTTCCTGGGAGGCCAGGGTATCCAGCCTTCCGACAAGTTCCACGAGGGTTTCAGTACCCTGATTTTTGATAATGATTTCCATATTGTTTAAAAGTTTTTAGTCATCGTAAGTATATTCTTTCCGCCTTCGTAACGGTATTCAACGCTGTCCATAATCTGCCTCACCAGGAAGATTCCGAGGCCGCCGATGGGCCTTTCCTCCACACCCAGGCTGGTGTCGGCGGTGTCGGCCTTGGTAGGGTCGAAGGGAACGCCGCTGTCGCTCAGGATGATGCGCACGCTGCCTTTCGAGGCAAAGGCCTCGATATCGGCCACAGCATCCTGCCCCTTGGGATAGGCATAGAGAAGCACGTTGGTTACGGCTTCCTCCAGGGCAAGGTTTACGCTGAGGGCAAGGGAAGGATCCATCCCGGAGCGGCTGGCAAGTTCCGCCACATAGTCCTCCAGGCGTGGAATCTGCCTTATATCGCCGCGCAGCGTGATTTTCAGCGGAGAAGTATCGTTTTTCGCAGAATTCATCAATCTAACCGATTATACTTTTAAGGGCGGCCCTGAACTCAGGCATAGGGCAGCGGGTGTCGCGCTCTACGATAAGTGTCTTGAGGCCGGCAAAGGGCATCACCAGATCTTCGGCCTCCTTCACTGAGACTCCCTTTCCGAAATAAGCCGGGACAAAATGCCTCCAGAACTCGGTGGAAAGGGCCTTGTCCATATGGAAGGTCTCAAGTATGAAGTCTTCGCCGCTCAGGCAGGTGCAAAGATATACCATACTCACATCGAAGAGAGGATTGCCGTAGCAGAAGTCTCCCAGGTCGATGAAGTAACGCCTGTCACCTGCGAAAATGGCGTTGCTGTACTGCAGGTCGCCGTGAATCGCGGTATCCCTGTCGGGGACATCGGCAATGAATTTCCCCAAGAGGTCTTTCTCGCGGGAAGTGAAGAAAGGATTCTCCTCCAGAAGATGGAAGTAACGATCCTTCACCGATTCAAACTGGGTGGTATCCAGCTTCGTAGAATGAAGCTTAAGGCACATCTGCGCAAATTCCGAGGCGTAACGGTCCACATTTGCGGGATCGTCGGCAGTGGCGCGGGAATAGGATTTCTTGCCCAATATACGGCGGAAACGGATACCGTAGCGGCCGTCCTCCGTCACCACATAGTCGCCGGGTTCGGGGGTGGGAATTCCCGCATCGTATACCTTGCGGGCCATAAGCATCTCGTCCAGGGGCTGGGTAATCTTTCCCGGGAAGTAGAGTTTGAGCATAAGCTCAGGGTCCGTCTTGTGGTCATAGCTTTCGCCGTTGGCGCCGCCACCGCTGAGGATGTAGTCGTCAAGGGAAATGGGTATGGCTTCTATCTTCATTTTCCAAAAACCTGATTTACAAGTGATTCAAATTCGGCAAAGGCAAAACTGCCTTCCAGTTCGCGCAGGGCTTCCAGCAGTCCGCGATAATGCCAGGCGTGCAGGGCGGGGTCGCTCACGTGGAAAAGATTCCAAAGGGCGTCTCCCTGGACGGCATAGTCCCTGGCGATGGCCCTCATATTGGAAAGCTTGTCCCCAAGGGCCACCATCTTGGCATCCAGGGGCGCTGCAGCGATGCGGTCTATAGCCGCCTGCTTGCGCGCCGGCCAGCTGTCCTCTTCGCTCACGCCCTCCACGAAAACATCGCTTTCGGCCTGCACAAGCGCTGCGACACGCTCGCCGAAGGCTTCGCGTATGTCTTCTATGCTCACATCGGTGTCCTCAACTGTATCGTGAAGCGCCGCTGCGGCCAGCAGCTCCTGGTCGGGAGTCATCGTGGCCACGATTTCCATAGCCTCCATAGGGTGCACGATATAGGGGAAACCCTTCCCACGGCGTTCGGTGCCGGCATGGGCCTTTACCGCAAAGAGTATCGCGCGGTCCAGCAGAGTGGTATCGAGGGCTGCGTTTGCCATAAGCTACTGATTCATAAAAGGTAAGTCCTTGGCCTGCTCCACTATCATATCGGCAAGCATTTCATTGCCTTCCGAGGCGCCGTTGAGGGCATCCAGGAGGTACTTGATTCCAAGGCGTCCGCCTCCGTTTTTCAGGATGAAGGCTATGCACAGGTTCTGCGGGCCCAGGGACGAGGAAATGATGTCCAGTTCGGTGATTCCGAGCTGGTAGCAGGCAAGCTGGTAGGCGGCCTCGCGGTAGCCCTTTATGAGGGCCTCTATATCCCCGAGGGTCTTGAAGCCCATGCCCTTGAACACGGCCAGGTAAGGCATAAGGGAAACCTCCTGGATTTCGGCCTGGTTCACGGAAGCTATCTTGCGGTTCAGCTTGTCGAAAGGCTTGAGTTCCAGGTAGCTGCGGTAGCCGTCGCCGTCCAGGGGGACATCGGCCAGATTGCCCGAGGCTACGAGGTTGTGGATGCGGTGGCGGTAGTCGCTTATACCGTTGCGGATAAGGCTGAACTGCTCGTCGGCCAGTTCCAGCATACCTGCAAGGCGGTTCATGTTCCGGAGGTATTCCTTGGGCACCTCCACGCCGCTCTTGTAGCCGGTATCGTGGTTCAGGTTGGCCCAGGCGTGCTGCAGGATGGTCCTCATCTGGACCTCGAAGCGTATTTTGTTAATCTCGGGATGCTCCGGATTGCTGTAGGCCGATTTGGGAAGCCTGCAGATATAGTGCAGCGACAGGTAGCCGAAACTGTCTATCTCATGGATCTTGCGCTTGTCCACCGAATTCTCCCAGTCTATCTCGAAGAGGCGCTCGATAATGGAGGCCACTATGTCCACGTCGTCTATGTAGAAGGTAATGACACGAAGGCCCAGGATATCTGTTATATCGAAGATATTGTTATACTTGGCGCCTTTAAGCTCAAGTTTTCCTGCAAGTGAATCACCAGCCTTTATCCTGTGCTCTACGGAGGCAACGAGTATGCCGGCGTCATCGAAGGCGCTGCGTATCATGTCGGGAACTACCCTTGCCATCTCCTTGTACACAGGCATATTCTCACGGTACTGGTCCAGTATCATCTGGCCATGTCCGTCCAAATTGATCTGAGTGGAAGCGTTTGACATCTATACCCTTGTCTTAATCGTACAAATATAATTATTCGAAGGGAAAAAGTCAAAAAAAAAGAAGGCCGATAAGACCTTCTTCCCTGTGTGAGGACTGGCAGATTTGAACTGCCGACCTCTTGCCTGTCAAGCAAGCGCTCTAAACCAACTGAGCTAAGCCCTCGAAAAGGACTGCAAAGATATGCAAAGTTTTTTTATTCTGCAAGTTTTTCTTTAGCATAATCCAGGCTCAGACGGAAGGTCTTGCTGCGCGAGGACGGAGCGTCAAACATAGCGTCGGCCATAAGCCTCTCGCAGATGGAACGGAGTCCCCTGGCTCCCAGCTTGTTCTTTATGGAAGTATCCACTATCAGGTCCAGGACCTCGTCGTCTATCTCCAACTTAAGCCCGTCCATCTCGAAAAGCTTGGTGTACTGCCTCAGGATGGCGTTTTTGGGCTCGGTGAGGATACGGCGCAGGGACGCCCTGTCCAGCTGGTCAAGGTAGGTCACGACCGGCAGACGGCCCACGATCTCCGGGATTAGGCCGTATGAACGCAGATCCATTGAATCCACGTATTCCATAAGCCTGTCGGGGTCTATCCTCTGCTTCTGTTCCGCGGTAAAGCCTATCACGCGGGTATTCTTGCGGAGCGCTATGTTGCGCTCGATACCCTCGAAGGCACCGCCGCAGATAAAGAGTATGTTCTGGGTGTTCAGGTGTATGAACTCCTGCTCCGGGTGCTTGCGGCCGCCCTTGGGAGGGACGTTTACCACAGCGCCTTCCAGCAGCTTGAGCAGGGCCTGCTGCACGCCTTCGCCGGAAACGTCGCGGGTGATGGAGGGATTGTCGCTCTTGCGGGCAATCTTATCGATCTCGTCTATGAAGACTATGCCGCGCTCCGCCTTGGCCTGGTCGAAATCGGCCTCCTGAAGCAGTCTGGTAAGGATGCTTTCCACATCTTCACCCACGTAGCCGGCCTCGGTAAGCACCGTTGCGTCCACTATGGTGAAGGGTACGTCCAGCAGCTTCGCTATGGTGCGGGCCAGCAAGGTCTTGCCGGTTCCGGTAGGGCCCACCAGCAGGATATTGGACTTCTCCAGTTCCACTCCGTCGTCGGGCCTTTCCACCAGATTGTGGCTGATGCGCTTGTAATGGTTGTAAACCGCCACCGAAAGCACCTTCTTGGCCCTGTCCTGACCAATCACGTACTGGTCCAGATAGGCCTTTATCTCCTTGGGCTTCGGGGCTTTACCGATGGGAACGTCCTTTGCCGATGACTTCTTGCGGCCCTCCCCCATCACTTCCTGGAGGTAGTCCGAAGCCATCTTGACGCAGTCGCTGCAGATGCAGCCCTCCATACCCTGAAGGAGCATAGGGACCTGCGCATTCGTGCGGCCGCAGAACAGACAGCGGCTTCCCTGGCCGCTTATTCCCTTTTTGGATGCCATCTTAGCGCTGTCTCTTGCTCAGGATTTCGTCTACCATTCCGTAGTCCTTGGCTTCCTGGGCGCTCATCCAGAAGTCGCGTTCGCCGTCGGCGGCGACCTTCTCTACAGGCTGGCCGCTGTGGGCGGCGATGATGCCGAAGAGTTCGCCGCGAATCTTCTCTATCTCACGGGCGGCTATCAGGATCTCCGTAGCCTGGCCCTGGGCACCGCCCAGAGGCTGGTGAATGAGCACGCGGGAGTGCGGAAGGGCGCTGCGCTTGCCTTTTTCACCGGCGCAGAGCAGCACCGCACCCATAGAGGCGGCCATACCAGTGCATACCGTAGCTACGCTGGGCTGGACCAGCTGCATCGTATCGTAGATGGCAAGGCCCGAGCTCACCTGACCGCCGGGAGTGTTCAGGTACATCGTAATATCGGCCTCGCTGTCCTGGGAAGCCAGGAAAAGCAGCTGAGCCTGGATGATGTTGGCCACGTCGTCGTCGATGGGAACGCCAAGGAAAATGATGCGTTCCATCATAAGGCGGCTGAACACATCCATCTGCGCCACGTTGAGCTTGCGCTCCTCGGTAATGGTAGGATTGATGTATGCGCTTTCATAACGGGACAGGGTCATCGAAGAGATGCCCCTGCTCCTTGCGTATTTATCGAACTCGTTCATCTGTAATTATTTAAGCTCGCGGAATTTCTCCATCGAGATCTTCTTGTTCTGGACGGTGACCTCCTCGCGGATGCGGGCGATGGTGATATTGTCCTCGCACTGCTCCTCCAGGCGGCGGCGCTGATTCTGGTCTTCCACCACATTCTGGGCCGATGACTTCACGATATCCTCGGGAACGCCGGCCATACCGTACATAGCGTACTGATAGCGTACGAAATCCTCGGCGGCGGCGCGGATGTCATCCTCGCTCACCTTGAGGCCGAACTTGTCCATAAGGGTACCGCGGACAAGCTGCCACTTGAAGTCCTCGATGAAGGCGGGGAACTCCTTCTCCACCTGCTCGGGAGTGAACTTATCGGCATTCACCTGGGTGAGCCAGCGCTTCAGGAAAGCCTCGGGAAGCTCCACACCGGCCTTCTCCACGAAGTACTTGCGGACGTCGGCGCCGAAGCGGTAGTTGGCGTCCTGGGCGTGTCCGGCCTTGATACGCTCCACTATCTTCTCCTCGAACTGCTCGGGAGTGGTGACCACGTCCTTGCCGAAGATCTTGTCGTAGGTCTCCTGGTTTTCCTCGGCGGCCACGTAGGTCTTCACATTCACCACGGTGAAGTTGAACATAGGATCCAGCTGTGCCAGGCGGGCCTTGTCCACCTTGAGCATAGCTGCACGGTCGGTCTCGTTGGCGAAGGCGGCGTTCACATCAAGCTGGAACTTGTCGCCTGCCTTGCGGCCGATAAAGGCGCCGCGGGCCTCCTCTGCAACGTTGGAAACGGACACATACACGCCCTCGGCCTTATGGCCTTCGTTCTCGATATCGGCGATGATGTAGTCGTTCTCGCCGGCCTTGGTACCTTCCTGCAGGGAGCCGTATTGCTGGAGCAGCTGCTCGCGGGTGGCCTTCTTGTCGGCGGCGGTCACATTGATCTCGTACCAGGGAAGCTTGTCCTCCTTGCTGGCGGTGATGTCAATGACGGGAGTCTGGGCAATGTCGAACTTGAAGGTGAAGTCCTCGCCGGCCTTCCAGGAAAGCTGGGGCTGGTCCTCGGAGGTGAGGGGCTCGCCCACTACGCGGATCTTCTCGTCCTCGATGAACTTGTTAAGCTGCTCGGACACAATGCCGTTCACACATTCGTAGAGGGCCTGGTCGCCGTACAGGCGCTGGATAAGGGACAGGGGGGCCATACCCTTGCGGAAGCCCTTGATGTCGGCCTTGCGTTTGTACTCGTTCAGGCGCTTGTGGAGAGGTTCCTCGTAATCCTGCGCTGCAATCTCGATACTTACCTGATAGTTCAGGGCATCGCTCTGTTTCTTGTCAATTTTCATATATTCGGTTTTATTTTTTGTATTCTGCTGATTTTTGGGGGCGCAAAGTTAGTAAAAAAAGCCTAAAGAATCAAGCCTGGGAGCCTTTGCGCCGGGGATAGGCTATGCGGGCGTGATAAATCTGCTGGAGATAGGTCTTGAGGACGCTCTTCACCACGTTCAGCTCGTGGATGGTAATATCGGCATCTTCCAGCTGGCCTGCTTTCTCCTTGGCATCCACCATAGATTCCACAAAGCGGTGGCAGGCCTCGGAAGTAAACTCCTTCTGGGTACGGGATGCCGCCTCGATACTGTCGCAGATCATAAGGATAACCTGCTCCTTCGTAGTGGGCTTGGGACCGGCATAGTAGAAGGCCGATGTATCCTCGGGGTCACCTGCGGCGTTCAGGTACTGGTTAAGGAAATAGGCTGCTGCAGAAGTGCCGTGATGGGTGCGGATAAAGTCCGCAACCACGGAAGGAAGGCGGTGTTCCTCGGCCAGGGCTACGCCGTCCTCTACGTGACGGATAATGTCCTGGGCGCTTTCCTGGGGCGTTTTTCCCTGGTGATACTGAACCGCACCGGTCTGGTTTTCCACAAAGCACAGAGGGTTCTGCATCTTGCCGATATCGTGGTACAGGGCACCCACCCTCAGGAGAGGGACATCGGCATCTACGGCGCGGCCCACGGCATCCACCATATTCATAACCTGCAGGCAGTGCTGGAAGGTTCCGGGAGCCTTGGCCGACATTTCCTTGAGCAGAGGGTTGCTGGTGTCGGACAGTTCGATGAGCCTGGTAACCGAAACCAGGTTGAACAGGCGCTCGAAAAGGTAGATGAGCGGATAGAGGGCTACAGTAAGAAGCGCTCCCACGAATATCTGGATAAGGCTTATCCACCAGGTGCCGGTGCTGCCCACGTCGATGAAGCGGAAGCCCAGGAACACCAGCAGCTCCACGCCGAAGAGTATGGCGGCGTTAAGGAACTGGAGCCAGCCTTTCCCGAGGCGTTCGAAAGTGACGAGCGTAACCGCACCGCTCAGCAGGAACATCACGAACAGTTCCATTCCGTTCCCGTCAAAGATAAGGAGCGGAAGCAGCAGCACGATGTACACCGGCAGCACCACCCTCTTGCGGAAGAAGGCCTGAAGGTAGAGCGCGAACACGGGATAAGGCAGCAAATACATCAGCGAGGGAGCCATACGCTCCATCACGAAGGTGAGGGCAGCCGCAAGCAGCCATACCGTTAGCAGGTAATAATAACGGTTGCGGTCCTGGAATACCACGGGATTGGACATAAATACCGCAAGGTAGAGCAGCGCCACAAGCATCAGTGCCAGCAGCACGTTTCCAAGGTACAGGAGGGCCCTGGGGCCGTCATAACCGAAAACCTTGTTGTATTCGGCCTTGTAGCTGTCCAGCATCTGGGCCACCTCGGCGGTGATAATCTCGCCTTTGGAGACTATCTTTTCATCGGCCCTCACATATCCCATCGTGGGAGAGATGTAATCCGAGGATTCGGCGTGCGAGAGCTCGGTCATTCCCCTGTCGTAGATAAGGTTGGGCACTATGAGTTCGCTCAGGCCGCTGCGGCGGAAGAGCGAATCCATATTCACCGAAGGGTAGGAACGGGCAAGCAGGGTCATCAGCTCGTTCCTGGCTTCCGAGACCAGATAGACCTCGGTCCTGGGATAGCGCTGGGCCCTCTTGTTGCGCTGGATGCATATCACCTGGTCCGAAAGCTGGCCCAGTTCGCGGTCCAGCTTGGGTTTTCCGTCGGGGAGCACGCCCTTGGCGTAGACATCACCCAGGCGGGTGACTACCGTGGGACGGAGGACGTTCCAGGCACCCAGGTCCAGGCTCTGGACATTGCGCACCACGGTGGAGACCACCTCTTCGGAGAAACGGTAGTAAGGGATGACCCCTTCCCCGGCCTCGTCCCTTTCGGCCTGGATCTGGTCCTCGGTCTTGAGGATGGGGAAATCGAACTGGGAGATAAGGGTCTCGTAAGGCCAGGTACTCCCCTTCTTGTAGTCATAATTGAATTTCGCGGTCCTGGGCATCAGGAGCACCAGGACTGCGAAAAGGAGTATGAGCGGATAAAACCGCCCGGGTATTTTAGGCGTCGATATTTGCATAGTGCGCATTTTCTTCGATGAAGGCGCGGCGAGGCGGGACATCGTCACCCATCAGCATTGAGAAGGTGCGCTCGGCTTCGGCGGCGTTCTCGATGGTAATCTGGCGAAGTACGCGGCGGGAGGGATCCATAGTGGTGGCCCAGAGCTGCTCGTCCGACATTTCACCCAGACCTTTGTAGCGCTGGATGGTAACGCCCTTTTCGGAGCCCTTTCCGAGTTCGGCCGATGCGGCATCCCTCTGGGCTTCGGTCCAGCAGTAGCGCTCCTCCTTGCCCTTTTTCACCAGGTACAGCGGCGGAGTGGCCAGATATACGTAACCGTTCTTGATGAGGTCGAACATATAGCGGAAGAAGAAGGTGAGGATGAGGCAGGCGATATGGGCGCCGTCCACATCGGCATCGGTCATAATGATTACCTTGTGGTAGCGGAGCTTGCTCAGGTCCATACGCTTCTCGCCGTTTTCGTCCTCCTGGGCCACTGTAACGCCCAGTGCGGTGTAGATATTGCGCACTTCCTGGCTTTCGAAAGCCCTGTCCTGCGCCGCCTTTTCCACATTCAGGATCTTACCGCGCAGAGGCAGGATGGCCTGGATGCGGCGGTCGCGGCCCTGCTTTGCGGTACCGCCTGCAGAGTCTCCCTCAACGAGGAAGAGCTCGCATTTCTCGGGGTCGTGGTCGGAGCAGTCGGCCAGTTTGCCGGGCATTCCGGCGCCGCCCATAGGGGTTTTGCGCTGGACCATCTCGCGGGCCTTGCGGGCGGCTGCGCGGGCGGTTGCGGCAAGGACGATCTTCTCGATAATGGTCTTGGACTCCTTCGGATGCTCCTCCAGGTAAAGGTCCATAGCGGCTGCAGTGGCCTGGGAAACGGCCGATGTCACCTCCGAGTTGCCCAGCTTGGTCTTGGTCTGGCCTTCGAACTGAGGCTCGGCCACCTTTACCGAAATGACGGCGGTAAGGCCTTCGCGGAAGTCCTCGGGGCTGAGCTCGCCCTTGAATTTTGCCAGCAGGTTGTTCTTCTCGGCATAGTTCTTAAGTGAACGGGAAAGGCCCATCTTGAAGCCCTGGAGGTGGGTGCCGCCTTCGATAGTGTGGATATTGTTCACATAGGAGTAGATGCGCTCGCTGAAGCCGGTGTTGTACTGCAGGGCGATATCGATGGGAATCACCTTGTCGGTATTCACGCACACGGGCTCGGGGATGAGCTTGGGAGCGCCTGCATCCAGATAGTCGATGAATTCGCGCAGGCCCTTTTCCGAATAGAACACGTCGGAACGGAAGACCTGGCGGCCGGTGGCCTTGCGCTCGCCGTCGGCTGCGGTTTCAAATTCGTCCACCATTTCGCGGAGGTCCGTAAGGGAAATGCGGATACCCTTGTTCAGGTAGGCCAGTTCGCGCAGACGGTTCGCGAGGGTTTCGTATTTGTAGATGCGTGTAAGCTGGAAAATCTCGGGATCCGGGTGGAAGGTGATGGTGGTGCCGGTATCGGAGGCGTTGCCCACTACCTGTACGTCGGTGAGGGGCTTGCCCTTGGAATACTTCTGAACGAAGACCTTGCCTTCGCGGTGGATTTCGGCCACCAGAAGGTCCGAGAGGGCATTTACGCAGGATACGCCCACGCCGTGCAGACCGCCCGATACCTTGTAGCTGTTCTTGTCGAACTTACCGCCGGCGTGAAGGACGGTGAGAACCACCTCCAGGGCGCTGCGGTGCTCCTTCTCGTGCATACCGGTAGGGATACCGCGGCCGTTGTCCTCCACTTTCACGGAGTTGTCTTCCAGGATGGTGACCTTCACGTCCGTGCAGTAGCCGGCCATAGCCTCGTCTATACAGTTGTCCACCACCTCGTATACCAGATGGTGCAAACCGCGTTCTCCTACATCGCCGATGTACATTGACGGGCGCTTGCGCACCGCCTCCAGACCTTCAAGTACCTGGATACTGCTCGCGGAATACTGTTCCGCCGCTTTTTTCTGCTCTATATCTTCCATTTTTGTACGTTAAATTCCTGTTTTTCTTAAACGTACAAAGATAGGAAAAAAATATCAGAAAATCAAGTGTGCACCGATGGTAAAATAGATGCCGTCCTGGGCATAGAAAGGTATCCTCTGGATGGTCTGTCCGAGAAGGTTCCCGACCTTGAGCCAGGCCGACAGATAATGGTTCACTCCGGCCTCGGCAAGAAGGCTCAGATCCAGGTATCCGGGGACTATCGCCAGGTCGGAAACCTGCCTTGTAGCGCCCTCCAGCGTGACTCCGGCCTTAATCCGGCCTCCCCAGTTGTACATACCCTTCAGATCCAGGCTTGCGGCGGGAAGCTCGAAGCAGTGCAGTTTGTCGTCCAGCCAGCTCTTGTGGAAGAGGGCGCGGGCGTCCAGCTGTACCGACTCAGACTGCCAGCCCAGGGCCACATCGGCAAAGAGGGCCTTCACTTTCGTCCTGGTAAGGGCGGGCAGGATTTCCCCGCCGGTACCTTCTGTAATGCCCCAGAACTGACGGCCTTCCTGGGTGAAATAGCCCACTGCGGCATTGTAGTAAATCCTTTCCAGCAGATTGCCCCTGACGCCGATTCTCGCGTTCACGCATTCGCGCGTGAGCCCGGAGAGGCCGGGGAACATCGGCAGGAAGGGACTCTTTTCCATAGCGTTGCCGGCGGCGTTGAGGGTATTGCGGCCCCCAGCCTGGGCATAGGCCACTATAGCGTCGGGAAGTATCTCGTAGCTCACTGCAGCATCGGGGAACAGAGAGAAGGGAGCCCCTTTGTAGTAAGTGTCGCTGCTGTGATGCGTGATGGAAGCCTTCACACCGAGGTTGAAGCTGAAGTCTCCCAGCCTGAACAGATAGCGCGGAGTAAGGTTGAGCACCCCTGCGGTGCCGTTTACGGCCGGATGCGAAGTGGAAATGACATCATAGCCTATGCCGATCTCAATCTTCCCGGAAAGCAGGTCCATACCCATCTTTCCGTCCAGATTGATATAGTTCTCGCGGAGGTCGTTGCCGCCGGTATGGAGGATGGCGGCGCCCCCCTCCCAACTGCGGGAGCCGCGGGGATGGCTCTGGATCCTTGCCCTGGCTCCAAGGGAATTGAAAGAGCCAACGGTCTTTTTGTCATCGGCAAAGATATTCCGGTAGAAGACGTCGGCCGTAAGCTGTCCACCGCTCCAGGACCAGATTGCATCGGCCCCTATGCGGCTGTTGGATTCGGCGGCGTTGAAACGGCTGCTTCCGTCCCATTCCAGGCGGTTTCCGTCAAGGCCGATGCTGCGGTACCTCCCGAAGTAGGAACGATGCCTCAGGTACAGGTTCACCCTGGCGTTTCCGGCCATCAGAGGCGTGTAAACCACGTCGGCCTCGGGATGGAAGCCGTAGCCCAGGCCCAGGCGGGCGTCCAGACGGTGTTCCCCGTTCTCGCGGGCACCGGGACGCAGCTGGACCAGGTAAGGACGGAACTCATAGGCCCCGGCATAGGGCGTAGGCTGGACCTCGTAATCCATATCCAGGTTGAAGCGGGAAACCGTGTCGGGCACCTCGATGGGCTGGGCGGGCTTGTCGATACCCTCGGCACTGCGCTCGTAGGTATTGGTGACCACCACCGTCGGATTAAGGTTCTGGGCCGATGCCACCGCGGCTGCCAGAAGCGCCGCGGCCGATATGACTGTCTTTCTCACTTTCATCATAGCTGCTGGATTTTACGGAGCCTCATACGCACCTGGTCGGGCACGTCATCCTGCTCGGAAGTGGCTGTGTAGCCATTCTGGATACTCTCGAAGGTAGCCTGGGCCTGGACCATATTGCCCTGCTCGGCAAAGCAGTCGCCAAGCACGATGAAGGCCTTGGCAAGCCAGTAGTTCTGGCCGCCCGCCTTGCCCGAGAAGTCATACACCTTCTCCTGTATCTTGTCAAATTCGGCCTGGTCAAACAGGTCCAGGATAATCAGGTAGCAGGCCTCGGCGCCCTCCGGAGTGGAAGGTTCGGTGGCAAGCTCCTGAAGGTCGGCGAAGGCAAGGGAACGGCGGCTGGTGCTCAGGTAGGACTTGGCCCTCACGTAACGGGCCTCGCGGCCGAGCTGCTTGTCGGGCTTGCCGCCAAGCACATCGGCAGCGGCCTTGAGGGCATCGTCCCACTGGCGGGCGCGGAAGGCGGCCCTCATCATACCGACTTTGGCAAACTGCTGGTTCTCCGAGAGTTTCGCGCTGTCCTTGAGCTGCAGATAGGTGCCATAGGCCTTGCCGTAGCTGCCCATTTCGTAATGCAGGCCGGCGCTGCGGAGGAGCGCGCTTTCGGCCAGGGCGCCTTCCAGGCCCTTGTCCAGGGCGGTACGGTAGGCATCCACGGCCTGCTGCTTTTCGGAGGCGGCGCGGTGGCACTCGGCCAGGTAATACCAGGCCTTGGCCCCGTAAACCGCATCGGGATACTGCTTGAGATAGGATTTGAGGGTGCTGCCCGCACGGGTCAGGTCACCCGAAAGATAAATCTGTTCGGCGGTGGAGAAGTAAACCTCCTCCTTCTGGGCCTCGGTGCGGTTGGCAGCGCTGCCAAGGCTGTTCACATAGGCCAGGTAGGCGTCCGGATCCTGGCGGGAACGGTAGATGGATTCTATGGCCATCAGGGCGTCCTCCGCGTGGCTGCTTCCGTCGGCAACCACCTGCTTGTAGATGCGCAGGGCTTCGTCTTCCCTGCCCTGGTTGCGGGCTATGGTACCCAGTTCCAGCGAAGCCATCGCCGCCATCGAAGGGTCGGTGCTGACGCCTCGCAGGATCCTGAAGGTGCGGGCTGCGTTGTCCTGGTCGTTCACGGCTACGTAGGCACGGCCCAGCTCATAGAGGGTTTCGCAGTAGTAAGGTGCTGTAGGAGTGGCGTTTATCACTCTTTCGAGGAAGCGTATCTTGCCTTCGTTGTCCTGCAGCAGGCCGCTGGCCACGCCGGCCCGGTAGGCGGGATAGAGGTCGTCGGGATTGGGATATGAGGCCATACTGCGCTCGTAGGCGGCGACGGCGGTCTCATATTCTCCGCGGAAGAAGTAGCAGTCGGCCACGCGCGTGGAGGCATCGGCCCCCTGGGTGCTGTCTCCGCTCTCCAGATAATTGTTGAACCATTTGAGGGCCCTCTCATAGTCTCCTTCGCGGAAATAGGTGTAGGCCATATGGTAGGAGATAAGGTCCCCTTCCTTCTGTCCGCTCAGGGCCGACAGGTTATAAAGGTCGTTCAGTATGGTGCGGGCCTCGCCGTAGCGGCCGTCGCGGTAGAAGGCTTCGGCCATCCAGTAGCGCGACAGCTGGTTGAAGCCCTCGCGGCGGGAACTATAGTAGGCGGCGGCCTTCAGATGAGGCACTGCAGCACGCCAGGAGCCCATTTCCATAAGCTGACGGGCCCTCAGGAAGTAGGCCTTCATATAGTTGGACTGCATTCCCGGATCCAGTTCGTCAATCTGGTCATAGGCCTGCACGGCGCCCTCGTAATCGTGGTTCTGGAGGGCCACCATAGCCATATAGCTGTAAATGCGGTCACCCTTGGAACGGGCGTCGAAGCGGCTCAGATACTCCTGGAAGGGAGCGGTGTCGCGGCCAAGGTCGAAGGCCAGCTTGGCGTAGTTGAAGAAGGCATCCTCCTGGATGGCAGGCGTAAAGGAAGGGATGGAGGCATCCTTGAAGGCCTGCATCGCGGCCACCTTGTTGCGCAGCTTCACATAGCTGTAGCCCATCTGGTAGTTAGCCACCTGGCCCAGGGAATCGGCCCGGTCTTCCATACACATAAAATTGTCCACCGCGCCCTGCCAGTCCTCGGCCAGATAGGACATCTCGCCGGCGTAGAAATAGTCGCTGCGGGTGCGTACGCTGCGGTTGTTGCGGAGGTTGCGCTCGTAGTAGGTGCGGGCCTTTTCAACATCGCCCAGCACCAGGTAGGACTCGCTCATTATGCGGGCCATATGCGGCTGGCGCTCGGGCGGGACCTTTTCGAAAAGGCCTTCGCCGAACTTGACCACGTAGGCATAGTCCTTAAGGTTGAATCGGCATTCCAGGATATAGTAGTTCGCGAGGGCGGCGAAACGGTGGTCGTGGGCGGCCAGCTCGAACCACTGGGAGGCGTCCTTGAAATTGCCCTGGGCGTAGTTGATATAGCCCAAAGAGTAGTACGAAGGAGCCGTAAAATCGGAGTAAGGAAGGCCCCTGGCGCGTCCCAGAAGCTGTTTTGCCCTTTCCCACTCGCCTGCACCGTAGGCGCTGTATCCAAGCTTGTAGGCATATTCGGCCACCTGGGAAGGATACAGATCTTCCTGCGAAATGGTTTCGAACTCACGCATTGCGGCGTCGAAGTGCTCGCCTTCGAAAAGGCTCAGGCCGAGGGCATAGTGGACCTGGGGAACCAGCACCGATTCCGGATAGCGGTCCAGATATACCCGGGCCCTTTCGGAACTGCCTTCAATCCCAGCCGCCTGGGCGCTCAGGACATAGTAACCTTCTTCCATCTCACCCCTGCGGCCTTCCGTCACGGCCATAGCCTCGGAATAAAAACCCTGCCGGTACAGAGCACGCGCCTTTTCCCACGGCTGCTGGGCGTGGAGAGAAAGCGCGAGCGCAAGGGCTGCAAGGACTGTATATAATCTTTTCATTGCCGATATTTCTTATAACCTACAAATTTACTAAAAAATCTGATTATCTTTGCCTGGTTAAAGGAAAAATATGGAAGAGCCCATCATTCATTTCAAAGACGCCGATATCCTCAACGGAGAAAGCACGGTAATCTATTCCCTGAATATGGATATTTATCCCGGCGACTTCGCCTATATCGTAGGAAAAGTCGGTTCGGGAAAGACCTCCATCATACGCACCATAACGGCCGAAAACAGGCTCGAAAGCGGTGAGGGCAGCGCCTGCGGCTTCGACCTGCGCAAGATACGCCAGCGCGACATCCCCTACCTCAGGCGTTCGCTGGGCGTGGTTTTCCAGGATTTCCAACTGCTTATGGACCGCAGCGTGGACCAGAACCTGGAGTTCGTGCTCCGCGCCACCGGCTGGAAGGAGAAGGCCGATATCGACGCCCGCATCTCGCAGGTGCTCTCCAGCGTGGGTATGGAGACCAAGGCCCACAAGATGCCCCACCAGCTTTCCGGCGGCGAGCAGCAGCGCGTAGCCATCGCCAGGGCCCTTCTGAACCGTCCCCGTGTAATCCTGGCCGATGAACCCACCGGCAACCTTGACGGCGAAACCGCCGACGGCATAATGAACCTCCTCCAGAGCCTGAACAGGGAAGGCACTGCCATCGTAATGGTCACCCACAACCGCGCCATCTTCGAAAAGTTCCCGGGACGCGTGTTCAACTGCGAGCAGGAACACTGCACCGAGGTGATGGACGAGGGCATAGACGTGGAGCTCTGAGCCGGCTTTCGAGCATTTGCCCACGTGGCTTCCAGCCGCCTCTGATGCGTCCCTGCAATTCTGATTGATATGCGAAAGCGCGAAAGATATAACGCCATACTGGAGTGGTTCCGTGAGAACCAGCCCCAGGCCGCTACCGAGCTGCATTACGAAACGCCCTTCCAGCTGCTTATAGCAGTGATTTTGAGCGCCCAATGCACCGACCGCCGGGTGAACATAGTCACCCCTCCCCTCTTCGAGCGTTTCCCGGACGCTGCCGCCCTTGCCGCCGCTTCCTTCGACGAGCTCTATCCCTACGTGAAGAGCGTTTCCTATCCCAACGCCAAGACCCGCCACCTGATAGGTATGGCATCCCGGCTGCTGAGCGATTTCGGCGGCCAGGTCCCTTCCGACATCGACGCCCTGATGAGCCTTCCGGGCGTAGGCCGCAAAACTGCAAATGTAATCGCATCGGTAGTTTGGGAAAAGGGCGTAATAGCCGTGGACACGCACGTGTTCCGCGTCTCGCACCGCTTGGGCCTTTCCGACGGCAAGACCCCATATGCGGTGGAGCAGGAGCTGGAGCGCTACATCCCTGAAAACGAGCGCGCCATAGCCCACCACTGGCTCATCCTCCACGGCCGATACGTGTGCACCGCCCGCAAACCTCACTGCGCCGACTGCCCCCTCTCCCCCTGGTGCCGCGAATTCCCGCTTATGAAAGCATAACGTTTACGCGCGGGTGTTCTTTGTCTGCAATTTTTCAACAGACAAAGTGCATTTTTGCGGGGTTTTCGTACTTTCTCTGCGTTTTTCTGACAGACAAAGTACACTCGTAGCCTGTCAGACCCGGCCTCGGCGTCGAAAGTCCCTGCTATTATTTGACAGACTTTCGACGGCACGGGCCGATCACTACTCCCGTATGCAGGCGATGAGGATGGGGCCGGAGTCGGACAGGACGCCGAAGAGGGGGTAAGGGGCGGCGCGGTTGCAGCCCAGCTTTTTCTGCAGAGCGGCCGAGGTAAGGGGCAGATTGCGGGCGGTGACATCGGCCTTCGGGAAGGCCTTTCCCATTTCACGTATGCCCCGCTTATCCAGCGGCTTCACATCCAGTATCCGATACACCTTGCCGAAGGGTTCCAAGGCCGATGGCACCTCGCCGGAGCAAGTATATAAGTGCGTGTGCCTGTGAAGTTTGCAAAGGCCATACTGCAGCGGCAGCTCAAAGGCACCTGCCTTCAGCAAGCCCTTTCCCGGCTCAAACAGCACCAGCCCCGCGAAGGAAACGTCGGAGGAATAATTATCCGACGGGGTTGCCGGGGAA
This sequence comes from Bacteroidales bacterium, assembly GCA_017961015.1. Lineage (GTDB taxonomy): Bacteria > Bacteroidota > Bacteroidia > Bacteroidales > UBA932 > Cryptobacteroides. The sequence continues at coordinate 1,131 of JAGCYC010000096.1, read as the reverse complement.
TCTTCGTGCGTTGGCTCGCCAGACCGATGAAAATTGGTTTTTCGGAGCAACTGCACCGAAAAATAATTTTCAGCGGCGGGTGGGATTGAAGATTCCTCGGCGGGAACCTGGAGGACCGACTGGCCCCCGCGCCCAAGAGCCGCTACAAAAATCCGCGGGGCGGCGGGAGCTATGTCTTCTGAGGAATCTTCGTGCGTTGGCTTGTCAGACCGATGAAAATTGGTTTTTCGCAGCAACTGCAGCGAAAAATAATTTTCAGCGGCGGGAGGGAAAGAAGATTCCTTTGAGAGAAGAACCAGCAGCTCCTTGCACTCGCGCTCGGCCTCGATGATATGCAACTCCCGCACACAGCCAAGTTCGCGGCAGAGAAGGGAGATATCGGCCATAGGAGAAAGTTTGAGCATAAGCAGCGGGGCGGCATCGAGAAGGGCCGGCAGAAGCGGCAGTACCCGGGGCGAGCAATCTTCCAGGCGGAAGACCTTTCGGCCGCTATCGGCACGTCTGGCTGGATCCAGGAAAATGACATCCGGGCCGAAGTCTCCGAGGATATCGGCAAGACTGTCCGGCGTAAGCTCGCCCTGGCTGATTTGCACGTTCTGCATACCCAGAAGCGGGAAATTGTGCCTTGCCGCCTCCACCAGGGCCGGCTGCATCTCGTTGTAGAGCACAGCCTCGCAGCTCTGAGAAAACGCCCAGCTGTCAACGCCAAGGCCGCCGGTAAGATCGGCCACCCTGAGCCCCTTGCAAAGGGATGCCTTGTAGAAGGCCGTGGCCGATGAGGAGCACTGCTCGGCGCTGAGCGGCAGGGGCAGATGAAGGGCCGGGACAACGTACCATTCGGGGAGTTTGTCACGAAGCTTCGCACGGGACTCCAAGGTGGAGATCGCCAGGCCGAAGTCACTCACACTCCCTTGCAGGCGCTCCCTCTGAAGGGCAAGCGCCGCCGGATTGTCCTGGCTGTATTCTAGTATGAAATCAGCAAAGTCCACGGCAGAGTTTCTCGTATGTAAAGTCCTTGAAATCAGGAATCTGCATATCGGAATACGGCGCCAGTTCAGCCGCGCTGTGGCTGGTGGTGAGACCCAGCACCAGGGCACCGGCAGCCCTCCCAGAGCGAAGCCCATTGTAGCT